>JAIVHL010000151.1 GCA_020201075.1 Halomonas sp. | reverse complement strand
CCCCATGCCATTACCCGCATGCTCGACCTGCTGCATCCCATGTACCGGCTCACCGCGGCGTATGGCCACTTTGGCCGCGAGCCCTTCGAGACCTCCTATACCTGGACCGATGCCCAGGGCGAGGAGCACACCGAGACCTTCACGGCCTTCCCCTGGGAAAATACGGATCGCGCCAACGCTCTGCGCCAGGCCGCCGGCGTGTAAGCCAGCGCCTACGCCAGATGACAGGCCTCGCCGGCATCGCCGCGCGGGGCCTGTTGCTATGATGAGATCAAGTTTCTCGCCAAGCGGGGCCGCCTATGCGCCAGCGTCTCCTCGTCGGCCTGCTGTGGCTGGCCGCCTTCCTGCCTCTTTTCTTGACGCCCGCCTTTGCCGAGCCCTGCCCGCCGCCACCCGCTGCGGTGGCGGTACACACGCTGGTTGAACGCCTCGCCGAGTGGGATGAGGCCTACTACCGACGCGGTGAGTCGCTGGTCAGTGATGATGTCTACGACCAGGCTCGAGCAAGGCTTGCGCGCTGGCGGCGCTGTTACCCCGAGCGGGTGCCCGCGCTTCCGGTGCCGAGGCACTCGGGCGGTGAAGCCGCGCACCCCTTGCCCCAGACCGGGCTTGCCAAGCTGCCCGATCGGTCGGCGGTGGAGCGCTGGCTGCTGCGCCGCCACGACGTCTGGATTCAGCCCAAGGTCGACGGCGTGGCAGTGACGCTGGTGTATGAGCGTGGCGAACTGGTGCGGGCCATCAGCCGCGGCGATGGCGTCAGCGGACAGGACTGGACCCGCCATGCCCGGCGTATTTCCGCCGTGCCGCGGCGGCTGCCCGAGGTACGGGATGCGGTGCTGCAGGGCGAGCTCTATCGGCGCTTCGACGGGCACGTGCAGGCGGACGAGGGCGACGCAGGCGCCCGTGCGCGGGTGGCTGGCCTGATGGCTCGGGAAGCGCTGGATCCCGAGGCAGCAGCCGACATTGGGCTCTTTATTTGGGATTGGCCCGACGGCCCCGAGGAGATGGCCGAGCGGCTCGCCACGCTGTTGCGATTGGGTTTTGGCGATACCGCAGAATGGAGCCTTCCGGTGGCCGATATCGCCGCAGTGTCGCGCTATCGCGAGGCACTCTTCCACGGGCCCCAGCCGTTTGCCACCGACGGTGTGGTGCTGCGCCAGGCCTCGCGCCCGACCGGGGAGGCCTGGCGCGCCGAGCCGCCCGACTGGGCGGTGGCCTGGAAGCATCCCGCCCGGGAGGCGCTTGCCGAGGTGCGTGGCGTGGTCTTTCGGATCGGGCGCAGTGGGAGAGTGACGCCGGTGCTGCTGCTTTACCCGCTGGCGCTGGAGGGACGCACCATTCGGCGCGTGTCGCTGGGCTCCCTGGACCAGTGGCGTGTCCACGACATTCGTCCCGGTGATCACGTGGTGATCGCCCTGGCGGGGCTGACGATTCCCCAGCTGCGGGACGTGGCCTGGCAGGCAGAAAAACGGAAGCCACTCGTCGTCCCTGATCCTTCCGAGTACCACGCCCTGAGCTGTCTGCGCCTGGCGCCTGGGTGCGAGGAACAGTTCCTGGAGCGCCTTGTCTGGCTCGCGGGCCCCGAAGCCCTGAGTCTGTCAGGACTAGGCTCCGGCACCTGGCGGGCCCTTATCCGGGCAGGGAAGATCGATGGGCTGCTCGACTGGATGAGCCTGGACGCGTTGGATCTGAAGGCGGCTCATGGGATCGGTCCGGTGCGCGCGGCAGATCTGATGGCCGCTTTCACGGCGGCGCGGGCCCGATCTTTTCCTCGGTGGCTACAGGCCCTGGGAGCCCCACCCGGCGTGGAATCCGCGCTGCCGGCAGGTTGGGCCGCGATGGCGGCACGCTCGGTGGACGAATGGGCGCGGGAGCCGGGTATTGGGCCGGTGCGGGCGCGGGCACTGAGAGCTTTCTTCACCGATCCTGAAGTGAATCGCCTGGTGGCACGGCTGGCCGATGCCGGCGTGGAGAGGTTCATGCCATGAGAAAAAACCGATTTGACGGTCGATGCGAGATGGGGCCTATAGTGAAGGTCATGCTTTTCCCTGCAAAGAAGAGGTGATCCATGAACCAGCCCGCCGTTACCACGCCGACGCATCAGGACTTCCGGGTGGCCGATCTTTCTCTGGCCGAGTGGGGGCGCCGCGAGATCCGCATCGCCGAGACCGAGATGCCAGCGCTGATGACGATCCGCGCGAAGTATCGCGAGCAGCAGCCTCTGGCGGGGGCTCGCATCGCCGGCTGCATCCACATGACCATCCAGACCGCGGTGCTCATCGAGACGCTCATCGACCTGGGGGCTTCGGTGCGCTGGTCGTCCTGCAACATCTTTTCCACCCAGGATCACGCCGCCGCCGCCATTGCCGCCGCCGGCATCCCCGTATTCGCCTGGAAGGGCGAGAGCGAGGAGGAGTTCTGGTGGTGCATCGAGCAGACCGTGGCGGGCCCCGATCGCTGGGCACCCAATCTGGTGCTGGATGACGGCGGCGACCTGACCGCCCTGCTGCACGATAAGCGTCCGGAACTCCTCGATGTCATCCACGGCATCAGCGAGGAGACCACCACCGGGGTTCACCGGCTGGAGGAGATGCTGCGCGATGACTTGCTCCGGGTACCGGCCATCAACGTCAACGACGCCGTCACCAAGTCGAAGAATGACAACAAGTACGGCTGTCGCCATTCGCTGTCCGATGCCATCAAGCGCGGCACCGACCACCTGCTGTCCGGCAAGCAGGCGCTGGTGGTGGGCTACGGCGACGTGGGAAAGGGCTCGTCGGCCTCGCTGCGCCAGGAGGGCATGATCGTCAAGGTGGCGGAGGTCGATCCGATCTGTGCCATGCAGGCGTGCATGGACGGTTTCGAGGTGGTCTCCCCCTATGTGGACGGCATCAACCGCGGTGCCACCAGCATCGATCGAGCACTGCTCGGCCGGATCGACCTGGTGGTGACCTGTACCGGCAACATCAACGCCTGCGACGCGGCCATGCTCGAGTCGCTTAAGCCGGGTGCCGTGGTCTGCAATATTGGCCACTTCGACAGCGAGATCGACACCGCTTACATGCGCCGCCAGTGGCACTGGGAGGAGGTCAAGCCTCAGGTGCATAAGGTCTACCGCGACAGCAAGCCGGGGGACTTCGACCCGGCCAGCCGCGACTACCTGATCCTGCTCTCCGAGGGGCGGCTGGTAAACCTGGGCAACGCTACCGGCCACCCCTCCCGGGTGATGGACGGCTCCTTCGCCAACCAGGTGCTGGCGCAGATGCATCTCTACCAGGGGCGCTTCGCCGACCTGCCGGAGGACGAGAAGCGCGAGGGGCTGGGCGTCACGGTGCTGCCGCGCCACCTGGACGAGGAGGTGGCCCGCTACATGGTGGAGGGCTTCGGGGGAGTGATTACCCGCCTCACCCCGGCCCAGGAGACCTACACGGGCGTGCCGGCCCATGGCCCCTTCAAGCCCGACAGCTACCGCTATTGAACTAGCGGCGAGAAGCGCTGGGGGCAGGCCGACGAGGAGGTCCTACGCCAGGGATGGCGTCGGTAGCGTACAGGGACGTATTCACAGCGCCTCCGGAAGGCCGGCCCCGCTCGCAGGCCTGTCGCCGGTAGAGCTTCTCGCACCCGAGATGCTTACAGCCCGGCCAGCCGCATCATCAGCGACAGGTAGAGTGGGATCAGCAGCGGCGCCGCGAGGGTGGTCAGCAACACCGCCTGCGCCCCCTTGGCCGGCGAGATGCCGAGTTCCATGGCCACCACCACCACGTTGGCGGCCATGGGCACCACGCCAAGCAGCAGGATGGCCATGGCCAGCTCCGGCGACAGGGGGACAAGCGCCTGCAGCCCCAGCACCGCGGCCAGTGCCAGCAGCGGCCAGACCACGCAGCGCACCGCCACGCAGACGCCGATGAAATAGCCATCCACCTCCCTGAGGCTTACCCGGCCCAGCGTCATGCCGATGATCATCATGCCCAGCAGGGTATAGGTCGACGGAAACACCGCGAGCGCCTCCATGGCGCCCGTCGGCACCTCGAAGCCCAGGCCGCTGACCACCAGCGCCGCCAGGAAGGCGTAAATCAGCGGCAGGCGCACGATCTTGGCCAGGCTCTCGGCCACCGAAAACCGGCCCCTCGCGGAGAGATAGAAGCCCACCGTGAACTCGTAGAGGGTGATGCCCAGCACGCAGAACAGGTAGAGGGTGACCCCCTCCGGGGGCAGCAGCACCATGGCCACCGGCAGCCCGAAATAGCCGGTGTTGCCGGTGCCGGCCGAAAACGCCAGCAGGGCGCTCTCCTGGGGGGCGAAGGCGTGTCGAGTCAGGCGGTGTGCCGCCACCGCCACAAGGCTCGCGACCAGGAAGGTAGCCAGGGTCAGCAGCAGGTAGCCCGGGGTCGGGCCACCCAGCGTCAGGCCGCGGAAGAAGGTCAGCGGAGCGATCAGGTAGATCAGCAGGGTAGCGATGGGGCGAGGGTCGATGGCGAGCCGGCGAGCGGCCAGCCAGCCCAGGGCGACATAGGCCAGCAGCGTCCACAGGGGGCCCATCAGGGCGCTGGGGTCGAGAGCTTGCATGAGGGCATCCCGATGAAAAGGGCCATGATGCCTGCTTGCCGGTGTGGCGCCAACATGAATCAGATTGCTGTGCCGTCGCGAATCTTTCATTAGTGGCCCCGCAGACGAACCGTCACAATGTCCCATCATGCATTCGCTTCATGAGGAGCACCGATGAGCACCCAGGAACATCCGCTTGGCGTCAGCTTCGAGTTCTTCCCGCCCAACACCGACGCCGGTCGGGAGAAGCTTGCCGGCGTGCGCGATGCCCTGGCAGCACGTAACCCGCGTTTCTTCTCGGTGACTTACGGCGCCGGCGGTTCTACGCAGAACCGTACCTTGGACACCGTGCTCCAGGTGCGGGAAGCGGGCATTACTACCGCTCCGCATCTCTCCTGTATTGGCAGCGAAAAGCAGCCGCTGCGCGAACTGCTGGCCCGCTACCGTGAAGAGGGCATCGATAGCCTGGTGGCACTGCGTGGCGACCTGCCATCGGGCATGGGAGGCATCGGTGAGCTGCGCTATGCCAACGAGTTGGTGACATTTATCCGCGAGGAGACCGGTGACCACTTCGAGATCGCCGTGGCCGCCTACCCGGAGTCTCATCCCCAGGCGCCGAGCTTCGAGCGCGACGTGGAGAACTTCGCCCGCAAGATGAAGGCCGGCGCCAACCTGGCGATCACCCAGTATTTCTTCAATGCCGACGCCTACTTTCATTTCGTTGAGCGTGCCCGCGCTTTGGGGGTCGAGGCGCCTATCGTGCCGGGCATTATGCCGATCACCAACTATGCCAAGCTGGCACGCTTTTCTGAGGCCTGCGGTGCCGAGATCCCGCGCTGGATCCGCAAGCAGCTCGAGGCCTATGGCGACGACAGCGAGGCCATCGCGGCCTTCGGCGAAGAGGTGATCTCGCGGCTCTGCCAGCGCCTGCTCGACGGCGGTGCCCCGGGGCTGCACTTCTATACGCTCAACCAGGCCGCGCCAAGTCTAAAGATTCTGGATAATATTGTCGGCTGAACGCCCGTCACTCAATAAGAAAGGGGCCCTGCCAGTTACTGGCAGGGCCCCTTTGCGTCGGTGTTGCTCACCGGTGTCGTTCGCCAGAGCTACCCGGAGGCGGCCGTGCTGGATGAGCTGCCGCCGCCGTGCAGCTTGCGCTGCATCAGAAACAGGGCGGCACCGATGGCAAAGCCGGCCACATCGGTATAGATGCCGCCATAGATCATGAAGATGGCCCCGACCAGCATGACCACCCGCTGCCAGGCCTTCACGGGGCCGAAGAACCAGGCCTGCACCACGCCCGCCAGCAGCACGATGCCCAGGGTGGCAGTGACGCCGACCCGCAGGATCTGCGGCCAGCTGCCTTCCATCAGCATGGCCGGGCTGTAGAAGAACATGAAGGGCACGATGAAGGCCGCCAGGCCGATCTTGAACGAGGCCACCGAGGTGCCCATGGCATTGGCGCCGGAGATGCCCGCCGCGGCATAGGAGGCCAGGGCCACCGGTGGGGTAATCGCCGAGACCACCGCGAAGTAGAACACGAAGAAGTGTGCCACCAGCGGTTGGATGCCGATGTTGATCAGGCCGGGGGCTACCACCGAGGCGGCCACCGCATAGGCGGCGGTGGTCGGCATGCCCATGCCCAGCAGGATCGAGATGCACATGGCGAAGATCAGCGCCAATAGCTGGCTGACGCCGGCCAGGCCGAGCAGCAGCGAGGAGAAGCGCGCGCCGACACCGGTCAGCGAGATGACGCCGACGATCAGACCGGCGCAGGCGCACACGGCAATGATCTGGATCGCCATGGTGCCGGCCAGCTGCAGCGCTCGGAGGATCGACTGGATGCCCATCTTGTTGGGCGAGAACCAGCTCACCACGGCGGCTGAGGCGGTGGCCAGGGTGCCGGCGCGAATCACCGAGTAGCCCATGAACAGGGCGGCGATCAGGATGATGATCGGCGCGAACAGGTAGACCTGCTTGACCAGCTTCGAGAAGAGCGGGATCTCGTCCTTGCGCATGCCGCGCATGCCCTTGCGGGCCGCCTCGAAGTCCACCATGCAGTAAACCGAGAGGAAGTAGAGGATGGCCGGAATCAGCGCCGCCACGGCGATGTCGGTGTAAGGGATACCGGTGATCTCGGCCATGATGAAGGCGCCGGCGCCCATGATCGGCGGCATGATCTGCCCGCCGGTGGAGGCAGCGGCTTCGATGGCCCCGGCGCTCTTGGCGGGATAGCCCACCTTCTTCATCAGCGGGATGGTCAGCGAGCCGGTGGAGACCACGTTGCCGGCGCTGGTGCCGTTGATCATGCCCATCAGCCCCGAGGCGAAGATCGAGACCTTGGCTGGACCGCCCCGCGCTCGACCGGCGGCGGCGAAGGCGAAGTTGACGAAGTAGTCACCTACCTTGGAGGCCTGCAGGAAGGCAGCGAAGATGATGAACAGGATGATGTAGGTCGAGGAGACCGCGGTGGTCGGGCCGAGGATGCCCGCGTCGGTGTAGACCTGGCTGAAGAAGCGGTTGAACGACAGGCCCGGGTAGCCCAGGAAGCCGGGCAGGTAGGGGCCGGCGAAGACGTAGAGCAGAAATATCGCCGAGATCACGACCAGCGCCATGCCGGTCACGCGGCGGGTCAGTTCAAGGATCAGCAGAGAACCGGCCAGCGCCGCGTAGGAGATGCCGATGGGGGCGAATGAGGTGCCGGTGGAGGCGCGTAGCGGGGTCCCGTAGATCAGGATCAGGTAGCCGGCCACGGCCAGGGCGCTGACCATCAGCACCAGGTCTGGAGGAGAGAGCTTCTCGCGCACCTGGCGGTATCCCCAGGAGAGCAGGATTGCGGCGCTAGTGGCGAAGATCAGCGGGTAGCCGAAGTGCCAGGCCTCGATGGCGGGGTCAACGCGCATCGTCCCGCCACTGATGATCTGCTGCATCCGGTAGACCTGGAAGAGGGCGTAGCCGGCGGGAACCAGCAGGGCGTAGCTGATCCAGCCCAGCCAGGCCGGCGACTGTTTTACGCTGCCCTCGCCGGCGAAGCGGGTGCCGGTGTAAAGAGCGAAGCCGAGTATCAGCGCACCGGCGATGTGCACAATGCGAAACGACCAGGTCTCCATCGGATAGACGTTGAGCGAGATCAGGTGGAAGCTGGAGTAGGCGATGGCCAGGGCGGCGAACAGTAGCCACTGCCAGCCGACGTAGAGACGCCGGTTTGACTCGACGACCTCCTCGTCGACGCCCGCGGCAATGGTCTCGGGTGCCTGGTCGATGGCCTCCTCGGACGCCCCGGGACGGGTATCGGGAGAGTTGCTCATGGGGGGTTCACCCTCGGGTGTGAGTCGGAACGGCAAGCAAGTCGCCCCGCGCCGGATAGCGACGCGGGGCGGGATTTACGGTGTCGGTTGGCTTACAGCTTCAGGTTGTCGGGGATCTCGTAGCCGTTTTCCTCGTACCAGCGAACGGCGCCCGGATGGAAGGGCAGCACGCGGTTGTGCACGATGTTCTCCGGAATGGAGGTTTCAGCGCTACGGTGCACGTTCCGCATCTTGTCGTTGTTTTCCATGGTGAGCTTGGTCACTTCGTAGATGAAGCTCTCCGACACGTCGCAGCCGGCGATGGAGAAGTTCCACATGGAGACCGCGCGGGCATCCTCTTCCAGAGTGTTGTAGGTGCTGGCGGGGATCTGGAAGGCCGCTACCGGGAAGGCCTCGAGTACCTGAGCCTGCTCATCCTCGGTGAACTCGATAATGTTCACATCGGTTTGCACCTCGAGCTGGCTCACTGCCGGAATCGGAATGCCCGCGGCAAAGGCGACGACGTCCAGCAGGCCGTCCTGCAGCTGGCCACCCAGGTCGGTCCAGCCGCCGTTGCGGCGATCGAAATCAACGCCGAGCGCTTCCAGGATTGCCGGGAAGTAGGTGTCGGAAGTGGAGGCCGCCGGACCGAAGCCGATGCGGGCGCCGTCTGGAATTTCTGAGATGCTGGTGATGCCCGAGCTGGAGAGCGCGGCGATAGAGAACGGGGTCTCGTACATCGGGAAAAGGGCGCAAACGTTGTCCATGGCGATGCCGGGCGCCAGCGGGCTCTGGCCGGCGGCGGCTTCAGCGGCCGGGCCCATGGTGGTCAAGCCCAGGGCGATATCGCCGGTGTGGACCAGCGCCAGGTTTTGGGTCGGACCGCCGGTTACCTCGCCGCCGCCGGAGACATCCAGCTCATCGGAGATCAGGTTGGCCCAGCCGGAGCCGTAGACGAAGTAGGTGCCGCCCTGACTGGCGGTGCCCACGGTGAAGTTATCCGGCCAGTCACTGCGGTCAGCCTGGGCAGCCGCCGCGGCGACGAGCAGGGAGCCGGCGACGGTGCCGGCGAGCAGTTTGGTGGAGAGATGGCGCATGGCGTGATTCCTGTTGCTGATTATCGTTGGTGATGCCGGGGCAGGAGCCTGGCAACTGCCGTTTCAGTTTGGCAGCTCTACCTGAACCCGCTGTCGTTGAGCGTACGCTCTATTCAACGCTAACTATGGCAAACGCTGGGCCATGTGGAAGGAAAGCCAATTACGTCAGTTGCTTGCGTTCATGTTGCGCGACGAAGGTCGAAGCGGACGACGCGGCCCCCGGCTGGAAGTCCGCACGCAAGGCGGATTTGCTGTGTGTGGATATCCGCACGGCGAATCACTCGCTGTTTGCCACTCATATCGCCTCAGGAGGGGTCAGGGCTCCCATCAGGCGACTGGCCTGGTGCAGGTCGTTCATCAGCGAGGAGGCCAGCCAGGGATCGAGGCGATGCTGTCGCAGACGTTCGGCCAGGGCCCGCTGCCAGCGCTGACGCACCGCGTCGATGGGCGAGGTGGTATCCGCCGAGTCGGGCGCGGCGGCGAGGCGATTGAGACCCTGGGCCAGGGCCAGGCGGATATCGTCATGGGCCTCGCGCAGGGGGCTGGCCGGGGCGGCATGGCGCATCAGGCTGCGTTGGAGTACCTCGCCGAAGCGCACCGCCTCCACCATGCGCAGGGTGCGCGCATAGAGGGTCTCGAGCCTGGCTTCCTGCTCCGGGATGAGTGGCATATCGAGTCGCGCGTAGAACGCCAGGATCTCCGCCATCAGCGGCTTGATCTGCTCGTGGTAGCGGGTATTGACCATGGGCCAGCCGGTCGGGTCGATGTGCGCCTTGACCACATCCCGAGAGGGCGGGTGGCCGATGACCTCGCCGCTGGGCATCAGGATCGCCGAACAGAGCAGGTGATAGGCGCGACGGTTGAGTCGCTGGCACTCCTGCTCCATGGCGGCCAGGGCGGTATCGGCGTGCTGCAGGGCGGTAGTGTTGAGGTACTTGGCCTGAGCCGGAGGAATCCGCGAGGGATCGGGAAACAGCCGCTCCAGCCGCGCGGCGAGGCGCGGGATCAGCGGCAGCATCAGCATGACGCCGAGCAGGTTGAACAGGGTGTGAAACAGCGCCAGCTTTAGCGGCCAGGCGTCTGCCGCCAGGCCGATCAGTTCTCCAAGTTCGTCCACCAGCCAGGCCAGCGGCACCAGCAGCGCCAGCGCCACGGTCGCGGTGGTCAGGTTGAACACTACGTGGGCCCCGGCCAAGCGGCGCGCCGCGGCACCGGCGCCGAGTGCGCCGAGTACCGCGGTGACGGTGGTGCCGACGTTGGCGCCGATGGCAATGGCCAGGGCCGGCAGGTAGGGCAGTTGACCCCCGGCCAGAGCGGCCAGGGTGATCAGCAGGGTGGCATGGCTCGACTGCATCACCACCGTGGCGACCACCCCGAACAGCACGAACAGCGGCCAGTGCCAGGCGCTGTCACCGGCCAGGCCGTCCAGGGTGAGACCGTCCTGCCAGTCCTCGAAGCCCAGCTTCATGAAATCGATGCCCAGGAACAGCAGGCCGATGCCCAGCAGCACCCCGGCCGCCGCGGCGCGGCCGTCCTTGAGCACTCGGGAGCCCAGCAGCCCAAGGGCTAGAAGGGGCATGGCGAACTGGGCGAGATCGAAGCGCAGACCAAAGGCGGCGATCAACCAGGCGCCAGTGGTGGTGCCGAGGTTGGCCCCAAAAAGCAGCGCGATGGCACCCGGCAGGGTCACGAGCCCGGCGCCGACGAAGGAAAGTCCACAGAAAAAGCCCCAGTCCGGCGGCCAGGGTGGCGAGGTCATGGCGCGCTACCAAGAGTGCTGCCGCGGCCGCCAGCCCCAGTCCTTCGAGCTGGTGGCGCCGCGACAGCAGCGCCTGCGCCAATCCCTGGCGGGTCATGTCACCGCGCCTTGGGGTCGAGGATCTTCACGGTCTGGATATCCTGGCGGGTCTGCTCCTCGCGGGGCTGGTTGACACGGGTGTTGAGCTCCGGTGCGGCCTCGTCCTCGATGGGCAGCTGCTCGAAGAAGTCGCAGCTCACGCACTCTCGATAGCGGATGCCGTTCTGCTCCCAGCTGCGAATGCGGTCCATCTCAGCGCAGCGTGGGCAGATGGCGCCGGCGATAAAGCGTTTCTGGACGGCCATGATGGCTCCTGTTGGGCCCCGGCGGCAGGCCGGGGCGTGGGGGCGGGCTGTGTGGGTGGGTCAGGCGGCACGGATGCCGCTATGACGCAGCAGCGGCTCGACGCTGGGCTCTCGACCGCGGAAGGCGCGAAACAGCTCGGCGGCATCCCTGGCGCCGCCCTGTTCGAGAATCTCGGTGCGAAAGCGCCGGCCGGTCTCGGGATCAAAGATACCCGCTTCCTCGAAGGCGCTCCAGGCGTCGGCGGAGAGCACCTCGGCCCACTTGTAGCTGTAGTAGCCCGCCGCATAGCCGCCGGCGAAGACGTGGCCGAAGCCGTTCTGGAAGCGGTTGAAGTCGGCGCGGGGTAACACCGACATGCTATCGCGCACGCCATCGAGCAGCGCCTGGACCTCAGCCGCCGTCGGGGCGGCCAGTTCGTGGTGCAGGCGCAGATCGAAGATCGAGAACTCCAGCTGGCGCAACATGCCCATGGCGGATTCGAAGTTCTTGGCCGCCTGCAGCTTCTCGAGCAGCTCGCCGGGCAGCGGTTCGCCGCTGTCGACGTGGCCTGCGATCAGGTCGAGTCCTTCACGCTCCCAGCAGTAGTTTTCCATGAACTGGCTGGGCAGCTCCACGGCGTCCCAGGCTACCCCATTGATGCCGGAGATATCGGCAACGGTCTGCCGGGTCAGCATATGGTGCAGGCCGTGACCAAACTCGTGGAACAGGGTGGTGACCTCGTCATGGGTCAGCAGCGCCGGGCGCTCGCCCACCGGGCGGGTGAAGTTGCAGGTCAGGTAGGCCACCGGCATCTGGAGCTCATCGCCTTCCAGTCGGCGCACCCGGCATTCGTCCATCCATGCGCCGCCGCGCTTGCCCTCGCGAGCGTAGGGGTCCAGGTAGAAGCCGGCGATCGGCGCGCCTTGCTCGAGAATGCGAAAGAAACGCACATCCTTGTGGTAGCGCGGGGCCTGATCGTCCTCCTCGAAGGTGACGCCGAAGAGACGCTCCACGACCTTGAAGAGGCCGTCCACCACTCGGGGGGCAGGGAAGTAGGGGCGCAGCTGCTCCTGGGAGATAGCGTGAAGCGCCTCGCGCAGCTTCTCGCTCGCGAAGCCTACGTCCCAGGGCGCGAGATCGGCCATGCCCAGTTCGTCGCGGGCGTAGGTCTCGAGCTCGGCGTACTCCTCCTGGGCCTGGGGCAGTGCGCGTACGGCAAGGTCTTCGAGGAACGCGAGCGCCTGGGCCGGGGAGTCGGCCATCTTGGTGGCCAGGGAGTAGTCGGCGTAGGTAGCGAAGCCCAGCAGCTCGGCAAGCTCCCGGCGCAGGGCCAGGGTCTCTTCCATGATCGGGGCGTTGTCAAACTGCCCGGCATGGGGACCCTGGTCGGAAGCGCGGGTGACGAAGGCCGTATAAACTTCGCGGCGCAGCTCGCGGTCCTCGGCGTAGGTCATCACCGGATAGAAGCTCGGAAAGTCCAGGGAGATGCGGTACCCCGGCTGGTCCTTGGCGTCGGCGTTGGCGCGTAGAGCGGCGAGTGCGCTCTCCGGTAGACCTCCCAAACGGTCCTCGTCAGCCAGGTCAAGGTGCCAGGCCTGAGTGGCATCGAGCAGCTGGTTGGAAAAAGTGTTGCCGAGCTCCGAGAGGCGCGACTTGATCTCGCCGTAGCGCTGTTTCTTCTCCGCGGGCAGGTCGACCCCGGCCAGGCGGAAATCACGCAGGGTGTTGTCTACCGTGCGCTGCTGGCCTTCGTCGAGCGTGGCCCAGGCAGGGCCCTCCTTGAGAGCCTGCCAGGCGCGAAACAGCCCTTCGTGCTGCCCCAGCCAGGTGCTGTATTCAGAGAGCTTGCCCAGGCAGGCCTGGTAGGCATCGCGCAGCTCGGGGCTGTTCATCGTGCCGTTGAGGTGGGAAACCGGCGACCAGGCCTGGGCCAGGCGGTCGTTGAGGGACTCCAGGGGCGACGCCAGGCTTTCCCAGTCAGGCGTTTCGGCTTCCGCGCGTGCTACCAGCGCCTCGATGGCGGTTCGGTTCTCGGCCAGCAGCTCTTCGATGGCCGGAACCACGTGCTCGGGGCGGATCGCGTCGAAGGGGGGCAGCAGATGGGGTTCGAGCAGCGGGTTGCGGGACATGGTCACCTCAAGGGTCAGGGAGTCGGGGCAGGGGGGTAGGACATAATGATAGTTAGATGCGGGCAACGGGCCCGGGT
>JAIVHL010000230.1 GCA_020201075.1 Halomonas sp. | reverse complement strand
GCCGAAGAGCGCGAGGAGCGCGCCGCCGATATCGTTCGCCGCCTGGACTGGGAAGGCCCGGTGTTCCGTATCTCGGCGATCTCGGCCGACGGCACCGCCGCCCTGGTGCAGGCCGCCTACCGCTGGCTGACCGAACAGCGCCAGCTGGAGAACGAGGACGAGGAGGCCGCCGAGCGGGCTCGTGAAATGCGTGCGCGCATGGAAGATGAAGCGGTTGCCCGCACCGAGGCGCGGCTGGGCCGCAAGCGCAAGACGGTCGATGCAGACGACGACGATTTCGATGATGACGACTATGACGTCGAGGTCGAATACGCGCCGTGAGGGTTGAGAGCTGATGGCAGGCAACGAGCAGTTGGCAGGCCGCGAGGCGCTGGCGGGCGCCCGCCGGGTGGTGGTGAAGATCGGCAGCGCGCTGCTGACCAACGACGGTCGCGGCCTGGACGAGGCGGCGATCGGTGGCTGGGTGGATCAGGTCGCCGCGCTGCATCGCCGCGGTATCGAGGTGGTGCTGGTCTCTTCCGGCGCGGTGGCCGCCGGCATGGTGCGCCTCGGCTGGCAGGTGCGCCCCTCGGCGGTGCACGAGCTCCAGGCCGCCGCCGCGGTGGGTCAGAACGGCCTCACCGAATGCTATGAAAGCCACTTTGCCCGCCACGGCCTGCTCACCGCCCAGGTGCTGCTGACCCACGACGACCTCTCCGATCGCAAGCGCTACCTCAACGCCCGCTCGGCCCTGCGCACCCTGGTCGACCTGCGCGTGGTGCCGGTGATCAACGAGAACGACACCGTGGTCACCGACGAGATCCGCTTCGGCGACAACGACACCCTGGGCGCCTTGGTGGCCAACCTGCTGGAGGCCGATGCGCTGGTGATTCTCACCGACCAGGAGGGGCTGTTCGACGCCGACCCGCGCAGCAACGCCGAGGCGCGGCTGATTCTTGAGGGGCGTGCCGACGACCCGGCGCTGGCTGCGGTGGCCGGCGGCGGCGGTGCCCTGGGGCGCGGCGGCATGGCCACCAAGATACGCGCGGCCCACCTGGCGGCGCGTTCCGGCGCCTATACCGCCATCGCCAGCGGGCGTCAGCCCGAGGTGCTGACCCGGCTGATGGCCGGTGAGCGCCTGGGGACTCTGCTGCGTCCCGACCAGGTGCCCATCGCCGCGCGCAAGCGCTGGCTGGCCGGCCAGCTGCAGGTGCGCGGCGCTCTGACTCTGGACGCCGGGGCAGTGAAGGTGCTGCGCGACAGCGGTTCCAGCCTGCTAGCGGTGGGGGTGAAAGCGGTATCGGGGCAGTTTCGCCGCGGCGACATGGTGCTGTGTGTCGACGAACAGGGTGATCACGTGGCCAAGGGGCTGGTCAACTATGGCGCCGACGACGCGATGCGCATTCTCGGCAAGCCGAGCCACCAGATCGAGGCGATCCTCGGCTTCATGGAGGCGCCAGAGCTGATCCATCGCGACAACCTGGTGGTGTTGTAGCCGCGCCACTATGGCAAGCGCAGCGCGGGCTGTGATAGGATGCGCCATCCTCTCAGACACGGCCCGTGAACGATCGCTGATGTCAAGCGGTCGGCCAGATGGCCAAGCCGGCGGAAAGTCTCGGACTTTTCTGCCGGATCAATACGTTATCGATGCCGTCATCACACGGGCGGCGAAGCATCTCCAAGGAGACATCCAGTGGCAAACAGCAAGCAAGCTCGTAAGCGGGCCCGTCAGTCCGAAGGCCGTCGTGTACTGAAGGCCGGTCAGCGCTCCATGGTGCGTACCTACATCAAGCGCGTCATCAAGGCCATCAACAGCGGCGACCACGCCCAGGCCATGGCTGAGTTCCAGCAGGCGCAGCCGGTTATCGACCGTATCGCCGACAAGGACGTGCTCTCCAAGAAGCGTGCCGCACGCATGAAGAGCCGCCTGAACAAGCGCATCAAGGCCCTGGCTGCCTAAGTCGGTCAGATGCCTTCGAGACGCGGCCTGCGTGGCAGGCGTCTCGTAAAAAACCGGCTGCGGCCGGTTTTTTTGTGGCCGCCGTTCCCCGAGTTCGCCGAGGAGCCCAACCGTGACGGATCGCGAGCAGTTACCCCCCACCCCGGGGGATGAGCACGACAAGGTGGTGGCCCCCAAGGCCGGCGGGCTGATGCGCTCGGGCCTGGTGGTCAGCGTGATGACCATGCTCTCGCGAATCATGGGCCTGGTGCGCGACGTGGTCATTGCCGCCTTTTTCGGCGCGGGCAGCGGCGCGGACGCTTTCTTCGTCGCCTTCAAGATTCCCAATTTCATGCGCCGTCTGTTTGCCGAGGGGGCCTTCAACCAGGCCTTCGTGCCGGTGCTCTCGGAGTACGCGACCCGGGGCAGCAAGCGCGAGGTGCGCGAGCTGCTCAATGCCGCCGCCGGCAGCCTGACCGTGGTGCTGGCACTGCTCACGGCGCTGTTCATGGTCGCCGCCCCGTGGCTGGTGTGGGTGTTTGCCCCCGGCTTCGGCCGCGACCCGGCCAAGCTGGCGCTTACCGCTGACATGCTGCGGCTTACGTTCCCCTACCTGCTGCTGATCTCGCTGACCGCCTTCTCCGGCAGCGTGCTCAACACCTGGAACCGCTTCGCCGTCCCGGCCTTTACCCCGGTGCTGCTCAACCTCTCGCTGATCGGCGCGGCGCTGCTGCTCACCCCGCTGATGACCGAGCCGGCCATGGCGCTGGCCTGGGGCGTGCTGATCGCCGGGGTCGCCCAGCTCGCCTTCCAGGTGCCGTTCCTGGTGCGTCTGGGGCTAATGCCGCGGCCCTGGCCGAGCTTCGTGCATCCCGGCGTCAAGCAGATCATGGTGCTGATGGCGCCGGCGCTGTTCGGCGTTTCGGTCTCCCAGATCAACCTGCTGCTGGATACCATCCTCGCTTCGCTGCTGGCGCCGGGCAGCGTCTCCTGGCTCTACTATTCGGATCGCCTGGTAGAGCTGCCGCTGGGGGTGTTCGGCATCGCCATCGGCACGGTGATCTTGCCGGCGCTTTCAAAACGTCACGCCGAGCAGTCCGGCCAGCACTTCAGCGAGATGCTCGACTGGGCGATCCGCGCCGTGCTGCTGCTCGGCCTGCCGGCCGCTCTGGCCCTGGCGATTCTCGCCGAGCCGCTGCTGATCTCGCTGTTCCACTACGGGGCCATGACCGATCACGATATCGCCATGGCGGCGATGAGCCTGCGCGCCTATGCGTTTGGCCTGGTGGCCTTCATGCTGATC
>JAIVHL010000229.1 GCA_020201075.1 Halomonas sp. | reverse complement strand
TTCCGCAACGCCCGTGTCTGGGTAGGCTGAGCCCCGTGGCGTTACACGTCCCCGAACAGAAGGCGGCCCCCGGGCCGCCTTCTGTGTCTGCGGCGCCCCCGCTGCGTCCCTACCAGCAGGAGGCGGTGCGCCGGGTGGTGGTCCACTTCCGCGGCTCGGACGACCCGGCGGTGGTGGTGTTGCCCACCGGCAGCGGCAAGTCGCTGGTGATCGCCGAGCTGGCACGCTTGGCCCGGGGGCGGGTGCTGGTGCTGGCCCATGTGCGCGAACTGGTGGAGCAGAACCACGCCAAGTACCTGGCCTACGGTCTCGAGGCCGATATCTTCAGCGCGGGCCTTGGGCGCAAGGAGAGCGGCCGCCAGGTGGTGTTCGGCTCGGTGCAGTCGGTGGTACGCAATCTCGAGCGCTTCGCCGCGCCCGACCACCCGCTTGGCCCCTTTACCCTGCTGGTGATCGACGAGTGCCACCGGGTCTCGCCGAAGGAGGATGCCAGCTACCGCCAGGTGATCGACCATCTGCAGGTGGCCAATCCGCGGCTCAAGGTGCTGGGGCTGACCGCCACGCCCTACCGGTTGGGGCAGGGCTTCATCTACCATCGCCACCATCACGGCATGGTGCGCGGCGATGAGGACACCTTCTTTCGCGACTGTGTCTTCGAGCAGCCGCTGCGGCTGATGGTCAAGCAGGGCTACCTGGCAAAGCCGGTGCGGATCGACGCCGCACTTTTCAAGGACGGGCAAGAGCTGCGTTACGACTTCTCGACGCTATTCTCCACGTCAGGCACGGCGGCGGGTGGCCTGTTCCGCGAGGAGGAGCTGAACCGGGTGGTGGCGGGGCATCGCGCCACCCCGGGGATTATCGCCGAGGTGGTGGAGCGCGCGCGGGAGCGCCAGGGCGTGATGCTCTTCGCGGCCAGTGTGGCCCACGCCGAGGAGATCCTCGGCTACCTGCCGGCGCGCGAGTCGGCGCTGATCACCGGCGAGACGCCCTCCGCCGAGCGCGAGCGGCTCATCAATGCCTTCAAGGCCCGCCAGCTCAAGTACCTGGTCAACGTGGCGGTGCTCACCACCGGCTTCGACGCGCCCCACGTCGACCTGATAGCCATTCTGCGACCCACCGAGTCGGTGAGCCTCTACCAGCAGATCGTCGGCCGCGGCCTGCGCCTCTCGCCTGGCAAGCACGATTGCCTGATCCTCGACTATGCCGGCAATCCCTGGGACCTCTATGCGCCGGAGGTGGGCTCGCCGAAGCCGCCCGGCGACACCGAGCCGGTGCAGGTCGAATGCCCGGCCTGCGGCCACGCCAACCTCTTCTGGGGTCGGCGCGACGGTGAGTTGGTGATCGAGCACTTCGGCCGCCGCTGTCAGGGGCTGGTGGAGAACGAGCACGTCAGCCAACGCGGCGCGGGGTCGGGCGCCGATAAGGAGCGCGGCGCGGGATCGGGCGCCTGTAAAAAGCACCAGTGCGACTTTCGCTTTCGCTTCAAGGTGTGTGGCGACTGCGGCACCGAGAACGATATCGCCGCCCGGCGCTGTCACGGCTGCGAGACCCTGTTGGTGGACGCTGACGACAAGCTCAAGGAGGCGCTGCGCCTGCGCGATGCCCGGGTGCTGCGTGTGGCTGGCATGCAGTTGGAGGCTACGGTCAACGGCCGTGGCATGCCTCGCCTCAAGGTGACCTATCACGACGAGGACGGCACCACGCTCTGCGAATGGTTTGCCCTGGAGACCCCGGCCCAGCGCGGCGCTTTCGCCGCGGCCTTCCTGCGCGATCATCTGCGGGCGCCGGGGGTGCCGTGGCGACCCACTACGCCCGAGGCGGTCATCGCCGAACGCCATCGGCTGCGCCACCCCGATTTCGTGGTGGGCAGAAAAGTGGGACGCCACTGGCAGGTGCGCGAGAAGCTCTTCGACTACGTCGGGCGCTACCGCAAGGCCTCTGAGTCGGAATAATAGAGGGGGATGTCGTGGGCACTGCCAGCGAGGGGAGCCGGAGATAGGCCGAAAGGGAGGTCCGAGGACCAGGGATGGCCGAGGTAGCGTCCAGGGAAGGATTCATAGCGCCTCCCTGCAGGCCTGTCGCCGGTGACGTATCGTACTCACCCGGTAACCCGGTTAGGAGAGTGTCAGAGCTGTCTCCTGGAGCGTGCTCTTGCTAGACTGCCCCGTTGATCCTGCGTCCCCGGAGAGCCCCGCCGCGTGAGCGACACTCCCGATACCGCCAGCCCCGAGCAGAGCGTCGTTGTGGCCCAGCAGGCCACGGTACTCGGACGGCTGTTCAACGAGCCGATTACCGAGTTGCCGGAGGATCTCTACATCCCTCCGGAGGCGCTGCGGGTATTCCTGGAGGCCTTCGAGGGGCCGCTGGACCTGCTTCTCTACCTGATCCGACGTCAGAACCTCGACATCCTGGCCATCGACGTGGCCGCCATCACCCGCCAGTACATCGAGTACGTGGAGCTGATGAAGGCCATGGAAATCGAGCTGGCCGGGGAGTACCTGCTAATGGCGGCGATGCTCGCCGAGATCAAGTCGCGCACCTTGCTGCCACGCCCGCCCAAGGAAGGTGGCGAGGACGAGGAAGCGGACCCGAGGGCCGAGCTGATCCGACGCTTGCAGGAGTACGAGCGGCTCAAGCATGCCGCCGAGGCGCTGGCCGAGCTGCCGCGCCTGGGTCGCGACTGGTTTCCGGCGAAGGCGGCGCTGCCGCCGCTGGAGAGCCGGATGATCCATCCCGAGGTGGATCTGAGTGAGCTGCTGGGCGCCCTGGCGGGTATCCTGCGGCGAGCCGAGCTGGCCCAGACCCACCATATCAGCCGCGAGGTGCTCTCGACTCGGGCGCGCATGCTGGCCATCATGGAGCGGCTCGGCAACGGGTACTTTACCCCCTTCGAGGCGCTGTTCAGCCTTGAGGAGGGTCGGGCTGGGGTGGTCGTGACTTTTATGGCAATCCTCGAGCTTGCCAAGGAAGCGATGATCGAGATCGTGCAGAACGCCCCGCTCTCGCCGATCCACGTACGCGTTCGCGCGCCGGAGGAGGGGGACAGCGAGGCAGACGACCTGGAGATCGAGGGCGAGAGCGCCTTCGCGGGCGATGACGAGGAGGGGCGGCCATGACCGCCATGGCGTATCCCGAGGTCCTGGACGAGATCCTGGAGGCCGCGCTGCTGGCCGCCGGCGAGCCACTCTCCCTGGAGCGTCTCGAGGGGCTCTTCGACGACCACGAACGCCCGCCAAGGCGG
>JAIVHL010000228.1 GCA_020201075.1 Halomonas sp. | reverse complement strand
CTTCGACGTGCAGATCCTCGACCGCGAGGGTGAGCAGATGGGGCCGATGGAGCAGGGCAGCGTGGTGATCAAGCAGCCCATGCCCCCAGGCTGTCTGGTGGGGGTGTGGGGTGACCCGCAGCGCTTTCACTCGGCCTATATGTCGGCCTTCCCGGGCTACTACCTGACCGGCGACGGCGGCTATGTGGACGAGGACGGCTACCTATTCATCATGGGGCGTACCGATGATGTCATCAACGTGGCCGGCCACCGCCTCTCGACCGGTGAGATGGAGGAGGTCGTCGGCGCCCATTCGGCGGTCGCCGAGTGTGCGGTGATCGGCATCCACGATGCCCTGAAGGGTCAGTTGCCCATCGGCCTGGTGATTCCCAAGGATGGTTTCGAGGGCCGTGAAGATGACCTCGAGCAGGAGTTGATTGCCCTGGTGCGCGACAAGATCGGCCCGATTGCCTGCTTCAAGCAGGTGCTGGTGGTCGATCGCCTGCCCAAGACCCGTTCCGGCAAGATCCTGCGCAAGCTGCTGCGTAATATCGCCGACGGCAAGGAGTACGGGGTACCCTCCACCATCGACGATCCGGCAAGCCTGCAGGACGTGCATGAGGCCATGAAGTCCCGCGATGTGGGCGCTGCCCACGATTCGCGCCAGGTCTGATCTCTCGTTACCCGCCACGTTTCGATGCCAGTAACGCGACTGGCCATGACGCCGCCCTTCGGGGCGGCGTCTGTGTGGGTGGGCATGGCCAGCGGCGGGTGCGGTCCGTATAATGCGCCACCGCACGCTGCCTCGGCGGCCCGTTCCATGAGGGTTCCCTCACCCCTCTGTTAAAAAAGGATCTTGTCATGTTTGCGCTTTCCGATGCTCAGCAGCGCCGCCTGCTGGCGCTGCTGATCACCTTTCACGTCCTGGTGATCGCCGCCAGCAACTATCTGGTGCAGCTGCCCTTTACCCTGTTCGGTTTCCACACGACCTGGGGAGCCTTCAGCTTTCCCTTCATCTTCCTGGCCACCGATCTCACCGTGAGACTGTTCGGCAAGGAGCCCGCGCGGGCCATCGTCATGCGTGTGATGCTGCCGGCACTGGTCATCTCCTACGTGGTGTCGGTGGTGTTCCCGCGGGGCAGCTACGCCGGCCTCGAGGCCCTGGGGGAGTGGAACCTCTTCGTGGCGCGCATCGCCGTGGCCAGCTTCATGGCCTACCTGTTGGGCCAGCTGCTCGACGTGCACGTGTTCGATCGGCTGCGGGGTCTCAAGGCCTGGTGGGTGGCGCCGGCGATCTCCACGGTGCTGGGCAACCTGGCCGATACCTTCGCCTTCTTTTCGATCGCCTTCTATAACAGCCCCGACCCCTTCATGGCGGCCAACTGGCTGGAGATCGCCTGGGTCGACTATGTCATCAAGCTGATCATCAGCCTGCTGTTCTTCGTACCGCTGTACGGTGTGCTATTGGCGACCCTGAGCCGTCGACTGCTGGCGGCCACCGATGTCGAGACCCGGGCCGCTGAAGCGGCCCGGCCCCGTCCCTGAGTCTGGCCGAGAAATCGGCCGAGGAGAGAGTGTCATGTCCGTAGAGCTGAACTTCCAGGATACCGGTGGCGAAGGCGTGCCGCTGGTGGTCATCCACGGCCTGTTCGGCAGCGCCGACAACTGGCGCTCCCACGTCAAGGCGTGGCAGGAGTCGCGCCGGGTGATTACCGTGGATCTGCGCAACCACGGCCGCTCTCCCCACGCCGAGGGGATGGGTTATGACGCCATGGCCAAGGATGTGATCGAGCTGCTGGATCGCCTGGAAATACCGCGCGCCCATTTGCTCGGCCACTCCATGGGCGGCAAGGTGGTGATCTCGCTGGCCCTGATGGCGCCCGAGCGGGTGGCCTCGCTGATCGTCGGCGATATCGCCCCGCTGGCCTATGGCCACGACCATGACACGGTATTTGCTGGCTTGCGCCGCCTGGAGGAGGGCCGGCCGGCCAATCGCCGTGAGGCCGACGACCTGCTGGGTGAACATGTCAAGGAGAGGGCGGTCAGGCTGTTCCTGGCCACCAACCTGGAGCGTGGCGACCAGGGCGGTCTCAAGCTTCGCCTGGGACTCGACGAGATCCAGGACGACTACGAGACCATCATGGGACCGCCGGCGGGCGAGGGCGCCTTTCCGGGGCCGGCCCTGGTGCTGCGCGGCGCGCACTCTCCTTACGTCACCGACGCGATGCTTCCCGCCTTGAAGGAGGTGCTGCCCGAGGCGGAGGTAGTGACCCTGGAGGCCGGGCACTGGCTACATGCCGAACAGCCCGAGGCCTTTCGCGAGTCGGTGGAGGTGTTTCTCGCCCAGCGCGCGGCGGAATAGTCTAGCGGGCCTGCCTAACGCGGCAGGGTGACCAGCGTGAGCTGATCGACGCTATCGCCATCGAGAAAACGGCGCAGGATCCGGTAAGTGTCGACGTCGAAGGCCCCCCTTGCGTCGACGAGTGCGTTGAGCCCGGCGAGAGAGTCGGCACTGCCCAGATGGCACCAGTGATCCACTAGGTGCCAGGCCTGCGCAGTCGTGGGTCCCCGCTCGCCGATGGCGAGGCGCCCCTCCCAGGGCCAGTGATGGATCTGCAGCCGCGACAGCGCCTCGCGGGCCCGCAAGGTATGATCCGCCAGGGGCTCGTCGCCCCGGCAAGCCCCCCGACAGCGGCCCAGCTGACTGGCGAAGCAGGCGCCGCGTCCTGCTTCCAGCCCCAGCAGCCGCAGGCAGAGCCCCTGGTCGGTGGCGATCTGGCGCAACGCCTCGTTGGCATCCCGGGTGCTGCGGAACAGGCCCATCATCGCTTCGGCTTCCTTGCCGGTGAGGGCATCGGCGCGCTGCAGTTTGGGCCGGCTGGCGCCGGGCGGCCATGACCACCCCGACAGCCGCCCGGCGCGGCGCAGGCGTCGGTTCATGATCGGCTGGCGCTCCTTGATCAGTCGCGCCTCCAGCAGCTGTGCGCCCAGATCGCCGGCCGTTTCATGCCAGTCGATGCGACGCACCTGCTGGGCCAGGCGCATTTCGCGATCCTGTCGGTGGTCGGCCTGAAAATGGCTCATGACCCTGGCCCTGAGGTTCAGGCTCTTGCCGATGTAGAGCGGTAGATCGTTCTCGCCATGCATCAGGTAGACCCCCGGCGCCTTGGGCAGGGACTGGATCATGCCTGGATCCAGGTGGGCCGGCAGGCTGGGCAGTCGGCGCTGCCGTTGAACCTCCTCGTCTAGCCGGGCGGCGGGATGTTCACTTGCCCAGCGCT
>JAIVHL010000227.1 GCA_020201075.1 Halomonas sp. | reverse complement strand
CTCGGCCAGCGTCACGCAGCCGTGATAGCGGCCCTGTTCATCCACCAGATAGGCCTCGCTGTGGCGCTCCCGAGCCAGGGTGGTGATGGCCTCGTCCAGGGGGGTATCGGGGGCGAGGGTAACGCACTCCTGAGTCATGTAGTCGATCACCGGGGTGTCCATCAGCAGGGCCCGGCCGCGACCCGAGGAGAGGTCCAGGCCACGGCCATGCAGCTGGATGTCGAACAGCGAACGGCCGAACAGCTGGGCGGCGATGGGGCTGGCCAGGGTCACGCTGGCCAGGGCCGCGGTGGTCAGGGCGTAATTGCCGGTCAGCTCGAAAACGATCAGCAGGCTGGTCAGCGGGGCGCCGATCACCGGCGCGGTGACAGCCACCATGCCGCAGACCGCATAGAAGATGAAGGTGTCCTGTGGGGCGCCGGCGATGGTGGCCACCAGGGTACCGCAGAGCGCTCCGAACAGCGTCCCGATCACCAGGGCAGGGCTCAACACACCACCGCTGAACCCCATGCCCAGGCAGAGTGCGGTGGCGGCCAGCTTGAGAATCAGAACTCCCAGGCCCTGGGCACCGCGGTGTCGGCGACGTGGAAAAGCGCACCCTGAGCCAGTACCTGAGTGGCGATCACATGGCCGACGAGGGCGGCGGCCGCGATGGGCGCAAAGGCACGCAGGGCGTAATGGCGCAGTACCACCTCATGGGCGAAAATAATGCCCGCCAGCGGGGCATTGAAGGCGGTGGCAATGGCCGCGGCAACGCCGCAGGCGATGGTGATATTGTCCTCCGAGCGGCCCAGCCGCATTAGCTTCGCGCCCAGCGAACCCAGGGTGGCCCCCAGGTGAACCAGCGGGCCGTACTGACCCACCGAGGCCCCGGCGCCCAGCGAGATCAAGGCGCTCAGCGCGGTGATACCTCCTGCTCGGGCCGGCAGCCGGCCGCGCCGGGTCTGCACGGCGGCGATGGCATCGGCGGGAGTATGGGGGCGCTGCTCGGGAATGAGGCGATGCAGATGGCCGACGATCAATCCGCCCAGGGTCGGCACGGCAACCGTGATCAGCACCAGCAGTTCGTGATGGGCAAACATCATCCTGCTGCGTGGAGAGATCAGCAGCAGCTCGTTGAGCCACAGCACGCCGCGTACAAAGCCGGCCGCAACCATCGCGGCTACCGCGCCGATCGCCGCGCCCAGCACCACCAGCCCCAGAAAACGAAACACCGGCAGGGGGCCGCGACCGGGGAGTGTCGGATCGGGAGTCATGTATCAAGGTGTAGGCCCCCATGGCGATCGAGTCCACTATTGACTAACGTCGACTCGGCGCGGCAGCGTTGAAATCCTGCGCCCGTCGCGCCTGTCCTTCAGCGCCAGGGCTCGGTCACAGTAGAAGGCCTTGAGCCTTGTCGGAAGCCGAGATGACACTATGAGAGGCGTGGGACTGGGTATCAGTGCGCTGCTGCTGGTCGCAGCAGTGACCGTGGCGCTGTGGCCATTGAAGGATAGGCCCGCGCGGGAACGCGCGACCCGTGAATCGCCGCCGCTGAACGTCGAACGTGAGGCCCTGGCCCAACGCAGCGGGGCTTTGCTTGACGAGATCGTCTTCCTGCGCGAGACCGACCTGGGTCGCGTCACCGGCCTGATCGAGTCGGGCAGCCATCAGCTCTTCAGCCAGGGCATCTCGAGCCCCACGGTGGTCAACCGGCTGCGCGACTCCGTCCACGCCGATCATGACCTGGCCTATGGCACGTCCAGCGAGCTGACCCTCAATCCGGCCGGGCCGGAACTTGCCGACGGCAGCCTCAACCCCTTCGCCCTGCCGACGATACGCGAGGCGCTCAACTGGTTGATCGACCGTCGTCACGTGGCCGAGGAGATCTACGGGGGCCTGGCCGTGCCGCGCACCCTGCCGCTCTCCACCGCCTTCCCCGACTATGCGCGCCTCGCCGAGGTGGCTCGAGAGCTGGAGCTGCGCTATGCCCACGACCCGGAGCGGGCCCGTGAGGCGATCGACGCCGGCATGCGCGAGCTCGGCGCGCGTCGAGAAGCGGGACTCTGGACCTGGCGCGGCGAACCGGTGCGCCTGCGTTTGCTGATCCGCACCGAGGACGAGCGCCGCCGGGTGGGAGATTACCTGGCCAACCTGCTTGAGGATGAAGGCTTCGAGGTGGAACGCCGCTACCGCACCGCCGAGGAGGCCTCGCGGCTGTGGATCGCCACGGACCCGGCCGCAGGCCACTGGCATCTCTACACCGGCGCCTGGATCTCGATCGTGATCCAGCGCGACCAGGCCGATAACTTCAGCTTCTATTACACGCCTCGCGGGCGCGCCGAGCCGCTGTGGCAGGCCTACCGTCCCGCCCCCGAATTCGATGCGCTCGCCGAGCGGCTCTCCCGGCGCGACTACGCCAGCTGGGGGGAGCGCCAGGCGATGATGGCTCGGGCCCTCGAACTGGCCCTGGAAGACGCCTCCAGGGTGTGGCTGGTGGATCAGCTCAACGCCTCGGCGCGGGCCGCCAACGTCGAAGTGGCCGCGGACCTCGCCGGCGGGGTCTCCGGCTCGGCGCTATGGCCCTACACCCTACGCTACACCGACCGTCTCGGCGGGCGCATGGTGGTGGGGCTGCCTGGCCTGCTGGGTGAGCCCTGGAACCCGGTAGCCGGCAGCAACTGGGCCTTCGACCGCATGATCACCCGCGCCACCCAGGACCCGGTGGTACTGCCCGATCCCTACACCGGGCTCTATCATCCCCAGCGCATTACCCGCGCCGAGGTGGCGGTGGAGCAGGGTGTCCCGGTGGAACACACCCTGGAATGGCTGGAGGTGACCCGGGAAGCGAGTATCGCGGTGCCCGATGAGGCCTGGATCGACTGGAACGCCCTGCACGGACGCTTCATTACCCCACCTTCGAGGCCTTTCGAGGCCACTTCAGAGGCTGGCGGATCGTCTCCACCGACCCTCTGGTGATCGAGATCTACAGCGACCAGATCTTCCCCGACGCCGAGAGCATCGTCGCCGCCCGGGCGGCGACCCCGCTGCCATGGCACGTGCTGATGCTGGGCATTCTCGGCGAGCGCCGCGGCGAGCTGGCATTCTCATCCAACAAGGCCGATCGCCAGCGGGTGGACTGGCTGAGCCTGGTGGCCGGCCCCAGCCTGCCGGCGCTGGCGCGGCTGCTGGAGCAGGCCAGGGAGGCCGCCGAGCTGCCTTACGAGGCGGCCCTGAGCGAGTGGCTGGCGCCGGGGGAGCGCGAGAGTCGCTTCGAGTCCCTGGCCGCCTGGCACCAGGCCTTCGGCCACTTCTGGGTGGGCAGCGGCCCCTATCGGCTGCACTCGGTGCACCCCGTGGAGGGCAGCGTGGTGCTGCGCCGCTTCGAGGGCTTTCCCGACCCCGCCGATCGCTGGCTCGACCTGAGCACGGCGCCGATTCCGGAGCTGGTGCTGGATGGCCCCCTGGTAGTGGCGGCAGGCGATGCGCCCGGCGCGGGCGCCCTTGCCGCGGGCGGCGCCGAGGGGCGCGAGGCCGCGGCGTTTCGCCTCAGCGTCACCGTGGAGGGCGAGCCCTACCCGGAGGAAGCGATCCAGGGGGTGAACTATCTGCTGTTCGACGGCCAAGGGGCGCTGGCGCACCGCGGCGCGGCCGTCGCCCTGGGGGACGGCGAGTGGCAGGTAGTGCTCGACGCCGAGACCCTGGCGGCTCTGGGTAGCGGGGCCAACAGCCTGGAACTGGCGGTGACCAGCCGACGGGTGGCGCTGCCGGCCTTCGCCTCCCATGTGTTTGCCACCGTGCCAGGCGACGAGGAGATCCCCCGATGAATCCGGAGACATCGACCGAATCGCGTCGTCCCTCCCTGCGTCGCGCCCGGCTGCGCGATCTGCGCCATCTGCTGGTCTTCGCCATCCAGCGCCTCGTCGCGCTGCTGGCCACGGTGCTGGTGGGGGTCTACCTGACCATCGTGGTGGCCAACATGGGTGGCCAGGTCGATGAGCTGCGCCTGGTACAGATCAGAAGCCAGGTGGTCGAGACGGTGCGCGCCGATCCGGCCTTCTTCGACATGCCCGGCGAGGAGCGTAACGTCCTGGTGGAGGGGCAGGTGGCTCTTGAGGTGGAGCGGCTGCGTCTCGACCAGCCCTTCGTGGTGCGCAGTCTCGACTACCTGCAGCGCGCCATGAGCCTCGACCTGGGCCGCGCCGAGCAGATGCACAGCGATCGCGGCTCCCGGGAGGTGCGCGACATCATCACCGAGCGCCTGCCGGCGACCCTGCTGCTGTTCGGCACCGCCAACCTGCTGGTGTTCTTTACCGCGGTGTTCGCCGCTCTGCGGCTATCGCGGCATTACGGCAGCGCCCTTGACCGCACGGTGATCGCGCTGGCGCCGAGCTCCGCCGCACCGGGCTGGTTCTACGGCATCTTCCTGATCCTGCTGCTGGCCTTCGTGTTCCCGCTGCTGCCCGCCGGGGGCATGGTCACCGCGCCGCCTCCCGAGGGTCGTCTGGCATACGCCGCCAGCCTCATCCGCCATATGCTGCTGCCGGTGGCGGCGATGTTCTTCTCATCGATCTTCGTCTCCATCTACGCCTGGCGGACCTTCTTCCTGATTCACTCCAGCGAGGACTATGTGGAGATGGCGCGTGCCAAGGGGCTGCCGTCCCATCGCATCGAACGGCGCTACATCCTGCGCCCCGCGCTGGCGCCGATCATCACCAGTTTTCTGCTGATGCTGATCGGCCTCTGGAGCGGCGCGATCATCCTCGAGCAGGTATTCAACTGGCCGGGGCTCGGCTCGCTGCTGTTCCAGGCCATCGGCCACCGCGACACCCCGGTGATCATCGGTGGGGTGGTGATCTTCGCCTACCTGCTGGCGGCGACCGTGTTTGCGCTGGATATTCTCTATGCGCTGCTCGACCCTCGGGTGCGGGTCAAGGGAGGTCGCCGATGAGTGTCGTGACGGAGCGCAGGGCCTGGCGGGAGCTGGCCCGCTACCCCTCGGCGGTGGTAGGGCTGCTGATCATCCTGCTGCTCAGCGGCGTGGCACTCATCACGCCGGTGGTGATTCCCTACGGCGAGGCCCTGGAGCGCTGGCGGGGCGGCGAGATGTGGCAGCGCTACCCGGTCAACGCCTCTCCCGTCTGGGTCGACCGCCTGCGCGGCGGCAACGCGGCTCGCACCCTGACGGTGGCCAGCCACGACGCCGAGGTCGAGGCAGTGCCTTTCCCGGGGGGGCGGCGGCTACAGATCCCGCTGGCATTCGACTACGCCTATGGCGGCTTCCCCAGCGAGATCAACCTCTTCCTGGCCGCGGAGGGCCATGACCGCACGCCCTTCGTCAGGCTGCTTTGGCAGACGCCGGACGGCCGCGAGATCCCCCTGGGTGGCTACCGGATCGGCCGTCAGGAGCGCATCTCGCTTTCCCAGGACCGCGGCCTGGAGCGGCGCCTGGGCGGCCTGGCGCCGCATATCGGCCTGCTGGCCGACCGCGCTGGCCAAGGCGAACAGACCGCCACACCGGACGAGCCCGAGGTGCTCAATGGCCGCTATCGGTTGCTGCTTGACGCTGTGCTGTTCGACGAGCAGGCCGGTCTGGAAGCGGAGCTGGTGCTCTACGGTCGGGTTCACGGTATCGCCGGCACCGACCACCAGCGCCGCGACCTCAGCCTGGCGCTGCTGTGGGGCACCCCGGTGGCGCTGGCCTTCGGGCTGATCGCGGCGGTGGGCACCACCCTCACCACCCTGGTGATCGCCGCCGTGGGGGTCTGGTACCGCGGCTGGGTGGACGCGGTGATCCAGCGCCTAACCGAGGTCAACATGATCCTGCCGGTGCTGCCGATACTGGTGATGGTGGGCACCCTCTACTCCACCAGCATCTGGCTGATGCTCGGGGTGGTGGTGCTGCTGGGCATCTTCAGCGCCGGCATCAAGACCTACCGTGCCATGCTGTTGCCGATCCGCGAGGCGCCCTATATCGAGGCGGCGCTCGCCTACGGGGCCTCGGATATGCGTATCGTGTGGCGCTACATGCTGCCACGCATCCTGCCGGTGCTGATCCCTACCTTCGTGACCCTGATCCCCACTTTCGTGTTCCTGGAGGCGTCCCTGGCGGTGCTGGGTCTGGGCGATCCCGAGCTGCCCACCTGGGGCAAGGTGCTCAACGATGCCCAGTCCCAGAGCGCGCTCTACAACGGCTAC
>JAIVHL010000150.1 GCA_020201075.1 Halomonas sp. | reverse complement strand
GGATTGAGGGTCCACCTGGTTAGCCACATGGATCACGTTGTCGTTGTCGAAGCAGCGCACCACGTGGGCGATGGCCTGGGTCTCGCGGATGTTGGCAAGGAATTTGTTGCCAAGCCCCTCGCCTTTGGAGGCGCCTGCCACTAGCCCGGCAATATCGACAAACTCCATGGTGGTGGGTAGCACCTTCTGCGGCTTGACGATGTCGGCCAGGGCATCGAGGCGCGGGTCCGGCATCGGCACGATGCCGACGTTGGGCTCGATGGTGCAGAAAGGGAAGTTCTCGGCGTCGATGCCGGACTTGGTAAGGGCGTTGAAGAGGGTCGACTTGCCGACGTTGGGCAGGCCGACGATACCGCAGTTGAAACCCATGGGATCGTCCTGAAAAAAGAAGTCGGGAGTAACGATGGCGCCATTCTACTGATAACTCGCCAATCAGGTGCTCTTGAAGCTGTGCAGCCGGTTCATCGCCTTGGCCCAGTCGCCGGAAAGCGCAGAGGGCAGGCTGGCCAGGCACTCACCGATGGCGTCTTCGATGGCGGCGTGTTCTGTCTTGCCGGGGCGGCCGAGCACGTAGTGAGTGACCTGTTTCGCATCGCCCGGATGACCGATGCCGATGCGCAGGCGATGGTAGCCACGCTCGTTGCCCAGGGCGCTGATGATGTCGCGCAGGCCGTTGTGACCGCCGTGACCGCCGCCGGTCTTGAAGCGGGCGGTGCCCGGGGCAAGGTCGAGTTCGTCGTGGGCGACTATCAGTTCGTCAGGAGCGATCTTGTAGAACTGGCAGAGCGCCGCGACGGCGCCGCCGCTGCGGTTCATGAATGTCGTCGGGTTGAGCAGGTGAATCGCCTGGCCCTCGAGCTGAACTCGGGCATAGAGGCCCGGGAACTTGCGGTCGGGGCGAAGTTCTCCGCCGGTTTGGCGTGCTACCGCCTCCACCAGCCAGGCGCCGGCATTGTGACGGGTAGCCTCGTAGTCGGCACCGGGATTGCCCAGCCCGATGATCGCTCTGACCTGACTCATGGCTGCTGCCTCCAAAAAAAATCAAGCGCCGGGGCGCTTGATCGTAACCGGGAGGGGCCGCGATGTGCACGGCCCCCGGACGGTAAGAAGGACGTGGTGAGGGTTATGCCTCGTCGTCCTGCTTGCCTTCCTCGCTTTCATCGCCCTCGCCTTCGGCGGCTTCGTCCTCGTCATCGCCACCGCGAACTTTGGCTTTGGTGACGCTCAGCACGGCGTTATCGTAATCCTCGCCGTGGGTCAGGTCGACCAGCGTCACGCCGGCCGGCACCTTGAGATCAGAGAGATGCAGGGTGGTGCCCAGCTCGACGTCGGAAATGTCCACTTCCAGGTAGTCGGGCAGGTCCTTCGGCAGGCAGCTGACCGAGATCTCGTTGGCCAGTACGTGCAGTTCGCCATCGTGATCCTTGATGGCCAGGGAGTTCTCCTCGCCAACCACGTGCAGCGGCACGTTCATGGTGATCTCGTGGGTGGCATCGACGCGCAGGAAGTCGGCGTGGGTAATCAGCGGCTTGAAGGGGTGACGCTGCATATCACGCACTACTACCTGCTCGCTCTTGCCGTCGATGACCAGGTCGATCACGGAGGAAAAGAAAGACTCGTGCTCGACGGCCTTGTAGAAAGCGGACTTCTCTAAGGAGATTGGCTGGGGGGCCTTCTCACCTCCGTAGACGATGGCCGGCACCTCAAGGTTCACACGACGCAGGCGGCGGCTCGCACCTTTCCCCAGGTCGTTACGAACGCTGGCGCTAAGGATAAAATCAGACATGGTGTTGCCTCTTCATTTAAGTAAGGAAGGCGCCGCGGACCGCGACCTGACCGTGACGCTTCCAGTTGCCCCGCAGGGCGCTTTCCGGCGCCGGTTCCCGAGTCCCAGAGCGTGACGCTCGGGGAGCAGCGTGTCAGTGGAACATGGCGCTAACGGATTCTTCGTTGCTCACTCGACGGATCGCCTCGGCGATCAGCCCGGCAACGCTGAGTTGGCGGATATGGCCGCAGCGGCGGGCGCTGTCGGAGAGGGGGATGGTGTCGGTGACCACCACTTCGTCGAGCACCGAGCCGACGATATTGTCCACCGCGGGCCCCGAGAGAATCGGATGGGTGGCGTAGGCCACTACCCGAAGGGCGCCGTGTTCCTTGAGTGCCTCGCCTGCCTTACATAGGGTGCCGGCGGTGTCGATCATGTCGTCGACCACCACACAGTTACGTCCCTCTATTTCGCCGATGATGTGCATCACCTGGGCCTGGTTGGCCTGGGGGCGACGCTTGTCGATGATGGCCAGGTCGGCGTTGAGCTGCTTGGCAATGGCCCTTGCACGAACCACGCCGCCAACGTCAGGGGAAACCACTACCAGATTCTCGTAGTTCTGACGCTCGATGTCGTCGAGCAGGATCGGCGAGCCGTAGACGTTGTCCACCGGCACATCGAAGAAGCCCTGTATCTGGTCGGCGTGGAGGTCCATGGTCATTACCCGATCAACCCCGGCCTTGACGAGCACGTCGGCGACGATCTTGGCCGAGATCGGCACGCGGGCAGAACGCACTCGACGGTCCTGACGGGCATAGCCAAAGTAGGGGACCACGGCGGTGATCCGGTGCGCGGAGGCTCGCCGCAGGGCGTCCACCATCAGCACCAGTTCCATCAGATTGTCGTTGGTCGGCGCACAGGTGGACTGCAGGACGAAGACATCCTTGCCGCGGACATTCTCGTTGATCTCTACCGCGATCTCGCCGTCGCTGAACTGACCGACCGTGGCGTTGCCCATGCGGGTATCCAGACTTTCGGCGATCTTTCGAGCGAGCTCGGGATTGGCGTTCCCGGCAAAAACCATCAATTTTGACACGCGCAGCCACCTATTCAGGGTTGGGTCATCGGGTGTCGAGAGGGGCACCACCGCCCGGGCGGGGCTCATCGACCCAGAACATCATGGAGAGGGGAGCGGTTCAGGCCGCGAGCCTTGAAGGCCTGCCAGCGCCCCGAAATCTTTGCGAGCAGCCGGTCCGCATCGGACTCATTGGCTAGACGGGCAAAGGCGCAGGCGCCGGTGCCTGTCAGCATGGCGGGTGCCCTCGCGGACAGCCAGTCGATCGCTTCTGCGACAGGCGGATAGAGGACCTTAACCGTGGCTTCGCAGTCATTGCGCCAGCTTGACGCTCCCCCCTGAAGAGCGCGCGCCATGGTAATCGGGGGGGTGTTACGTGTCAATTCTTCTGCACCGAACACCGCAGGGGTAGATACCATCACGCCGGGATGAATCACCACGAACCACGGTGTGTCCAGGTCCACCGGCGTCAGGCGTTCGCCGATTCCCTCGCCCCAGGCGGCGTAACCGTGCACGAATACCGGCACGTCGGCCCCCAGGCGCAGTCCCAGCTCGGCCAGGCGTTCGAGGGGCAGGCCCAGGCCCCAGAGAGCGTCGAGGCCGAGCAGGGTGGTAGCGGCGTCAGAACTGCCGCCACCCAGGCCGCCGCCCAGGGGCAGGCGCTTCTCCAGATGGATATCCGCCCCCAGCCGGCAGTCGCTATCAGCCTGAAGCAGGCGGGCGGCTCGCACGATCAGATTCTCATCCGTGGGCACCCCGAGGATCTCGGGAGTGAGATGGATTTCGCCATCCTCGCGGCGACTGATGTGCAGGGTGTCGCCACGGTCCAGGAACTGGAAAAGGGTCTGCAACTCGTGATAGCCGTCCGGACGGCGGCCGACGATATGCAGGAGGCGGTTGAGCTTGGCCGGTGCCGGCAGTGTCAGGGTTGCGTCGTTCATCCGCTCAGCCATCGACCACGGGGCGCCAGTCGGTCACCACCAGGGTAACGCGCAGATCGCCGTAGCTCATTACCAGACGCCGCGGCAGCCACAGGGCTTCTGCCCGGGTCCAATCGCGGTAGTCGATCTCCCAGCCGTCCTGCTCGAGCCGGCGAGGAAAGCCTAGCTCATCCTCTTCCAGACGGTAATCGCTGCCGGTGCCTGGCAGGCCGCGTACCCAGTCCTGAAGGGCGCCCACGGGCAGCGACCAGCCGAGCTGTTCCTCCATCAGCGCCTCTGGCGTCTCGGCCTCGAAGCGGCCCTCGGCGGTGGTCAGCGAGAAGCGCCCCTCTCGCCCTTCTAGAGTGCTGCGGCCGCTGCCGAAGGGGCCGCTCAGCAGCATCCGGTAGTAGTGGGGATGCTGGCTCCAGTCCAGGTTGGCGCTGGTGCCGTCCTGGGAGGTGCGCAGTCCGACCCGGGCGATCAGCATCCAGGTGTCCAAAGCCTCGGTGCGCTCGGCCTGGTCCTGCCACTGGCCGGCGTTGCGCTCAGCGTCGGGAAGCGGAGTTCGGCCGGCGCAGCCTGCCAGCAGTAGCAGGGCCAACAGGGGGATCAGCGGTCTGGCAAGCAAGCGCGGTGACATGGGGTCTCTCTCGGGAGGAAGTCGGGAAGGGCTAGGGGAGCAGTTCGGGGATGCGCCGCAACAGCGCATCGATCAGCGGGCGTTCGTCGAAGCGCTCCAGCGCCTCGGCCAGGCGCTCGCGAGCCTCGACGCGACGCTCGAGGGCCCACAGCACCTCGATCAGATGCGCGGCGACCTCCTGGTCGGGCATGAGTGCGTAAGCGCGCGTCAGCCAGGGCAAGGCGCGCTCGGGGGCGCCCTGGCGAAAGTGCACCCAGCCCAGGCTATCCAGGATGGCCGGGTTGCCGGGGTCCAGCTCATGGGCGCGTTCGATCATCTCGCGGGCCTCGTCGAGGCGCTCGCTGATGTTCAGGTCGGCCAGGGTATAGCCCAGGGCGTTGAGGGCCATGGCGTTGTCGGGGTTGCGCTCGATGACCCTCCCCAGGTCGCGCTCCATGGCCTCGAGATCGCCGGTTTCCCAGGCGCGCATCGCTCGCAGGTAAAGTAGCGGCTCATCGTTGGGGGTGCGGTCGAGCTCGCGGTCGAGCAGGACGTTGGCCTCGTCCACCAGACCAACGCGTTCCAGTAGTTCAATCTCCAGAGTCACCAGGTCGGCGAAATGCGTCTCGTGGCGCAGCCGCTCGATACGCAGGAAGGCGCGGGCGTCGAGCAGGCGATCGTCCTCGATCAGCATCTCGGCGGCGCGGAGCCGCGCGGGCAGAAACTCGGGCCCCGGGGCTACCTGACGATAATAGAGTAGAGCATTGTCTATCTCGCCCTCTGCCTCGGCGGTAGCGCCGAGCAGCAAAAAGGCCAGCGGCGGGGTGTCGGCGTCATCTACCAGAGGCAGCAGCAGGCGGCGGGCCGCTTCGGTGGCGTGTTCCTCGAGGTAGAGACGGGCCAGCGCCAGACGAAGCTCGTCGTTGCCGGCATGATTCTCCAGCAGGGCATCGGTACTCGCCTCGGCGGCAGAGACGTTGCCGAGACGCAGTTCACTTTGGGCCAGCATCAGGACGAAGCGAGCATCATCCGGCGCGACGGCAAGCCCGCGGCGCGCGGCATCACGAGCGCCCCGGTGGTCGCCGCGCTCCTGGGCCAGACGAGATCGAGCCAGCCACAGTGCCGGTAGCGCAGGCGCGCTATCGCTCAGGCGTGACAGGCGACGCTCGGCAGCGACGGTGTCGCCCACGGACACCTCTAGCAGTGCGGTGGCCAACTCGGCATCCTGGCGGGCTGCCCCCTGGGGTGCGCGGGGCAGCCAGGGACGCAGCAGGGCCAGCAGCGGTGCCGGGTCGGCGTTCTCGGCCAGCGCGGACTCGATGAAGGCGGTCAGGTCGCTCTCGCTGCCGCGCTCGATCAGCGTCAGGCGCTGGCCTAGCGCCCCGGGCCAGTCGCCGCGCTGGACGGCCAGTCCGGCCAGCAGCCGCGAGGGCGCTTCGGCACCGGGGGCCAGGGTCTGCCAGCGATCCGCAGCCTGGGCCAGCAGTTCGCTGTCGTTGCTGAAGCTGGCTGCCAGGGCGGCGCGCTCGGCCAGTGTCGGTGTGGCGTAACGCTCGGTGGCTTCCAGGTAGCCCAGGGCCGCGCGGCGGTAGTCGCCACGTTGGCCGGCCAGCTCGGCGGTGAGCAGGGCGGCCAGCCCTTCGGCGTCCAGGCCCCGGGTGATGGGCGGGGCGCCGTCCATCGGGTCGTACTGGCGTTCACTCGCTACGTCCACTGCCGACAGCGTCTGACATCCGGCCAGCAGAACCGTCACTACCGGCGGTGCCAGGCGGGTGATGAAGGGGCGAAGTCGCGATGGGAGAGCGGCAAGCATGGGCGTCTCGTTGGTAGGGCCGAGGAACCAGCATAACGGCTTGGCCGGCGCGGGCAAAGCACACTGCCCTAGGCGGCCAAGTGGGCGACGCTATGGTAGAATCCTCCGCCAATGATCAGTATGCCACCAAGGCCGGCTACCACTAGCAAAGATGCCCGACGCATGACGCTGCTTGCCCTAGGAATCAACCATCGAACCGCCACCGTCGAGGTGCGCGAGCAGGTGTCCTTTAGCCCCGCCCAGTTGGAAATGGCGCTTGGTGAGCTGCGTGGCTTGCCTCAGGTCAGGGAAGCGGCAGTTCTTTCGACCTGCAACCGCACCGAGCTCTATTGCGTCACCGAGCCCCAGGGCGAGGTGGCCGTCCTCGACTGGCTGGGCCGTTTCCATGACCTGCCGGTGGCGGATCTGTCGACGTGTGCCTACCACTATCTGGACAACGATGCCGCTCGCCACCTGATGAGGGTTGCCGTGGGGCTGGACTCCATGGTGCTGGGCGAGCCGCAGATCCTCGGCCAACTTAAGGACGCCTACCAGGCGAGCCGCCACGCCAAGGGGCTCGGCAAGGAGCTCGAATGTCTCTTCCAGCACACCTTTGCGGTGGCCAAACAGGTGCGTACCGAGACCGGCATTGGCCGCAACCCGGTGTCGGTGGCCTATGCGGCGGTGAGCCTCGCCAGCCGTATCTTCGACGACTTCGGCCGCGCCCGGGCGTTATTGATCGGTGCCGGTGAGACCATTGAACTGGTGGCTCGCCACCTTCACGAGGCAGGCGTGCGCCAGATTACCGTGGCCAATCGAACCCGCGAACGGGCCGAGCTTCTAGCCGGTGGCCTGGGTGGGCGCGCCATCGCCCTGGATGGTATTCCCGACGCCCTGGTGGAAGCCGACATCGTCATCTCCTCCACCGCTGCCCCCCTGCCGATCATCGGCAAAGGCATGGTGGAGCGCGCCTTGAAGAAGCGCCGCCATCGGCCGATCTTCATGGTCGATATCGCGGTCCCCAGGGATATCGAACCCGAGGTAGGCAAGCTCTCCGACATCTTTCTCTACTCCGTCGACGACCTCCAGGAGGTCATCGCCGAGAACCGCCGCCATCGCCAGGTAGCCGCCGACCAGGCCGAATCGCTGATCGAACACGGCGTGGGTGCCTGGCTCCATGAGAGGCGTATCCGCAGCGGCGGTGAGCTGATCCACGACTTCCGTACCCGCGGCGAGTCGCTGCGGGATCTCTCTCTCGAGCAGGCCCTGGCACGACTGGGCCAGGGCGAGGACCCCGAGGCGGTAGTGCGCCGCCTGGCTCATCAGCTCACCAACCGCTTGCTGCATCGCCCTACCGTGGCGCTGCGCGAAGCCGCCTCGGTTGAACGCCACGACCTGCTCGAGGCCGCCGGCGCTCTGTTGCTCGACGCCGCCCCCGACAAGACCCGATAGGACAACCCATGAAAGCTTCCCTGCGTCAGCGCCTCGACGCCTTCGGCGAGCGCTTCGAGGAGCTCTCCGCCCTGCTGGCGGAGCCCGAAGTGATCGGCGACCAGAGCCGCTTCCGCGACTACTCCCGCGAATACGCCGAACTAGAGCCCCTGGTGGAAGCCTGGCGCGAGTTCCGAGGCGTGGAAAGCGACATCGATGACGCCGAGCAGCTGGCCTCCGACAGCGATCCGGAAATGCGTGAGCTGGCCGCCCTCGAGCAGGACGAAGGGCGTGAAAAACTGCAAACGCTGGACGAACGGCTCAAGCAGCTGCTGGTGCCCAAGGACCCCGACGATGGCCGCAGTGTCTTCCTGGAGGTGCGTGCCGGCACCGGCGGCGACGAGGCAGCGCTGTTCGCCGGCGATCTGTTCCGCATGTACTCCCGCTACGCCGAGCAGCACGGTTGGAAAGTCGAGGTAGTCAGCGCCAGCCACGGCGAACAGGGTGGCTACAAGGAGATCATCACGCGCATCAAGGGCGAAGGAGTCTATGCGCGGCTCAAGTTCGAGTCCGGCGCCCATCGGGTGCAGCGTGTACCAGCCACCGAGTCCCAGGGCCGCATCCACACTTCTGCCTGCACCGTGGCCGTAATGCCCGAGGCCGACGCGGTAAGTGATATTGAAATCAACTCCTCCGACCTGCGCGTGGACACCTTCCGCTCCAGCGGGGCCGGTGGTCAGCATGTCAACACCACCGACTCCGCGATCCGCATCACCCACCTGCCCAGCGGGGTGGTGGTGGAGTGCCAGGAGGAGCGCAGCCAGCACAAGAACCGCGCCAAGGCCATGTCGCTGCTGGCGGCGCGGCTGCGGCAGACCGCCGTGGACTCGCGCCGTCAGGCCCAGGCCGATGAGCGCAAGAGCCTGGTGGGCTCCGGCGATCGTAGCGAACGCATCCGCACCTACAATTTTCCCCAGGGGCGGGTCACCGATCACCGTATCAACCTGACCCTCTACAAGCTCGGCGAGGTGGTCAGCGGCGAACAGCTCGACGACGTGATCGAACCGCTGATCCACGAATACCAGGCCGAACAGCTCGCTGCCCTGCAGCAGGAGTTCTGATGTGCCGAACGAGATCATGCGCCTCGATGGCCTGCTGATCGCATCGACGGCGCGCCTGGCGGCGGCCGGCTCACCCACGCCGAGGCTCGACGCGGAGGTGCTGCTCTGCCACCTTCTCGAGGTGGATCGCACCTGGCTCTATACCTGGGGAGACCGTGAGGCCGGGGCGGCGGTGATGGCGCGCTTCGACGCGCTGCTGACTCGGCGCGAGGCCGGCGAGCCGGTGGCCTATCTCACCGGCGAGCGGGAATTCTGGGGGCTGAGCCTGGCCACCGAACCCAGCACCCTGATCCCACGCCCCGACACCGAGACCCTGGTGGAGGCCGCGCTGGACAAGGCATGCGCGACCGCCGGGCGCCTGCTGGATCTGGGCACCGGTACCGGCGCCATCGCGCTGGCCATTGCCAGCGAGCGGCCGGGCTGGGCGGTGCTGGGGGTGGACCTGCGTCCAGAGACGGTGGCGCTCGCCGAATGCAACGCCGCGCGGCTGGGTATTGCCAACGCCGCGTTTCGCCAGAGCGACTGGTTCGCTGCCCTGGGTCGGGGAAAAGAGGCCGGCGAGCGCTTCGACCTAATCGTCTCCAACCCGCCCTATCTCGCCGACGATGACCCGCACCTGGCTCGGGGTGACGTGCGCTTCGAACCGCGCAGCGCCCTGGTGGCCGGCGAGGGCGGTCTGGGCGACCTGCGCCATCTGGCGTGTGCGGCGCGTGAGCACCTGGCGCCGGATGGCTGGCTGCTGCTCGAACACGGTGCCCAGCAGGGCGCGGCGGTGCGCAAGGCCCTGGCGGATGCCGGCTATGAGGCGGTGCTGAGCCGATGCGACCTGGCCGGCCATGAGCGAGTCAGTCTAGGATGCTGGCCGGGTTGTCGAGGGTCAGACTGGTAGTGGCGGGAGGGGGTATGGTACATCTTGATTGGAAAATAACACCGTAAGCCGCCGTGATTTCATGGCTGAAGACCAGGATGCCGCTATCACGGCGGTCGTTTTCAGTCGGATCGACTGTGCAGCGGCATGCCCCGTCACCCCTGAAACTGGCCAGCGACTACCCTCATGAAAGCCAAGTCCCGCTCCCTCGACCGCATTGACCTCAAGATATTGAGGTGCCTTCAGGATAACGCCCGTATCTCCTATGTTGACCTGGCCGCCCAGGTGGGGCTTTCCACCACCCCCTGCCTGGAACGTGTCAAGCGCCTGGAGCGCGCCGGCGTGATTAGAGGCTACAAGGCGGTGCTCGATCCCCGGGCGCTGAAGGCCAACCTGCTGGTATTCGTGGAAATCAGCCTGGAGACCCAGTCGCCGGCGGTGTTCGACGAGTTCCGCCGCGCTGTCTCCAAGCTGCCCCAGATCCAGGAGTGCCATCTGGTTTCCGGGCAGTTCGACTACATTCTCAAGTGCCGCATTCCCGAGATGTCCGCCTATCGCCAGCTGCTCGGCGACGTGGTGCTGACCTTGCCAGGGGTCAAAGAGTCCAAGAGCTATGTGGTGATGGAGGAGGTCAAGGAGGAGTTCTCCCTTCACGTTCCCGACATCGAGGAGTTCGACGGCAAGTGACCGCGACCATGAATGACGCCGACCTGCTGCGCTACAGCCGCCAGATCATGCTGGCCCAGATCGATATCGAGGGTCAGGAGCGGCTGCTGGCCGGCCGAGCCCTGGTAGTAGGTGCCGGAGGGCTCGGCTCGCCGGTGGCCCTCTACCTGGCCGCGGCCGGGGTCGGGCAGCTGACCCTGGCCGATGCCGATGCGGTGGAGCTCTCCAACCTGCAGCGCCAGATCGCCCACGGTGAATCGGACCTCGGCCGCAACAAGGCCGAGTCGGCCCGCGAGACGGCGCTGGCGCTCAATTCCGGCTGTCGGATCGAGACGCTAACCGCCCATCTGGAGGGTGCGTCCCTGGCCACGGCGGTGGCCGCGGCCGATGTGGTGCTCGACTGCACCGATCGCTTCTCCAGCCGCTACGCCATCAACGCCGCTTGCCGAGAGGCAGGCGTGCCGCTGGTCTCCGGCGCGGCGATCCGCTTCTCCGGCCAGCTGGCGGTGTTCGACCCCCGCGACCCCGAATGCCCCTGCTACGCCTGTCTCTATCCGCCGGATGATGGCGGTGACGAGGCGCTTTCCTGCGCCGAAAGCGGCGTGCTGGCGCCGCTGGTGGGGCTGATCGGCAGCTTCCAGGCGCTGGAGGCGATCAAGTTGCTGAGCGGTGCCGGCACGCCTCATCGGGGCCTCTCGACCTTTGACGGTCTGAGCGGCCAGTGGCGCTACTTCAGGGTGCCGCGAGATCCCGGCTGCCCGGTCTGTGGTGGCTGAGGGGCTCTTGACAAGTGGTAGTCATTTCTTGACGCCTGATGATCCGCCCATGCCTCGCGAACCCGTCCCCACCAAGCTGTGGGGTATCTGGCTCAAATTCTCTGGTGCGTCGTTGTTATTG
>JAIVHL010000098.1 GCA_020201075.1 Halomonas sp. | reverse complement strand
CCTGGTGGCTTCGGGCCACCTTACGCCAAGAGGATTCGCATGGAGCTGTTTTGGGATCGCCGCTACCGCCACCTATTCTCCGCGCAGGTCATCGCCCTGATCGGTACGGGGCTGACAACGGTGGGTCTGGCACTGCTGGCCAGCGAACTGGCCGGAGAGCGTGCCGGTGAGGTGCTGGGTACGGCACTGGCCATCAAGATGATCGCCTACGTGGGCGTTGCCCCGGTGGTAGGCGCCTATGCCACCCGGCTGCCGCGGCGGACTCTTTTGGTCACTCTCGACCTGCTACGTGCCGCCGTGGTGGTCAGCCTGCCTTTCGTCACCGCGGTGTGGCAAATCTACCTGCTGATCTTTTTGCTCAACGCCTGCTCGGCGGGCTTCACGCCGGTCTTCCAGGCAACGATTCCCGACATCTTCGAGGACGAACGACGCTATACGCGGGCACTCTCTCTGTCGCGCCTGGCTTACGACCTGGAAAACCTGCTGAGTCCGCTGCTCGCGGGGCTACTGCTGGTGGTGATGTCCTTCAACCTGCTGTTCGTGTTGAACGCTGCGGCTTTCCTGCTCTCGGCGCTACTGGTCGTCAGCGTGTCGCTGCCGTCACCACAATGGCAGCCGAGCGCCGCCGGCGGGGTTTGGGCGAAACTCACCTACGGTGCCGGCCTCTACCTGCGCACGCCTCGGTTGAGAGGCTTGCTGGCCCTGAATATGGCCGTGGCCTCTGCCGGTGCCATGCAGATTGTGAATACGGTGGTTTACGTGCGCCACGTGCTGGAGAGGGGAGAGACCAGCGTCGCAATCGCTTTCGCCGCCGCGGGTGGTGGCTCAATGATCGTCGCGCTCTCACTGCCTCGCTTACTCCAGCGCTTGGATCAAAGACCCGTCATGCTCACCGGTGGGCTGTTGATGAGTGGTTCACTGTTGGCGGGGCTGCTCGCGCCTGGCTTCTACACCCTCTTACTGCTGTGGTTCGTGCTGGGTGCCGGCGCCTCGATGGTGATGACCCCCACGGGCCGGCTGCTCAGGCAATCCTGTCAGGCGCCGGATCGCCCAGCGCTGTTTGCGGCACAGTTCTCGCTTTCCCATGCGTGCTGGCTACTCGGCTATCCACTGGCCGGTTGGCTGGGAGCCTCCCAGGGCATGACAACAGCCTTCGCGGTACTGGCCATGCTGGCCTTGGCGTCTACCCTGGTCGCCGCCCGGCTATGGCCCGCACATGACTCAGACTCGCTTGAGTACGCTACGGGCAGCGTGTCCCGTCTGCGGTCTTGATAAGAAGATTCTACCCCCCCTCGGCCGAGGGCGCGCCGCGCTCTACTGCCACTCAGATCGGCGTGGCATAGGCCATGCCAGACAACTGGAAGGAGATTTCAATGGCATTCTCGAAACTCAAAACCACTACCACTACCACTATCACCATCGCCGTCATCGGCTTGATGGCCGCTTCTGTTCAGGCGCAGTAAACGGCTCCACAGCGAATGGGCGGCAACCGTCAAGGCACATGGCCGCCAACGCTAACGGACTACAGGTACCGGACGATGGCCTTGAACTCCTCGATATGGTTCTGCTGTGCCGGCGTTTCGGCTCCAATGGCCTCATCCAGGCAGTGGTCGATATGGTCCTGCACCAGGGTCCGTTTGGCTTGCTGAATGGCCTTCTCCACGGCGTGGAGCTGCTGGGCGACGTCCAGACAGGGACGCCCATCCTCGATCATCTGGGTCACGCTCTGCAGGTGGCCCCGGGCGCGGTTGAGCCGCTTGATGATGTCGGGATGGCTCTGGTGGGTATGCGTTGTCATCTTCAGCTCCTTTATTCTATTTTCCATTTCTATCCCCCCGGAGGGGATGGTAGGCTCTCGTCGCTTTTATGCCAATGACCCGACTCAGGGCAATGTGCCGCACGTGTCGTCGCCCCTCACTGCTTTTCTGGTGTGTCTTCCCATGCTCAACCGGTTTCGCCATCGTCTCGGCTATCTGATCTTGCTTGTGCTGATCATGCCCGGTCTGGTCCTGACCAGTGCAGGGGAGGCTCTCGCCCATGGAGCGGTGAGCTCGGCTGGCATTGAAGCCGTTCACCCGGAGGCCGGACGAGATGGTCATGGGCATGTCCATGACCATGACCACGAGCCAGGTGACAGCCGCCACCTTCACCACGAGAGTGGCAGCCACTTCCACGAAAAAGCGGATCGTCTGGGGACGGGAATTGCCGTCGAGCCAGGGTTCCGCCATGCCCCGAGCTTAGCTGAGCGAGGCGGCGTCCCGCGGCGGCGCGCCTACCGCCTGGAGCGCCCTCCACGGCCGGTTATCGAAGGATGACCGGGGCCGTCCACCGGACGGCCGATTCTAATGACAGACCCGTGGAGGTTTCATGTTTCCATCCCGAATAGGGGGTGCGTTCGGCCTGCCTGCAATGGCCCGACGCCACGCCTTGGTTCTTCTCACACTGCTGGTGATGCTTCTGGGAGCCAGCGGCGATGCCCTTGCCCACGCCGTTGCCGAAGGCGACAAGGGCTATATCCAGGAGATCTATGGCGTTCAATTGATATCCTTCGTCTACCTCGGCGCCAAGCACATGGTGACGGGGTACGACCACATCCTGTTTCTGCTGGGGGTGATCTTCTTCCTTTATCGGATGCAGCACATCGCCATCTACGTCAGCCTCTTCGCCATTGGTCACTCCACGACCATGCTGCTGGGGGTCTACTTCAACATCGGCATCAACAGCTACCTCATCGATGCCATCATCGGGCTCTCAGTCGTTTACAAGTCCCTGGACAACATTGGTGCCTATCAGCGCTGGTTCGGCGTTCAGCCTAATACCAAGGCGGCAACGCTGATCTTTGGCCTGTTTCACGGCTTCGGGTTGTCGAGCAAGATCATCGAGTACGAGATCTCGCCTGACGGGCTGGTCCCCAATCTGCTGGCGTTCAACGTCGGAGTAGAGGTCGGCCAACTGCTAGCTCTGAGTGCCATCCTCATCGTCATGGGGTTCTGGCGATGCACCGCCGGTTTTCTGCGTCACGCCTACACCGCCAATGTCGCCATGATGTGCGCCGGTTTCATGCTGGTCGGTTACCAGCTCACCGGCTATTTCATCGCCTGATTCAGGGAGTTCCCGATGTACAACACCGATCTACCCACCCGTGCCGAGCTTCCCTCTACCAGGAAGTTGATCCGCTCGACCCTGGTGGCCGCCGTCGTGGCCGCCGCCCTGTTGGTCACCGTGGTTCTGCCATCCGAGTACGCCATCGACCCCACCGGCGCGGGACGCCTGCTGGGCCTGACCCAGAT
>JAIVHL010000097.1 GCA_020201075.1 Halomonas sp. | reverse complement strand
GCTGTGGGAGTCAGGCCGGGAGCTGGTGGATACCGCCCTCCCGGTGACCCAGCAGGAAGCGATGCGCGATGTGGCACTGAGCGTACCGGGGGTAGAAGGTATCCACGACCTGCGAACTCGCCAGTCGGCCGGACGCACCATGCTCGATCTCCACGTGGTCGTATCGCCGCGCATCAGCGTCTCCGAAGGCCACGAGATCGGTAACGAGGTGAGCCGCCGAATGCGCCTTGCCCATCCGGAGCTGACCGACCTGACCTTTCACATCGATCCCGAGGATGACGCCGGCGAAGGCGATCCGAGCCGCCTGCCCGGCCTGCCGCTGCGCCCCGAGGTAGAGACAGCACTGACGCAGCGCTGGTCCCCTCTGCCTGACTGGCCAGAGCTTCGCGACCTGGAGCTTCACTACCTGGAGGGTCGGGTCACGGTGGTGGCCTGCCTCGACGAGCACTCGTCGCTGGATAGTCAGACAACGATCCGCCGACTGAATGCCGCCGCCGCGGACCTCGACTGGTTCTCCCACGTGGAGATTCGCCGCCTGGCGCCGCTGCCCTCTGCCGCCGGCACAGCGGCCAGGGCCACCCCCGCTCGTGGGTGACATCGTCACCCAGGGCGGTGACAATGGCGGCCAATGTGTGACGGTTCTTACAGACTCGGCGGTTCCCCCGGTATGAGCGACCCCCTGCGCATCCTGCATCTCGACGAGCACCTGGTAGCCGTTCACAAGCCGGCGGGACTGCTCGTCCACCGCACCGCTCTGGCCCGAGGCGAGAGCGAATTCCTGCTGCAGCGGCTGCGCGACCAGCTCGATCAGCGCGTCTACCCCGTGCATCGGCTGGACCGCCCTACCTCCGGGGTGATGCTGTTTGCCCTCGCGCCGGAGATCGCCAAGCGGCTCGGCGAGGCTTTCACCGAGCGCCAGGTGACCAAACGCTACCTGGCGGTGGTGCGCGGCATCGGCCCCGTGGCCGATCGACTCGAGTACCCGCTGCGCGAGGAGGATGGCAGCCGCCCCAAGGCCGAGATGCCCGCCATGGAAGCAATCACCGAGATAAGGCGCCTGGACAGCGTGGAATTGCCGGTGCAGGTGGATCGCTATCCACACAGTCGCTATTCACTGATGGAGGCGCGCCCACTCACCGGGCGACGTCACCAGATCCGCCGCCATCTGTCTCAGCGCGGCTATCCGGTCATCGGTGACGCCAAGCATGGCAAGGGCAACCACAACCGCTTCTTCGCCGAGCGGCTGGACGCTCCGCGGCTGCTGCTGGCCGCCGTGGGGCTCGCCTTCATGCATCCGGTGACCGGGCGGCCACTGCGCTTAAGCTGCGCCCTGGACGCCACCATGACGGCGCTCTTCCAGCGCTTCGGCTGGGCCGGCCACCTGCCGGTGGACACCGTGCAAAAGGCCCCGTCCCATCATGAACCCGCCGCCACCGACTGACCGACACGCCACCATGACCCATCTGCCCTTTGCCTCTTCTGCCCTCGCCCCCCAGGACTCCGTCGACACGGACGACTACGCCCTGCGCTTCGGCGGTATTCGCCGACTCTACGGTACCCGCGCTTTCGAATGCTTCCGGTCTGCCCACGTGGTAGTGGTGGGCGTGGGAGGTGTGGGCAGTTGGACGGTGGAGGCGCTGGCCCGTTCCGGCATCGGTCGGCTCACCCTGATCGATCTCGACGACGTCTGCGTCTCTAACGTCAATCGCCAGCTCCACGCTCTGGACGGCACCATCGGCCGACCCAAGGTCGACGTTCTGGCCGAGCGCTGCAGGGCCATCCAGCCGGGCATCGAGGTGGTGGCCGACACCGCCTTCGTCACCCCCACCAACCTGGCCGAACGCATCCCCGAGGGCGCCGACCATGTGGTGGACGCCATCGACAGCGTGGTGGCCAAGGTAGCGCTGATCGCCTGGTGCAAGCGGCGCAAGCTGCCGATCACCGTCACCGGTGCCGCCGGCGGCCAGACCGACCCCACCCGCATTCGGGTTGCTGATCTGGCCCGCACCGAGCACGACCCCCTGCTGGCCAAGGTGCGCGCTCGGCTGCGTCGCGACTTTGGCTTCTCGCGCAACCCGAAGCGGCGCTTCTCAGTAGAGTGCGTTTACTCCGACGAACAGCTGGTCTACCCGGACAGCGACGGCGAGGTGTGCTTCCAGAAGCCCGGCAGCGGTGAGTCTACCCGGCTGGACTGCGCCTCCGGCTTCGGCGCCGCCACCTTCGTCACCGGCAGTTTCGGCTTCGTTGCCGCCTCCCGGGTGCTGACCCGGCTGGCGAAACGCGCCGCGATGGCTGCCGCCGACGACTCCGCGACGCCCTGAGCTTGCCGTCAATTCCCTGCCCCCTGCCCCTGACACCTTGACTATGGAACCTGCCATGCCCCTTACGCTTCCCGTCCCCGGCATCTACGCCCACTACAAGGGCAACCGCTACGAGGTGCTGGGCGTGGCCCACCACAGCGAAACCGAGGAGCCGCTGGTGGTGTACCGCGCCCTCTACGGGGAATACGGCCTGTGGGTTCGTCCCCTGGACAACTTCACCGAGCTGGCCGAGGTTCGGGGAGAGCCGGTGCCGCGATTCAAGCTCGAGAAGGCGTTCTGAGGTCCCTTAGCGCTGGCCGCGATGGGCCCAGCCCGTCATCCGCTTCTCCAGCAGGGCAAACAGCTCATACATCACCATGGCCATGGCGCTGATCACGATCAGTCCCGCGAACACCAGCGACATGCGCATCTGGGAGCCGGCGCTCATCATCAAATAGCCGATGCCCTGGTTGGAGGCCACGGTCTCCGAGACCACGGTCCCCACGAAGGCCAGGGTGATGGCGATCTTCAGCGAGGCGAAGAAGTAGGGCAGCGAGCGCGGCAGGCCCACCTTGAGCAGCACGTCGAGTCGTTTCGCCCCCAGCACCCGCAGCACGTCCTCCATCTCCGGCTCCAGCGTCGCCAGGCCGGTGGCCACGTTGACCACGATGGGAAAGAAGCAGATCAGGAAGGCGGTGAGAATCGCCGGCACCGAACCGATACCGAACCACACCACCAGGATCGGTACGAAGGCCACCTTGGGAATGGCGTTGAAGCCCACCAGCAGCGGGTAGCAGGCGTGGTAGAGGAAGCGCGACGAGCCGACGATAAAGCCCAGCACCAGCCCCACCGCGACGCCCAGGCCAAAGCCCACCATGGTAGTCCAGAAGGTCTGCCAGGAGTGCATACCGATAGGGCCGGCAAAGGTGACCAGGGCCTGGGCGGTGGCCGAAGCGCTGGGAAAGATGAAGGGCGGCACATCGAAGGCACGCACCGCGAC
>JAIVHL010000096.1 GCA_020201075.1 Halomonas sp. | reverse complement strand
TCCTTGTCGTGCTGGTGGTGTTCCTGTTCCTGCAGAGCTTCCGCGCCACCATCATCCCGGTGCTGGCCGTGCCGATCGCCATCATCGGCACCTACATCGGTATCTACATGCTCGGCTTCTCCACCAACATGCTAACCCTGTTCGGCATGATCCTGGCTATCGGCCTGGTGGTCGACGATGCCATCATCGTGGTCGAGAACGTCGAACACAACATGGCGACCCTGCACATGCCGCCGATGGAGGCCTCGAAGAAGGCCATGTCGGAGTTGGCCGGCGCCCTGATCGCCATCGTGCTGGTGCTTGGTTCGGTGTTTTTGCCGGTCGCCTTCCTCGGCGGCATGACCGGCACCCTCTACAAGCAGTTCGCCATCACCATCGCCATCTCCATGGTGCTGTCCGGGGTGGTCGCCTTGACCCTCTCGCCCGCTTTGGCGGCGCGCATCCTCAAGCCTGGCCACCACGAGAAGAAGGGCTTCTTCAAGTGGTTCGAGAGCGGCTTCACCAAAACAACCGATGGCTACGTGGCCGGGGTGCGTTTTCTGATTGGTCACAAGCTGATCGGCCTCGCCTTGTTCGGCGGCATGATCGTCGCCATCGTGGTGCTTGGCAAGCTGGTCCCGGGCAGCTTCGTCCCCGAAGAGGATCAGGGCTATATCTTTGTCGCCAACCTGATGCCCGACGCCGCCAGCCTGGAACGGACCAGCGAGATCAGCGGCCGGGCCCGCGATCTGCTGCAGCAGAACCCGGCCATGGCCGATATCACCGAGCTCAACGGCTACAGCATTCTCGACAGCCAGAACGTCACCAACGCCGGCCTGATGTTCGCCTCGCTCAAGCCCTACGCGGAACGCGAAGGGAAGGCAGGTACGGCCTTCGCCGTGGTCGCCGATGCACGCAAGAAGCTGGCCGGCATCAAGGACGGCGTGGTCATTCCGCTCAACCCACCCTCGATCCCCGGCCTCGGCTCCACCGGCGGGTTCGAGTTCTACCTCCAGGCCAAGGGGAGCGGCAGCCCCCAGGAACTGGAAAAGGTGGTCAAGACCTTCATCGCCAAGGCGCGCGAGCGCCAGGAGCTGGCCGGCGTCAGCAGCACCTTCTCGGCCTCCCAGCAGCAGCTGTTCCTCGATCTCGACCGGGCCCGCGCCGAGCTGCTCGGCGTGCCGGTCAACACCGTCTATGAGACCCTGCAGGCTTATTTCGGTTCCGCCTACATCTCGCAGTTCACCCAATTCGGCCGCATCTGGCAGGTGATCATCCAGGCTCGTCCCGAGTACCGCGACCAGCCCGAGGATTTCGAACAGGTCTTCATCCCTTCGAATAACGGCACGATGGTGCCGCTCTCGGCGTTGATGACGGTGAGCTATGTCCCCGGACCGAACCTGTTGACCCGCTTCAACGGCTTCCCGGCCGCCAAGGTGTCCGGCAGTCAGGCCAGCGGCTACAGTACCGGCCAGGCGATCGCTACCATGGAGGCGGTGGCCGGCGAAGTCCTGCCCGACGGCTATGGCTTCGCCTGGGCCGGCCAGGCCTTCGAGGAGAAGAAGGCTGGCGGCACTTCGTCCGCGGCGTTCCTCTTCGGCCTGATCATGGTCTTTCTGATCCTTGCCGCCCAGTACGAGAAGTGGTCGCTCCCCTTCGGCGTCATCCTCTCGGTGCCCTTCGCGGTCTGCGGCGCGCTGCTGCTGACGTGGCTGACCGGCCTGGAGAATGATGTCTATTTCCAGGTTGGCCTGGTCACCCTGGTCGGTCTGGCGGCCAAGAACGCCATCCTGATCATCGAGTTCGCCGCCGAGAACCTGCGCAACGGCATGGCCGTGGAAGAGGCGGCCATTGAGGCAGCCCGCCTGCGCCTGCGGCCGATCGTCATGACCTCGCTGGCCTTCATCCTCGGCTGCGTGCCCATGGCCATTGCTACAGGCGCCGGTGCCAACAGCCTGCGCGCCATCGGCACCGGGGTGATCGGTGGCATGCTCGCTTCGACCCTGGTCGCCTCGTTCTTCGTGCCGCTGTTCTTCGTGCTGCTGGAGGGGCGAACCGGACTGTTCGGTCGGAAAAAGGCCAAGCCTGCCGCCCACACAAGCACCGCAGGAGGTGACCATCATGCGTAACCCGACGATTATCCTCGTAACTTCGCTGCTCCTTGGTGCCTGCACCATCGGTCCCGACTACCTGCGGCCAACGGTCGAGGCTCCGCCGGCCTGGACGGTCAGCTACGATGCGGCCGCCGGCCTGGCTGATGCGGCTTGGTGGCAGGAGTTCAACGACCCGGTCCTCAACGAGTTGATCGACAGCGCCGTCAGGGAGAACCTCGACCTGCAGGTGGCGGCAGCCCGCGTCGACGAGTATCTCGGCCGGTTGCAGACCAGCCGTGCCGAGTTCTTTCCGCAGATCGACGCCGGGGCGAGCGCCTCCCGCCAGGACGACACAGAGACCGGTCTGATTCGCGGCGGTAACGGCCCCTACAACTACTACCAGGGCACACTCAATACCAGCTGGGAGCTCGACATCTGGGGGCGCATCCGCCGCGCCAGCGAGGCCGTCCGCGCCGAACTGCTGGCCAGTGAGGAGGGCCGCCGGGCGGTGCTGCTCAGCCTGACTGCCAACACCGCCGGCAGTTATATCGTGCTGCGCGGCCTCGACCGCCAACTGGAGATTGCCCGCGAAACCGAACAGGCCTATGCTGAATCGCTGCGCATTTTCAACCTCCGTCACCAGTACGGTACCGTGACTCAACTCGAGGTCAGCCAGGTCGAATCACAGTACGAGGTTGCCCGTCAGGCGATCCCGCAACTCGAGGCGGCTGTCGCCCGCCAGCAGAACCTTTTGAATGTGCTGCTCGGCCGCAATCCGGGACCAGTTCCGCGCGGCAGGACCATCGACGAGCTGGCGGTCCCCGGTATCCCCGAGGGGCTGCCAGCGGAGCTGTTGACCCGGCGCCCCGACATTGTCGCCGCCGAACAGGTCCTGATCGCTGCCAACGCCCGTATCGGCGTGGCCCGCGCTCTCTATCTGCCGCGGATCTCCCTGACTGGTGCCTTCGGCACAGCCAGTGTCCATTCGGCCGATCTGTTCAGCGGCCCGTCAGAGCTCTGGCAGCTTGGTGGCGAAGTGCTGGCGCCGATCTTCACCTTTGGCGCCGTCAAAGGTCAGGTCCGGGCTGCCGAGACAGTACAGCAGCAGGCGCTGCTCAGTTACCGGCAGACGATCCTCAACGCATTCCGTGATGTCGAGGACGCTCTGGTCAACACCACCAAGGGGCGTGAGCAGTTGGGCTCACAATCCCGCCAGGTCGCGGCCCTCTACAGCTATGCGCGTCTGGCCAACCTTCAGTACGAAGGGGGGACTGCCAGCTATCTG
>JAIVHL010000019.1 GCA_020201075.1 Halomonas sp. | reverse complement strand
GAATCCCACGGGGAGATGCCCAGCCAAACTCTGGGCCGTGAAAGGCTCGCCGACAAGCAACGAGGGGCGCCGGGGGCAGACCGCAAAGGAGGGCCTACGCCAGGGATGGCATCGGTAGCGCCCAGGGAGGGGTTCACAGCGCCTCCTTGGAGGTCTGCCGACGGAACAGCCCCGAGTCGAGCCGCCGACGGCCATGACCCCAACGAGGAGCCTAAATGACTGCCCCCTTTTCCCTGGCCCGCCTGCGCCAGGGCTTCGGCATCGCCCGCTCGCTGGTGATCTACTGGCGACCGGGCCGGCAGCGGTCGCTGCGCCGCCTCTATGCTGACTTCGTCGGGCCCGGCGACCTGGCCTTCGACGTGGGCGCCCACCTGGGGGATCGTACGGCGGCCTTCCAGGCGCTAGGTGCCCGGGTGGTGGCCCTGGAACCTCAGCCGGGGCTCTATCGCTGCCTGGTGCAGCTGGTGGGTGCTCGCCCCGGGGTCACCCTGCTGCCCTGGGCCGCCGGTGCCACACCCGGCCAGGCAGAGCTGGCCGTCAGCGAGGCCAACCCCACCGTCTCTACCCTGGCCCACGAGTGGCGAGCCACCATCGGTGAGCGCAACCCCGGCTTCAAGGACGTGCGCTGGGAGAGCCGCCGGCGAGTTACCGTGACCACCCTGGACGCGTTGATCGCCGAACACGGTACGCCGCGCTTCTGCAAGATCGACGTGGAGGGGTTCGAGGCGGAGGTCCTGGCGGGGCTCTCTACGCCTCTGGAAGGCGTCTCGGTGGAGTTCATGGCCGGCGCCTTGGAGATAACCCGGCAGTGCGTGACGCGCCTGGCAGAGCTGGGGGACTATCGCTTCAATGCCATCGAGGGGGAGCGGCGGGCGTTTCGCTGGCCCGCCTGGCGCACGGCGGATGCCACCCTCGAGTGGCTCGACCGTGGCGCCGACGGCCTCCCCTCCGGCGACCTCTATGCGCGCCTGGCCGCCCCGAATACGATACCGCCCCTCGATTCATCGACCCCGGAACCGACTCCATGAGCCCCTCTCTATGAGCCTCTCTCTTCGCGACACGCCGGCCGACACCCCGCCCGCCTTCCCGCGCTGGCAGGATATGACCACCCCGGAACTGGCCGCCCTGCCCAAGGAGAGCGTGGCGGTAATGGTACTCGGCGCCATCGAACAGCACGGTGCGCACCTGCCGCTCTCCACCGATCTCGACATCGGCGAGGGGCTCCTGGCCGCCGCCCTCACACACCTGCCGACTGGCTTCCCGCTGGTCCAGCTGCCCCCCATGGCGGTGGGCGCCAGCGACGAGCACCTGAGCTTTCCGGGCACCCTGAGCCTCTCGCCGGAGCTGGCCATCGCCACCCTGGAGGCGTATGGCGATGCCGTGGCCCGGGCCGGCTTCCAGCGTCTGGTGTGGCTTAACAGCCACGGCGGCAACAAGGCGGTGATGGACCTCGCCGCCCTGCGCCTGCGCCGCCGGCACGGCCTGCAGGTGGTCAAGGTCCACTATACCCGCATGCCCCTGCCCGAAGGCCTATCGGAGGCGACGCTGCCGGCCGAGGAGCTGCGCCATGGCCTGCACGGCGGAGCGCTCGAAACCGCCCTGATGCGCCACCTGGCGCCGGAGAAAGTGCGCATGGAGCACCTGGCCAGCCCGATCTCGCGGGGACAGGTCATGGCGGCCGAAGGTCAGCTGCTGGGCCCGGAGGGTGAAGCAGCCTTCGCATGGCTGGCCGAAGATCTGCATCCGGAAGGAGTGGTCGGCAACGCCCACCTGGGCACCGCCGAACTGGGCGAGCGCCTGGTGGCCCACTACGCCCAGCGCATCGCTCGCATCCTGCACGAGATCCGCGCAATGCGCCTGGAGCGCATCAGCGGCGGGCCCTGAAGGCGCTTTTCCGGCGCCTCAGCGCTGTGCTCGAAAGACTTCGTCGAGCAGGTGGCCGGCGCGCTCGGCCTTGGCGCTTAGATAACGGTGGTTGTGGTCGTTGAGGGTGCCATAGAGCGCCTGGCGCTCGACCACCTCGATACCGCCCTCGGCCAGGGCCGCCATCTTGAGAGGATTGTTGGTCATCAGCTGCACGCGGCGGATGCCCAGCGCGTTCAGCATGTCCACTGCCACCCCGTAACGCCGTTCGTCCTCACCGAAGCCAAGGATCTGGTCGGCATCCAGCGTGTCGAGACCGCTGTCCTGCAGGGTGTAGGCGCGCAGTTTGTTGGCCAGGCCAATTCCGCGCCCCTCCTGGGCCAGATAGAGCAGCACGCCGCCGCCCACGGCGTCGATTTCGGCTACGGCGGTGCGCAGCTGCTCGCCGCAGTCGCAGCGAAGGCTGCCGAACAGGTCGCCTGTAAGGCAGGCGGAGTGCAGGCGCAGCGGCACGGGCACCTCTGGCGCACCCAGCGCCGGGTCGCCGATCACCACCGCCACGTGCTCACGCATCCCGTCGGGTTCACGGAACAGGATGAAGCGGCACTCGGAGGCATCGGCCAGGGGGATCCGGGCATCGCTGACCCGGCGCAGCATGCCGCCGGCGCCGTCCAGGCAGCGCGCCGCCTGCTCGGCCTCTACCGCCAAGAGGGTGCCGTCCGCCACCGCCGCTGCCACCGCGGCTCGCCGGGACTCAGCAACCCTTGCCACCAGCGCCGAGGGAATCAGCAGCGCCCGCCGCATCAGCGCCAAGGCCGCCAGGTCAGCCGGCTCCGCCGGTTCCAGGGCCGAGCGGCACTCCGCCAGCTCCGCTTCCCCGAGAGTCGCCGCCGGCACGGCCCCGAAAGCCAGGGCGGCCAGGCGCCCGTGGGCCAGCCCGACGGGCAGCGGCAGGCGAGCCGCCTCATCGGCGCCTCCCTGACCGAGAATCGCCAAGCGATGGCGCGTCAGCGCTAGCGCCGGCGATGTGCCGGCCAGTTCGCCCAGCCGCGAAGCAGCCGTTTCCGCAGCTCCCTCGATGGCCTGGACCAGCACCCTGGACTCGCCGGCGACAATCAGCACCGGTAGCCCGCGTCGTAGATCAAAGATGGCCCGTTCAACCTGATGCATCGCTCTCTCCTGGTGGTATCGATGCGCTTTGCGTCGCGCCGGGATACTGCGCATGATGGCAGCCAGCTACCCGACAGGAGGCCCCATGGGCGCCACTGACCCGACGCTGTCCCTGAATGAGGCCTGGCAGGCCCTTGTCCATGCCGCCCACCCCGACGGGGAGGCCACGGCGATAGCCGACCTGAGCCTCTCCCCCGCCGGCTGGCAGGCCAAACGTTCTCTTTCGCCGCAGGCACGCGACCTGCTCGAGTGTCTGCTCCCGCTGGCCACGTGGGCCGGCCGCCTGGCCGTCGCCCAGCTCGGCCAGAGCCTTGACGGGCGCATCGCCACCGAGAGCGGGCACTCCCACTTCATCAATGGGCCGGAGAGTCTGGTACACCTGCACCGGCTGCGCGCCCTGGTGGATGCCGTGGTGGTCGGCGCGGGAACCGCCAGCGAGGATGATCCACGCCTGACCGTACGCCACGTGGACGGACCCCAGCCGGTCAGGGTGATCCTCGACCCCCGCGGCCGAGTGGCGCCCGACCGGTTCCTGCTGTGCGACCCCGAGTCGCCGACGCTGCATCTGCACGGCGAGGGGGCGCAACCCAAAGGGCGTGCGGGCCCGCATGTGCAGCGCGTGCCGCTGCCGCTGGTAGGCGGCGCCTTTGCTCCGGCCAGCGTACTCGATGCCCTGGCCGGTCGAGGCCTTAAACGCGTGCTGATCGAGGGCGGCGGGATCACGGTATCGCGCTTCCTCGAAGCCGGCGTGCTCCATCGGCTGCACTTGCTGATGGCGCCGCTGCTGATCGGCTCCGGCCGACCGGGGCTCGTCATGACGCCTATCGACACCCTGCATGAGGCGCGCCGTCCCCCGTCGCGGACCTTCCGCTGCGGCGACGACACCCTCTTCGATCTGGTTCTCGCGGCTCCCGCCCCCTGACCCGCCGTGCCTGCTGGCAGCCACGGCGGGTGCCGCCAGCGCCCGGCGGCGCAGCAGCACCAGGCCGCCCGGCAGGCTAGCGGCCAGCACGATGACCCCGTAGGCCATGGAGACCGCCACGCCCTGGGCCGGCGGCAGGCCCGCCATCCCCCAGACCAGGGCGGCGGCCCCCTCGCGCACGCCCCAGCCAGCCAGTGAAAGCGGGATGAGCATCGCCAGCAGCACCGGGGGCACCAGCGCCAGCAGCGTGCCAAGGGGCAGCTCGACGCCGATCGCCCGAGCGGCGCAGACGAAGACCAGCGCATAGCTGATCACTACCAGCAGCGAGCCGGCCAGCTGCTTCGGCCACACCGAGGCGGCCAGCAGGCTGCGCCGCAGATCACCGCCCAGGCCTGCCAGGGCCGCCGGGGGGTGCCTGACTAGCTGCCAGACCAGCGGGACCAGCAGCAGAACGGCAGCGAACACCGCCGACAGCCAGCCCGACGCGTTCACCTGCCTGACGGCACGCGCCATCAGACCATGCCAGAGCGGGGAGACGGCGAGCACCGTGAGGGTCAACAGGGCCATGGCCATCTGGCCGGAGGCACGCTCGATGATCACCGCCCGCCAGGCACCGCCGCGACTTGCGCTGTCACGGGAGTGTCGCCAAGCCCGGGCGGCATCGCCGGCCACGCCGCCCGGCAGGACCTGGTTGAGAAAGAGCGCCAGGTAGTACTCCCGCAGCGCCCGGCGGAAGCCGAGCGAGAGCCCCAGCAGGCGGGCGGTCAGCCGCCAGCGCCAGGCGCTGAGCGCCAGGGGTGGCAGGGTCAGCGCCAGGGCCAGCACAGCCCAACCCGGCGAAAGCCGCTGTACCTGACCGAGAATGGCCCCCGGCTCCAGCCACCAGGCGAGGCAGCCGAGTAGTGCAAGCCCGACCAGCGGCCGAGTCAGACGCCGGTACCATTTTCGGGGCATCCCCATGCTCAGGCGCCCCTGGCCGGCAACGGCGGCAGCGCCAGCAGATCGCGATGCCCCACGGTCAGCCCCAGCTCCCCTGCGGCGAGTCCCGCCAGCCGGCGTGAATGCCAGCGCTGCAAGCGAGACCGTTCCTCAGGGGCCTGTTCCAGAGCGGCATCGTGCCAGCCCTGGAGCAGCTGCTCGGCCAGCGGCAACAGCTCGCGCTCGCCGGCGGCGAGATACCAGGGGGTCGCCGCGCTCTCCACGCGGTAGCCGGCCGCGGTCATCGCCGCGGTCAGCACGCTGGGCGCTTGGCCACCCAGGGCCGGGCCGAGCCCCTTGTCGCGTCGCTGGTGGGCCTGGAACAGCGCCCGGACCGCGATATCATCAACGTCCTCCAGGCGCTTGCCCGACGCGTCGAGGAAGGCCCAGTCGCTATCAACGCTGAGCGTAAACAACAGCGCCTGCTGGCGAGCGGCACAGGCCGCCACCAGCGTCTCGGCCCAGGAACGGGAGACCAGATCGAACAGCGCCGAGGCCACCACCAGGTCAGCCCCCTCGAGCAGGCCGTCATCCACCGGCGAGAGGTCGCGGCAACGGGCCTCGATGGCCACCCGGGCACCGCTCGCATCGCGCAGGGTCGCCGCGTGGCGGCGGGCCAGGGCCAGCAACGCCGAATCATGGTCGACCAGCCGCCAGCGCTGGGGCCCGGGCAGCCGCGGCGCCAGGAAGCGCAGATTACTGCCGGTGCCGCAGCCCAGATCGACGATGCCATAAGAGCTGCCAGACTCGCCGCGGCGCGCGGCGAGCCAGTCGGCGGCCAGGCCGGTCAGGCTGTGACTGCGCGAACGGCTGTCCAGCCGCTGGCGGAGGGAGAGCCAGTCGGCGCTGAAGTGCTCCTGGGGGGAGGTCGTATCGGCTGGCCGCCGGCCAGGTTCGGGCGCGTTCATCGCCGTGGCTCCTCGCAAAGGTCGCCGGCGGTATCCGCCAACGAAAAGGGGTCGTCCAGGGCGGACAGGAAACGGTCGCCGGCCTGCTGCCAGTTGCTCAGACCATGGCGGGCCTCTCGTGCGCCGCGACGCAGCCGGCGGCGCAGCTCGGCGTCGTCGAGCCAGGCGGCAAGGGCGTCGCCCAGGGCAACCGCGTCGTCGGGCGGCACCGCCAACCCGGCCTGCGCTGGCAGGGTGTCGATGAGGGCACCCCCGGTGGTGGTGACCACCGGCAATCCGCGGGAAAGCGCTTCGGTGACGACCATACCGTAGCCCTCGTAGCGAGAGGCCAGCACGAAGAGCTCGGCCCGGTGATAGGCGGCGGCCAGGCCGGCGGCGTCGCGCTCCCCGGCCCAGAGGATGCGATCTTCCAGACCGAAGCGACGGGCGGCCGCGAGCAGACCGGCGGCATGATCGGGATCCCGGGCGTGGCTGCCGACGACCTCGAGACGCCAGTCACGATCCTGCAGGGCGGCCAGCGCCTCCAGGAGGACGTCATGGCCCTTGCGCGGGACTAGGGTGGCGACGCAGAGCAGTCGACGAGGGCCAGGCGCCTCGAGGTCCAGGGCGCTGGCCGCCAGCGGGGCCGCCTCGACGCCGGGCTCCACCACGCGCAAGCGCGACGACGCCACGTCATAACGGTCGAGGCCGCGGGCCGTCCAGCGGCTGGTGACGATAACGCGCCTGGCCAGGGCCAGGGCGCGAGTTTCGCTATCGAGGAAGTGCCGGCGGTTCGCCTCGCTGAACTCCGGCAGCTCGTCGAGATTCTGGAAGTTGAACTCGCCGAGCACCGCCTTGACCGCTTCGCTGGCCAGGCCGATGTCGACCACCAGGCCGTCGTCGTCGAGCTCGCGACGCTGGAAGGTGACATCTACCACGTAGGTGGCGCCGTGGGTCCGCTGGGCGGGTCCGAAGATCTCGCCGCGAAAGCTGTGGGCGATCATGAAGTGGTCGCGAACGGTGAGTCGGTACATGGTCAGGGCTCCAGTCGGTCGGGCATGGAATCAATAGGGCATGGAATCAATGCGGCGTGGAATAGCGCAGGCGGTGGCAAAGCACCTCCCCCGCGGCGGCGGCGAGCCGGGGCATCACGGCGGGCAGCTCACGAAAATCGCTCTCGCCGCTGATCAGCGCGTCGAGGCAGGGGTCGCGCAGCAGGTCCAGCGCCAGCGCCAGGCGACGTCGATAGTTCCAGCGCGGCGCACGCTCGGCGGGCAGGCGACCTACCTGGCTAGCGATCAGGCGCAGCCGCCGGGAGTGGAAGGCTTCTCCCAGCGGCAGGTTCACCTCGCGGTCGCCGTACCAGCTCATCTCCACCACCCGTGCCTCGTCGCCGGCCAGCCCCAGCGCCAGGCGCAGCCCCTCGGGGTTGCCGCTGGCGTGGACCACCAGGTCGTTGTCCGCCGGCGCCTGGTCGGCCAGACAAAACTCGACGCCCAGGGCACGGGCGAGCTCGACACGCCCCGGTGAGACATCTACCAGCCGTACCCGGGTGCCGGGGATGGCTGCGCAGAGCCAGGCCACCAGAGCGCCGACCACCCCGGCTCCGATCACTGCGATGCGATCGCCGAGCCGCGGCTCGGCGTCCCAGCAGCCGTTTATCGCGGTCTCCATGTTGGCGGCGAGCACCGCCCGGGCCGCCGGCAGGCCGGGCGGCAGTGGCGTGACGGCCGCGGCGGGCACCACGTAGCGATCCTGATGGGGATACAGGCAGAAGACTTCACGCCCCAGCAACTCCGCAGGGCCGGCCTCGACCAGACCCACGCTGACATAGCCGTATTTCACCGGCCAAGGGAAGTCGCCGGCCTGGAAGGGAGCGCGCATGCGCTGCCACTCGCTTTCTGGCACCCTCCCGTGGAATACCAGCGACTCGGTGCCGCGGCTGATCCCGCCAAACAGCGCCCTCACTCGCACCTCCCCCTCGGACAAACTGAACAACATGAGCGATGTCGGCGGTCTCTTTCAAAGCCGACTATCGCGGCACCCATCACGAGCCCTGAGGCTCAGCATAGCGCCAATACTTGGCCACAATGGCTATTCACCAAGGCACGGGAGTCCTTATGCCCCCCACCGTCTCGAATCAGGATCTCGCCGAAGGCGCCGCCCGTGTGACCCGGCACAGTCGCGTCGGCATCGAGCTGGGCCTGGGCGGTATCGTCCTGCTTGCGATGCTGGTCGCACTGGGGCTATTGCCCTCCGGGGCGGAAGCGGGCGCCTTCACCCAGGTGGCGCTGCTCGCCGTGGCCACCTACCTGGGCATGGCGATTCTGCTGTGGCGCGCCCTGATGCGCCGCCCGCCTTCACAGAGCGGGCTCGGCGCGGCCAATCGGGTCACCCTGGCGCGCGGCGTGCTGGTGGCCCTGATAGCCGGCACCCTGGCCGACCCGGCTCTGCTGGCCGCCCATGGAGAGTGGCTCTTCGCCCTGGCCCTGGTCGCTCTGGCCCTGGACGGCGTAGACGGCTGGGTGGCCCGGCGCACCGCCAGCACCAGCGCCCTGGGGGCGCGCTTCGATATGGAACTCGACGCCTTCTTCATCCTGGTGCTCTGTATGGCACTTCTGCTGCTGGATCGCGTCGGGCCCTGGGTGCTGGCCATCGGCGCCATGCGCTACGCCTTCGTGGCAGCGAGCTGGCGCTGGCCCTGGCTCGCGGCCGACCTTCCCGAAAGCTTCCGGCGCAAAGCGGTCTGCGTATGGCAGGTCGCCGCGCTGATGCTCGCCCTGCTACCGGCACTGCCCGACACCCTGGCGGGCTGGCTGGCGGCCACCTCCCTGGCGGGGCTGGTCGGCTCCTTCGCCGTGGATGTGCGCTGGCTCTATCGCCACCGGTAACTCAACCGGGTATTACCTGACGCGAGCGACAGGGCAATCACAGGTAGCTACCACCGCTCGGGGCTAACCTGTCGGCAAGCCTGCGAGCGGGGCCGGCCTTCCGGAGGCGCTGTGAATACTTCCCTGTACGCTACCGACGCCATCCATGGCGTAGGACCTCCTCTTCGGCTTGCCCCCAGCGCCCCTCGCTTCTCGTCACTGCAATAGCTCTGGTCGAGAGGCGCGAGGGCTGGCAAATCCTCCCGAGCCTGCTAGAGTGAAATCTCGCTTGACGGGGTGCCGGTATTTCCGGCTGAGATGGCGCAGGGGTCTTTCCAGAGATGGACAGTACCCGAGCGCTGGTCCCGTTGAACCTGATCCGGTTAGTACCGGCGTAGGGATCAAGCGGTGGCCAGGGTAGCCCTTCTCCTTCCCCCCTCCCGGCCCCTCTTCCCTTCCACGCCCACGCTCCGGATCGTCAACCGACATCGGAGGCAAGATGGGCTACCGCTTCAGCGATCTGACTCACGCCTGCCAGGACGACTGGCGGGCCTATATCGAGCACGATTTCGTGCGCGGCCTGGGCGATGGCAACCTCGACGAGGGCGCCTTTCGTCACTACCTGAAACAGGACTATCTGTTCCTGATCCACTTCGCCCGCGCCTTCGCGCTGGCCGCCTACAAGAGCCGTACCCTGGCCGAACTGCGCCAGGCCCATGAGGGACTCAAGGCCATCATCGACCTGGAGCTCGGCCTCCACGTGGGCTACTGCCAGGAATGGGGCATCAGCGAAGCCGACCTCGCCGCCCTGCCCGAGGCCCGCGCCACCATGGCCTATACCCGCTATGTGCTCGACACCGGCAACCGCGGCGACCTGCTCGACCTGCACGTGGCCCTGGCCCCCTGCCTGGTGGGCTACGGCGTGATCGCCGATTGGATCAACGCTAGACCCTCTACCCTGCGCGGCGACGCCAATCCCTACAACGCCTGGATCGCCATGTACGAGAGCGAGGAGTTTCAAGCCGCCCGGCGCGCCGAGGAGGCCTGGCTCGATGCACGCCTGGCCGACGTCACCCCGGCGCGCTTTGCGGAGCTGTGCACGGTGTTCCGCGACGCCACGCGCCTGGAGATCGACTTCTGGCAGATGGGGCTGGACCGCGCGGACTGATGGCGGCTCATCACTCAACTCGCTACTCGCTACTCACCGCTTACTACTCACCCCAACCAAATAACAAGGAAAACCCCATGAGCAAGACCGCCCACTTCCTCGCCGAGACCGCCAGGGTCGACGCCGCCGCCATCCAGCCGCTGCCCGGGTCACGCAAGGTCTACCTCGAGGGGTCACGCCCCGATATCCGCGTGCCCTTCCGCGAGATCAGCCTCTCGCCGACAAAGACCTCCGGCGCCGATGGTCACCCAGCTCCACTATGCCCGCCAGGGCATCATCACCCCGGAGATGGAATTTATCGCTCTGCGCGAAAACCAGCGCCAACAGGCGCTCTCTGCCAAGTACTCGGGCACGCCAGAGGTCGAGCGCATCCTGGGCCACCAGCACCCGGGTCAGAGCTTCGGTGCCAGGCTGCCCGAGGAGATCACCGCAGAGTTCGTGCGCGCCGAGGTGGCCGCCGGTCGCGCCATCATCCCCTGCAATATCAACCACCCGGAATCCGAGCCGATGGTCATCGGCCGCAACTTTCTGGTGAAGATCAACGGCAACCTCGGCAACTCTGCGGTGACCTCCTCCATCGAAGACGAGGTGGACAAGATGACCTGGGGCATCCGCTGGGGGTCGGATACCATCATGGATCTCTCCACCGGCCAGAACATCCACGAGACCCGCGAGTGGATCATTCGCAACGCCCCGGTGCCCATCGGCACTGTGCCGATCTACCAGGCCCTGGAGAAGGTCAATGGCGTGGCCGAGGACCTCACCTGGGAGGTGTTCCGCGACACCCTGATCGAGCAGGCCGAGCAGGGGGTGGACTACTTCACCATCCACGCCGGCGTGTTGCTGCGCTATGTGCCGCTCACCGCCAAGCGAGTCACTGGCATCGTCTCCCGAGGCGGCTCCATCATGGCCAAGTGGTGCCTCTTCCATCATCGAGAGAGCTTCCTCTACACCCACTTCGAGGAGATCTGCGAGATCTGCAAGCGCTATGACGTCGCCTTCTCCCTGGGTGACGGCCTGCGCCCGGGCTCGGTGGCCGACGCCAACGACGAGGCCCAGTTCGCCGAACTCGAGACCCTGGGCGAGCTGACCAAGATCGCCTGGAAGCACGACGTCCAGGTGATGATCGAGGGCCCCGGCCATGTGCCCATGCACCTGATCAAGGAGAACATGGACAAGCAGCTCGAGGCGTGCCACGAGGCACCCTTCTATACCCTCGGCCCGCTGACCACCGACATCGCCCCGGGCTACGACCACATCACCTCCGGCATCGGGGCGGCCATGATCGGCTGGTTCGGCTGCGCCATGCTCTGCTACGTGACCCCCAAGGAGCACCTGGGCCTGCCCAACAAGGACGACGTCAAGACCGGCATCATCACCTACAAGATCGCCGCCCACGCCGCCGATCTGGCCAAGGGTCACCCGGCCGCCCAGCGCCGCGACAACGCGCTCTCCAAGGCGCGCTTCGAGTTCCGCTGGGAGGACCAGTTCAACCTCGGCCTGGACCCGGACACCGCCCGCGAGTACCACGACGAGACCCTGCCCAAGGACTCGGCCAAGGTCGCCCACTTCTGCTCCATGTGCGGGCCCAAGTTCTGCTCGATGAAGATCAGCCAGGAGGTCCGCGACTATGCCAATGAACACGGGCTGAACGGCGATCAGGAAGCGGTGATGAAGGGCATGGAAGAGCAGGCGGAGAAGTTTCGCGACAAAGGCAGCGAGCTCTACCAGCAGGTGTGACGCCCGCCTTCATAAGCGCATCCTGCCTCATGCATGTACGACTGCGGCCCTGCTTGTCAGGGCCGCAGTCGTTGATATGCCATGTCGAAGCGCGACCGTAGTTCTCGACGAATGTCTCGTTGTCGCCATGTAGCGGAGCAGCCAACGGCGGCATTGGCTAGGATGAAGCCAAGTCCCGACTCGATTCCCAGGAGAACCCCCATGTCATTGATAGAGAGCCGCATGTTAGAGACCGACCGCTACGCCTACGCTCATCGCGTGCTGCACTGGCTGGTGGCTGCCGTTCTGCTGTTCTCCCTGGCCAGCGGCCTTGTGCTGGGATTTCTCGGCTTCGAAGGCGCCATGGAGCGCTTCGGCCAGAGCGGAACCGATCTGCTCTATACCGCCCATAAGTCGCTTGGCGTTGCGATGTTGGCGCTGATGACGCTGCGCCTGCTGACGCGGCTGCTCTTCGTGGTGCCCGACCATGAGCCGCCGCTGTCCGCCTTTCAACGTGTCTTGAGCACCACCGTCCACCACCTGCTCTACGTGGCCCTGCTGGCGCAGCCGCTGCTGGGCTGGGCAGCCACCGCCAGCGGCAACTATCCGGTGCAGTTCCTGCACTGGCATCTGCCCGGTGGAACCACCAGGAACGCGACCATGCTTGACCGCCAGACCTTCGCCCCCTCCGTCACCACGCCACTGGATGCCGCGGCCTTCCGTCGGCGCGCCCATGACCATCTGACAATGATCTACGGCGAACGCGCCGACGAGGTGCTGCGCCGGCTGTTGACGCTGCTCGAGCATCAGGCGCCGGCGACCTCCTCCCATGACGACGTCGCCGTGCCCCTCTGGAGCGAGCGCGACCAGTGGCTGATCAGCTACGGCGATAGTCTCCTCGACGGCGAGCGAGCCCCCCTCGAGGTGCTGGGCGAGTTTCTCGACCAGCGCCTGCCCGACACCTTCAGCGGCGTGCATGTCCTGCCCTTCTTCCCCTGGAGCAGCGACGATGGCTTTTCGGTGATCCACTACCGGGAAGTCGACCCGACCCTGGGCGACTGGGGACACCTTCGTTCGCTGGCCGAAGGCCGCGACCTGGCGGTGGACCTGGTGCTCAACCACGTCTCCCGGGAGTCGCTGTGGTTCGTCGACTACCTCTCCGGCAGCCAGCCCGGACGCGACTACTTCATCGAGATGGATCCGGAGACCGATCTCACCGCGGTGGTGCGCCCACGCAGCTCTCCGCTGTTGGTGCCGATACCGACCCGCCGCGGCACCCGCTACCTCTGGGCGACCTTCTCCGAGGACCAGATCGATCTGAACTTCGCCAATCCCGACGTGCTGCTGGAGTTCGTCGGCATCCTGCTCTTCTATCTTTCCCAGGGCGCTCGGGTGGTCCGTCTGGACGCCATCGCCTACCTGTGGAAAAAGATCGGCACCCCGTGCATTCACCTGCCCGAAACCCACGAGGTAGTGCGACTGCTGCGCGCCGTGGTCGACCACGTGGCGCCGGGTACCCTGCTGCTAACCGAAACCAACGTGCCCCACCATGAGAACCTCAGCTACTTTGGTTTAGAAAACCTTTCCGACGGGGGTCTTGAGCGGGTTTCAGAGCCCGACGAAGCGCATCTGGTCTACCAGTTTTCACTGCCGCCGCTGCTGCTGCATACCCTGACCGGTGGCGACGCCACTCTGCTGGCCAGCTGGATCGAGAGCCTGCCGGCGCTGCCGCCCGGCTGCAGCTACCTCAACTTCACCGCCAGCCACGACGGCATCGGCGTGCGCCCCCTTGAGGGCTGGCTGCCCGCCCACGAGATCGAAGCGCTGCTGGAGCTGATGCACCGCTTCGGCGGCTTCGTCAGCATGCGCCGGCGCCCCGACGGCGAGGATATCCCCTACGAGATCAATATCACCTGGTTCGATGCCATGCAGGGCACGCGCCGCGGCCCCGATCCCTGGCAGATCGAACGCTTCCTGTGCAGCCAGCACCTGATGCTGGCCCTGCAGGGCATCCCGGCGCTCTACCTGCACTGCCTGACCGCCACCCCCAACGACCTGGAGGGCGTGGAACGCAGCGGTCGACTGCGCTCCATCAACCGCCGCCGCTGGCAGCTGAGTGAGCTCGATGAGCTGCTCGACAGCCGCCACACCCCCACCCGAGAGGTATTCCTGGCGCTTAAGCGTCGCCTGGCGATTCGTCGCGCCGAGCCCTGCTTCCACCCCGACGCCCCCATGCGGGTGGTCCCCTCATCGCCGACCCTGCTGGTGCTCGAGCGCGGCCCGCTGACCTCGGGGCGTCGTCTGCTGGCGATTCACAATGTCAGCGATGCGCGCCAGCCGTTGGAGGTGGCGGCGCTCGCCGAGGGAACCTGGTACGACCTGCTGGAGGATGCCCCCTGGTCGGGCGAGGCGAGCCTTGCCTCCTACCGCAGCCTGTGGCTGGTGGATCAGCCCTGAGCCCCTAGTGCCGCTAAACCTCCCCGGCGTTGTCCGCCTCCACGGCATCGTGGAGACGCGTCAACAGGTCGGGGATGGCCGAGCGCACCCGGTTCCAACTGGGGATGAAGGGGCGCTCGCCGGGGTTGTCGAGGAAGGCGTTGCCCGCCTCGAGCAGGTTGGCCGCGAACAGCTCCACGGCGCGCTCCTCGGCGTGGCGGTCCAGAGTTAAGCCGTTCATCACGGCGTCGTGGTGGTAGGCCTCGATCAGGTCGAGCGCCAGGCGGTAGTAGGTGGCCTTGAGGGTACGGAAACCCTCGGCGCTGAAGGTCACGCCCTGGGTGGCCAGCTTGCGGTAGAGCGCCTTGGCGATGTCCAGGCTCATGCGGTTCAGCCCCGCAGAGGCGTCCTCCTCCGAGACCGGCTGGTGCTTGTGGTCGTAGGCGTCGGCCAGGTCTACCTGACACAGCCGCTTGGTAGAGTGGTTGCGATGCACCTCGGAGAGCACGCCGATCTCCAGCCCCCAGTCGGCAGGAATGCGGATGCCATCGAGCACCTCGGCGCGCATGGCGAACTCGCCGGAGAGAGGGTAGCGGTAGCTGTCCAGGTACTCGAGGTAGGGCAGCGGCCCGTGCATCTGCTTGAGTGCCCGCAGCAGCGGGGTGACCATCAGCCGCGACACCCGGCCGTTGAGCTTGCCCTCGGCGATGCGGGGGTAGTAGCCCTTGCAGAACTCATAGTTGAAGTGAGGGTGGGCGACCGGATAGAAGAGCCGCGCCAGCAGGCTCCGATCGTAGGTGAGGATGTCGCAGTCGTGAAGCCCGACTACGGCTGAGCGCGCCGACGCCTGCACGAAACCCGCGCAGAACCAGACGTTGCGCCCCTTGCCCGGCTCCCGTGGGGAGAGGCCGCGGGCCTCCAGCTCGGCATCCAGCGCGCTCAGCCGCGGCCCGTCGTTCCAGAGGATGCGGTGTCGCTGGGGCAGGCGCGAGAAGAACTTCCGAGCGTGCAGGAACTGGGTGCGATCGGCCCGGTCCAGCCCAATCACCACCTCGGCCAGATAGGGCACCTGGGCCAGCGCCTCGACGATGCGCGAAAGCGCCGGCCCCTCGAGCTCCGAATAGAGCGAGGGCAGAATCAGGCTCATCGGCCGGCGTCGACCGAACTCGCAGAGCTCCGCCTCCAAGGCCGCCACGGGCCGTCGGGTGAGGTTGTGAAAGTCGGTGATGATGCCATTCTGATGAAAATCGCTCATGCCGACGTCTCCCCCGCCGCCTCGGGCGCCTCTGCCGGATCGATTCTCAGCGCCGCCGGCATTACCCGGCGGTCAGCTCGCCCCCACCAGTAGGCCACCCCCTCGGCCCAGCCGGCGGGGCCCGTGGCCTCGCTGCGATAGAGCGCCGGCTGATTGGGCGCCACCGTCAGGTCGTGACAGCCACGAATCACCACCGCCTGGTCCACCACCTCCAGCATGGAGACGTCGTTGGGGCCGTCGCCCAGTGCCAGGGTCCGCGGCCGCCGGCCGCGCAGCGCCTCGCTGCGCGAGATCAGCCAGCTTACCGCGCTGCCCTTGTGGCAGGTGCCGGTGGCGTGCCAGAAGCGCCCCCCGCGCACCAGCTGCAGGCCGTCGCCGGCAAGCCCCTCGCGGAAACCCTCGAGGCGCGCCTCGTCATCGTCCCAGATCAGCGGTTCGCTGCCCTCGCGCATCCGCGCCAGGCGCGCCTCGGGCTCCGACAACCCGGTGAAGTCGACAAGCTCATCCAGCGTCATCTCGCTCATGGTGGTAAAGCGCACGTCAAGGCGCTCGCGCCATACCGCAAGCCGCTTGCGCACGAGCCCGATATCCACGCCCAGGGTACGGATGCCCAGGCCATCCGGGCCGAGGCGGTCCAGCCGGGCGTGGCACCAGGACGGCGGCAGACCCACCACGGCGCCGTTTTCGGCAATGAAGGGGGTGTCCTCGAGGCCGAGCTCCCGACGCAGCGGCACGATCTCGCTGCGCGTCTTGCTGGTCACCGGAATCACCGGCACCCCCAACTGCCGGAGACGGCTTAACCAGGGCACGGCGGGGCTCCAGTCGTAGCTGTAATGGTCGAGCAGCGAGCCGTCCAGGTCAGTAAACAGCAGTCGCGGCGTCAGGGCCGCGTCGAAGCCGGCATCCGGCGTGTTGGGTGAATGCGTCATGGCAGCTCCCGCTCGCACAGTCAGGTATTTTTCAATGTCTTTGCATTTCAAACTGCTTGAATTCCAAAAACCCTGCACAAGCCGTGCCAGGAGAGTGGCGACATTGTCAGGAGACAGAGACTCCGGGATCGCCTCACGACACGCCGGACGATAATCGCACCATAAAAGCGCATAGCTATGCACCATAAAAATCAGGCGCGCTTCGACAGCCCCAGGAAGACGACGCCCGCCAGCACGATGCCGCCGCCCACCAGCTGTACCGGCGAGAGCGTCTGGCCCAGCACCAGGTAGCCCAGCATCAGCGCCGCTACCGGCTCCATGTTCATGGCCGGAGCGTTGCGCGCCATGTCGAGCCTGGGCACCGTGATGAACAGCACCGAGAAGGCCACCGCATAGAACAGCGCCAGCAGGGCGAGCCCTACCCAGCCGGGCAGCGACTGAGGCAACGCCATGCCGCCCGGCACCAACCCCAGGCCACCGGCGATGACCATGGCCACCAGCACGGTCAGCGTGGTGAGCAGGCTGCGCAGGGTGCTGCCCACGCTGGCCAGGCGGTGCTCGGTGATCCACAGGGCACAGGCAAAAGCGCTGGCGGCGGCCAGGCCGAAACCTACCCCGGCCAGCCAGCCCGGGCCCATGGCCTCGGGGTCGCTCAGCCAGACCGGCACGTCCAGCACCACCACCAGCCCGACCAGGATAATGCCCATGATCAGCGCCGCGCGACCGGTGGGCCGCGAGCCGCCCAGCGCCCAGGAAAGCAGTGACAGCTGCAGCGGCAGGGTATTCATCAGCAGCAGGGCCACCACCACCGGGAGGCGTGCCACCGCCGAGTAGAGGCACAGGCTCTGCACCGCCACCAGCAGGCCCACCAGCAGCTGCCAGCGGCCGGTTCCCGCGGGCAACCGCAGCGACTTGCGCTGGAACACCACCAGCGCCGTCAGGGCCAGGGTGGCCGTGCCGGAGCGCATCAGTATTGCCAGCAGCAGGCCGGCGCCTGCATCGAAGGCGACCCTGGCCGACACGTGGTTGGCGGCAAACAGCGTGGCGAGGCCACACATCAGCACCAGGGCTAGCGGCCGGGGGAAGGGAACAGGCGCCGTGGATGCGGCGGAAGGGGTCGACATGTCACGGCTTCCGTGCAAAGTGTATGGGATAGATGCAGTGCAGCATGACGGTCTCATGTTAGACTAAAGTCAAATTTTTATCTCTCAAGGGGCGTCGATGAACGATCCGGTGCTGGTGATCAACTGTGGTTCCTCCTCTATCAAGTACGCGCTGGTGCCGGCGACAGCCGACCAGCCACGCCTGACGGGCCTGGTCGAGCGGCTGGGCAGTGGCGACGCTCGCCTGAAGGGCGTCGACAGCGGCGGAGATACCTTCACCCGCGGCCTGGGCGATGTCGGCCATGTCCAGGCGCTCAAGGCGATTCTCGAGGGGCTCGAAGGCCGCCGGCCGGGCGCCGTCGGACATCGTGTCGTCCACGGCGGAGAGCACTTCACCCGTGCCACGCTGATCGATGACGACGTGGTGGCTGCCATTGAGCAGACCTCTGCCCTGGCCCCGCTGCACAACCCGGCCAACCTGCAGGGCATCGCCGCTACCCGGTCGCTGTTCCCGGCACTGCCCCAGGTGGCGGTGTTTGATACCGCCTTCCATCAAAGCCTGCCGCCTCGCGCCTACCGCTACGCGCTGCCCGAGTCGCTCTACCGCGATCATGGCATCCGTCGCTACGGCTTCCACGGTACCAGTCACGCCTATGTGAGCGCCCGCGCCGATACCCTCAGCGGTTTGCCCGGCGGCGGCTGGCTAACGGCCCACCTGGGCAACGGCTGCTCCACCGCCGCCGTATGGGAGGGCCGGAGCCTCGACACCAGCATGGGCCTGACACCGTTGGAGGGCCTTGTCATGGGCACCCGCAGCGGCGACGTCGACCCCGGCCTGCATGCCCACCTGGCGCGCCAGCTGGGCTGGAGCCTCGAGCGGATCGATGAGGTGCTCAACCGTGAGAGCGGGCTGCTGGGCCTCTCCGGCTTGACCAACGACATGCGCGAGCTGGAGGCCGCTGCCGACGGGGGCCACGCCGGTGCCCTGCTGGCCATCGAGGTGTTCTGCTACCGCATCGCCAAGTCCCTGGCCGCTCTCTCCTGCGCCCTGCCCCGCCTGGACGGCATCGTCTTCACCGGCGGCATCGGCGAGAACTCTTCGCGTGTGCGCCGACAGGTCGTCGCCCTGCTGCCCCATTTCGGCGTCGAGCTCGAGCACGACGCCAACCTCGCCACGCTAAGCGGCCGCGAGGCCCGCATCGACAATCAGACCCCGAACCGGCCCGTGCTGTGGGTGATCCCCACCGACGAAGAGGGCCGCATCGCCGACGAGACCCGCCAGCTGCTGGGAGACACCCCCCGATGACACCGCAACCTACCCGACCTGCCCCCCAGGCCATCCTGCTGGTGCCCACCGGCGAAGGGGCCGGCCTCACCTCGGCTTGCCTCGGCCTGATCCAGGCGCTGGACACCATCGGCCTCAAGGCCGGCTTCTTCAAGCCACTGCGCCAGGACGAGCTCAACGGATCGGAACCGGACCCCTCCTGCGCCTTGGTCAGCAGCACACTGGGGCTCCACCCTCCGGAACCGATTGCCCAGGCCGAGATGGAGCGCCTGCTCCGCCAGGATCGTCTCGACGTGCTGATGGAGCAGGTAATAGAGCTACAGGAACTGGCCTTGGAGGACTCGCTCGACGGTACACCCGAGCTGCTGGTAATAGAGGGCCTGGTACCCACGCGTCACGCCACAACATGCCCGGCGGCGAACATCCCAGCGGCCTGGCCCCCGGCACCGCCGCCCCGGCCCTGGGAGAGGCGCTGCTCGCCGAGCTCCGCCGCCACTCCCCGGCGCTTGCCACCGAGCGCTTCCACCTGATCGGCATGGTGCCCTTCGCCCCGGCGCTCTCCGCTCCGCGGGTGCTGGACGTGGCCCGCGCCCTGGGCGCCACCTTCCTCAGCGAAGGCGAGCCGGAACGCCGCGTGCTCTCCACCAGCCTATGCGCGCGAAGCGCCTCCAACGCCCTGCACATCTTCAAGCCCGGCAGCCTGGTGGTGGCCTCCGGCGACCGCGACGACGTGGTGCTGGCCTCGGCGCTGGCCACCATGAACGGCGTGCCACTGGCCGGCATACTGCTCACCAACGGCTTTATACCCGGCGACAACATGATCGAGATGTGTCGTCCAGCATTGAAGACCGGCCTGCCGGTGATCAGCGTCGACACCGACAGCTTCACCACCGCCAAGAATCTCGGTCAGATGGGTAACGACATCCCCATCGACGACCTGGAGCGCGCCGAGCGAGTCGCCAACTTCGTGGCTGCCCATATCGACCTCGAGTGGCTCAAGGACCACCTGAGCCGCGGCTATACCCGCCGGCTCTCTCCTTCGGCCTTCCGCCACCAGCTGGTCAAGCTATCTCAGCAGGCCAACAAGCGCATCATCCTGCCCGAAGGCAGCGAGCCACGCACCGTGGAGGCCGCCGCCATTTGCCAGCGTCGCGGGCTGGCCCGCTGCGTGCTGCTCGGGAAACGCGAGGAGATCGAGGAGGTCGCCCGCCATCGCGGTATCGAACTGCCCGAGGGGCTCGAGATCATCGACCCGGACAGTATCCGCGAGAGCTACGTGGATGCCATGGTGGAGCGACGCAGCGGCAAGGTGAACGCGCTCACCGCCGAGGCGCAGCTCCACGACAACGTGGTGCTCGGCACCATGATGCTGCAGCTCGACGAGGTGGATGGCCTGGTCTCCGGCGCCATCCACACCACCGCCAACACCGTGCGTCCCGCCTTCCAGCTGATCAAGACCGCGCCGGGCTATCACCAGGTGTCGTCGATCTTCTTCATGCTGCTGCCCGAGCAGGTGGTGGTTTACGGCGACTGTGCGGTCAATCCCGATCCGGACGCCGACGCCCTGGCCGAGATCGCCCTGCAGAGCGCACGCTCCGCCAAGGCCTTCGGCATCGAGCCGCGAGTGGCGATGATCAGCTACTCTACCGGCGAATCCGGCTCAGGCGCCGACGTGGAGAAGGTTCGCCAGGCTACCCAGCTGGCCCGTGAGCAGGCCCCGGAGCTGCTGATCGACGGCCCGCTGCAGTATGACGCCGCAGCCATCGAGAGCGTCGGCCGCCAGAAGGCGCCGGATTCTCCGGTGGCCGGGCGTGCCACGGTGTTCGTCTTCCCCGACCTCAACACCGGCAACACCACCTACAAGGCGGTGCAACGCAGCGCCCGGGTGGTCAGCGTCGGCCCTATGCTGCAGGGCCTCAACAAGCCGGTGAACGACCTCTCGCGCGGCGCTCTGGTGGACGATATCGTCTACACCATCGCGCTGACCGCCATACAGGCCGCCCAGGGCAGCTGAGCCGGATACGCCCCACACCGGCACTGTGGGATTGACGCTCAGCGAAAACCGCGTGAGAAAGCCCTGAGCGAAAGCCCAGGGCGGCTGGTTCCGGTTGGCGAATGGGCATATCCTCTGGCCATGAACTCCTTCGCTGCCCTGAAGGCCACCCGATTCACCACGGAGACTCACATGCCCGGTTTGCTTCCCGACGTAGACCCCGATGGACTGCTGGAATACTCGGTGGTCTACACCGACCGCGCCCTCAATCATATGTCCGCTCGCTTCCAGACGGTGATGTGCGACATTTCCGGCCAGCTCAAGCGGGCCTACAACGCCCATAGTGCGGTGATCGTGCCCGGCAGCGGCACCTTCGGCATGGAGGCGGTGGCTCGCCAGTTCGCCAAAAGCCGCAATTGCCTGGTGATCCGCAACGGCTGGTTCAGCTATCGCTGGAGCCAGATTCTCGAGATGGGACACATCTCCACCGACATCAACGTGCTGAAGGCACGCCGCCTCGACGAGGACAATCCGACCTCGCCCTTCGCCCCGGCGCCCATCGAGGAGGTGATCGAGTCGATCCGCGACCATCAGCCGGACATCATCTTCATGCCCCACGTGGAGACCGCCGCCGGGATCATGCTGCCCGATGACTACATCCGCCAGGTAGCCGACGCTGTCCACCAGGAGGGAGGCCTGCTGGTGCTCGACTGCATTGCCTCTGGTGCCATCTGGGTCAACATGCAGGATCTCGGTGTCGATGTGCTGGTCAGCGCGCCCCAGAAAGGCTGGAGCGCCTCGCCCTGCTGCGCCATGGTGATGCTCTCGCGTCAGGCCCGCGAAGCCATTGACGAGACCACTAGTTCGAGTTTCGCCTGCGACCTCAAGAAGTGGCTGCAGATCATGGAGACCTATGAGGCCGGCGGCCACGCCTACCACGCCACCTTGCCCACCGATGGGCTGGTCACGCTGCGCGATGTGATGGCCGAGATGGAGGCTTACGGCCTGGAGGCCGTCCGCGACGAACAGCAGGCGCTGGGCGATGGCGTTCGCGAACTGCTCGCGGAGTTTGGTTACAACAGCGTGGCGGCGCCCGGCTTCGAGGCTCCCGGCGTGGTGGTCAGCTACACCGATGATCCCGGTCTGGTCGGCAAGTTCGCTGAGGCGGGGCTGCAGGTCGCTGCCGGCGTGCCATTGATGTGTGACGAAGGCGAGGCTTTCAAGACCTTCCGCATCGGCCTATTCGGCCTGGAAAAGCTTCATAACCGTGAGCGCAGCCTGGCCAACCTGCGCGCACCCCTGGAGGCGATCGCCCGGGCAGAACCGGTTCCGCCCAGCGAGGCTTGAATTCAGGAACACAAGAGGGGCGACCTGATGGTCGCCCCTCTTGTGTTTAATGCCCTTCCAATGCCGAAACGGCGATCAGCTCGCTGTCAGACGGCACCCACGCCACGCGGTATGAAGCCCAGATTATTCTCGACCTCCTTGACGCCGGGAGTGTTCTCGGCAGCCACCTGCACGGCCATCTTCTGTTGCTGGCTTTCCACCAGCCCCCAAAGCTGTACATTGCCTTCCGAGACGATGACGTTGAGCCGATCAGACAGCACGCCGGTATTGTCGTCGACCTCCTTGAGGATGGACTCACGAATATCACGATCGTCCGCCGAAACGCTGGCTTCGGTCGCCGAGACGGAAAAGCCACGCAGCAGGTTGGAGCGGCTGACGATACCCACCAGCTGGTCATCCTTGATGACCGGCACCCGCTTGATGCGATGCTTCTCGAGCAGCCGAGAGATCTTGTGCAGCGGCATGTCCACGCCGATGGTGATAAGGTCTCGGGTCATGATCTCGCTGGCGCGACGGCCATGAGACTTCACATAGTCGGCGGCATCGTGACCGGCAAACAGTCTCAGCCACCATGATTTCCTGGTACCGGTACCGTTTTCTACCCGGCGCATCAGATCACCTTCGCTGACGATGCCGAGCACCTTGCCGCCGTCGCCCACAACGGGAACGGCGCTGATACCATGTTCCAGCAGCAGGGAGGCGATCTCGCGCACCTCGCTGTCCGGAGACACGGTGATGACGTTCTGGGTCATGACATCTGCAGCTTGCATCGGACGTTCTCCACGAATTAGTCGTAAATACTTTCTAAAGATAGCAACCTACCGGCGCCGATGCATTGATCCCAGCCATGGTTGCTCGACGTCGTTTCAACTCTGCACCACCATCCACGACAACCGGGAAGGACCTCCCATGACCGATGATATTCAACGCGCGGCGCGACAGGCCCTCGCTCTGTTGGACCTGACCAGCCTAAACGATGACGACACCGATGCCGCCATCGAGTCACTGTGTCGCCGCGTGAAGACCGCCGCCGGCACCCCGGCGGCGGTGTGCGTCTACCCGTCCTTCGTGACCACCGCCCGGCGCACCCTTAAGGCGCTGGACCTTGAGGGCAAGGTCAAGGTGGCCACGGTGACCAACTTTCCCCATGGCGACGACGACATCATGGTCGCTGCCCGCGCGACCCGCGAAGCGGTAGCCTCGGGCGCCGATGAAGTGGACGTGGTCTTCCCCTGGCGTGCCCTGCTCGCCGGCGACGAGGAGAGCTGCCGCGAGCTGGTCGCTTGCTGCCACCAGGCCTGTGGCAACGCCATCCTGAAAGTGATCCTGGAGACCGGCGAGCTGAAGGACCCGGCGCTGATCCGCCGTGCCGCCGAACTGGCCCTGGAGGGCGGAGCCGACTTCCTGAAGACCTCCACCGGCAAGGTGGCGGTTAACGCCACCCTCGAAGCCGCCGAGATCCTGCTCACGGTCATCCGCGAGCGTGGGCCTTCTCTCGATAGGCCCATCGGTTTCAAGGCCGGCGGCGGGGTGCACACCACCGAGGAGGCCCAGGCCTACCTGCAGCTGGCCGAGCGAATCATGGGCCCCGGCTGGATTACCCCCGATCACTTCCGCTTCGGCGCATCGGATCTGCTCGATGACCTGCTGATCACCCTGGGGATGGCGGGAACGCCGGCAGGGGGAACGGCATAGGCGTTCGACGCTGATCATTGGGCCGGATCCGGGGAGGCACCCCGGGCGCTGGTGTCTCCCTTGGGATCGGCCATCCCGGCCTCGCCGGGTTCGCGCCCGCTAGCATCGCGGCCGTCGCCGCGCTCACTGCTGCCGTCCAGGCGGCCGCCACCGCGTCCCTCCATGCTGACGCTGAGCCGCGGCACCCCGAGATCGACCTCGAGTTCTTCCATGCGCTGACGCAGCAGCAGATTGAAGGCGCGGGCGACGTCCCACTGCATCTCCGGGGCGGTGCGAAACCGCATGCGCAGGATCGGGCAGCCCTCCTCGAAGGCATGGATACCCTGCATCTCGATCGGCGACCAGATGTAGTGGCGCATCATCGGGTCCTGGCGGAGAGCCTGTGCGGTCTCTTGCATCAGGGTGATGGCATCGTCGATCTTCATATCAAAGGGGATCCGGATCTTCATCAGAGCGATGCCGAACTGACGCGACATGTTATGAATCGATTCGATGCGGCTGAAGGTGATGATGTGCACCACCCCGTCCAGATCCCGCAGGCGAACGGTGCGCAGCGTCAGGCCCTCTACCGTGCCGATGTGGCCGTTGATCTGCACGAAATCGTCCACGGCCATGGAATCCTCGATGAGGATAAAGATGCCGGTGATCAGATCCTGCACCAGGGTCTGAGCGCCGAAGCCGATGGCCAGGCCGATCACACCGGCACCCGCCAGCAGCGGTGTGACGTTAACTCCCAGGTTGGCCAGCCCGACGATGGTGGCGATGATCACGATGGTGGCGAAGATGACGTTGCGGATCATCGGGGTAATGGTCTGCGCGCGAGCCTGGTTGACCCGACGCCCGCGAGAGCGGGCCGAACTGGTCATGGCCCGTTGAATGGCGGTATCGGCGAAGATCCACGCCAACCAGGCCAGCAGCATGGTCAGAGCGATGGCCAGCAGCGCCTGGCCGATGCGTGCGCTGGCCACGCCCTGCTGGCCAAGGCCCATCAGCGAGCCGCTCCACACCTGCAGCGAGAGCTCGGCGAAAGCCAGCCAGGCCGCGGCATGAGCCAACACATAGCCGAAGCGCTCAAGACGCCGGCGATACTGGCTGCCACGCCGGCGCCCCTGATGCCGCTTGCGTTGTTCACCGTGGCGACGAATCAGCCCGGTCACCACCAGCGTCAGCACCAGAAGTGAAGCAGAGATGATTGAGCGGGCCAGGGCGGTGCCCACGTCGCCGCCGGTGACAAAAATCGCCACCAGCGAACCCCCCACCAGCAGCAGGGCCGGCACGTGCCACAGACGACCCAGCACATGTATCACACTGGCACTGCCCCTGCTTTCGCGACGCTCGTGCCAGGGCCGATTTCGGATGATGTGCTTGATCGGCCGCTTGAAGCGCAGAATAAAGCGCACGCTGATCAACGCCGCCAGCATATTGGCCAGCACCGAGAACAGCCCCGCCAGCTCTACGCCAAGCAGCCCGGAGAGCCGTGTGGAGTTAAAGGCATCCCCCAGTGCAACCAGCGCACCAATCATGAACAGCGGGCGCAGCGCGCGGTGCTGCAGGATTTGTACCGCCCAGAAGCGGTGGCCACGGGTAAACACCGAGACGAAGGTCTCCACCACCACCGAAAGGGTACGCCCACATAGCGCCACGTAGGCCACCACCAGCGCCATGGTGCGCCCGGAGCTCTCCGGAATCAGCTGCGCCATGCCCAGCACCAGGAAAAAGGCCAGCGCCCAGGGCAACATGCGGCGCAGGAAATGCACGGTGAGCAGCCAGGCCCCCGGGTCCCGAGGCAGATCCAGGGGCCATCCTCGGTGGCGCGCCAGCAGCCGCCCAAGAGCGATGAGTATGACCAGCAGACCGACCCAGATGCCCAGCAGCACCGCGGCCTCGATCAAAAAGCGTATCATCTCGGCATTGCCGGTACTGGTCACCAGGCCGCTGAGGTCTACCCAGCCCTGCTCAAGCTGGTTGCGCCATCGATCGATAGGTGACTGACCCGACTCGGCCTGCTCGCCAAGATCGCTGAGGGTCTCGGCCAGCGCACCCAGCAGCCCCTGTCGAGGAGCGATACCGCTCTCGACGGTTTCACCTTGCACCCGCTGCAGATCGCGCAGGTTCTCCAACAGGGCCCCTCGCTGTTCGGCATCTTCCAGGGTGGCGATCACCTGCTCGAGGGATTTCTGAAACGCCTGGGGATCGTGCTCGGCGGCCGCTTGTTCTCCCCCCCCCACCAGCCCCGACAAACCAATCTGCTGGGCCTGGACAGGCAGCGCTAGCAGAGGCAGCAACCAGAGCAGACAGGTGTAAAGGCTTAGGCGCAGTGATAACGACATCGTATCTCCGTCTTCGCTCGGCGACGCTGGTCGCCAATATGTTAGGCTCTTCGCCAGTCCTCAGGTCACGCATAGGATGCCGCCATGACACCGCTATCGCCACCCGAACCCCGCAATCCCAACGGCGAGATACGCCGCGTCGGTGTCGAGATCGAGTTCGCCGGGCTGCCGCCCCGCGATACCGCCGAGCTGGTGCGCAACCTGTTCGGCGGTGAAATGGTGGTCGTCAGCGCCCATCGTCTCAAGGTGCAGGGGACCCGCTGGGGCGAGTTTGTTATCGAGCTGGACACCCAGTATGCCCATCCCGACAGCGAGGTGCTCGATGCCAAGCCAAAGGACGATACCGAGTGGGAGCGTCAGCGCCACCAGATGCGGGTCGACTTCCATACCCGCACCCGGGAACTGATCGGCGACGTGGTTACCGGCCTGGTACCCACCGAGATCGTCTGTCCCCCGGTGCCGTGGGACGAGCTCGAGGAACTCGACGCCCTATTTGTCGGACTTCGCGAGCACGGTGCCAAGGGCACGGACGCCAGCCTCCTCTATGGCTTTGGCCTGCACCTCAATCCGGAGGTGCCGAGCCTCGAGGTAGAGAGCCTGCTCGACCACCTGCGCGCCTACCTGCTGACCGCCGAGTGGCTGCGCGAGCAGATCGACGTGGACATCACTCGGGAGGTGCTGCCCCACGCCAACCCCTTCGCCAAGCCCTACGCGTTGAAGGTACTGGCGCCAAACTATGCACCGGACCTGGAAACCCTGATCGGTGACTATTTAGCGGATAACCCGACCCGCAATCGCGAGCTGGACATGACACCGCTGTTTGCCCACCTGCGTCCGGACTATCCCCACGAGCTGTTTCGCAACAAGCTGGTCAAGGCGCGCCCCACCTTCCACTACCGACTGCCGGACGCCCGCCTCTCCGAGCCCGGCTGGGGCTCCGTCACGGAATGGAACCGCTGGCTAGAGGTGGAGAAGCTGGCCGCCGACAAGGAGCTGCTGCATCAGCGCAGCGCGAGCTACGTAGCCAAGCATACCCGCTCGCCACTCGCCCGACTTTGGCTGCGCATGCGCGGCTGGGTAGGCAACGCGTGAGCAAGCATCGTCCCCTGATAGGCATCACCACTTCCGACCGCAAGAGCCAGATCGCCTGGCTCTTCGACTGGTTCGCCGTGTGGCGACACGGCGGCCGTCCGCTGCGCCTGTCGCCTTCCCGCCCCACGCCTTTGTATCTCGATGGTCTGGTCATCGGCGGTGGCGACGATATCCAGGCGCATCTCTACAACGCCGAGGTGCAGCTCGACGTGCGGGTGGATCCCCAGCGCGACGAGCTCGAGCTCGAACTGCTGGAGCGCTTCATCCCCGCAGACACCCCGGTACTGGGTATTTGCCGCGGTGCCCAGCTGATCAATATCTATCTGGGCGGCACCCTGGACCCTGACATCTACACCACCCACGAGGGGCTCAAGCGGCGGCGCACGGTATTGCCGCGCAAGACGGTGGATATCGTCGGCGCCAGCAAGCTGCACCGAATCCTGCGGGTCAGCTGGTGTCGCATCAACAGCCTGCACCACCAGGCGGTCCATCGGGCCGGCCGCGGCATCGAGATCGTCGCTCGGGATCGCGACGGCCTGGTGCAGGGCATCGAGTCTCGGGATCACCCGTTCCTGATCGGCGTGCAATGGCACCCCGAGTGGCTGATCTTCAATCGCCCCCAGCAGCGGCTGATTCGCGCCCTGGTCAAGGCCGCCGCCCACCATGGCGACCGGCCAATGGACGATCCGGCCCCCTGACACGCCGGCGGCCACCCGAAGGTGGCCGCCGCAGGTCGTGCCTGGTAGGTATCAGCTCTCCAATGTCGCCTCGAGAGTGATCTCGGCATTGAACAGCTTGGAGACCGGACAGCCGGCCTTCGCCTTCTCGGCGCACTCTTCGAACGCGGCCTGATCGGCCCCCGGGATCTTCACCCGGCTCACCAGATGAATGCTCGGAATATGGAAGCCGCCGTCGGGATCCTCGGCCAGGGTCACGGTCGCTTGAGTATCGATGCTCTCGGCTTCCATGCCGGCATCGCCCAGAATCAGCGACAGCGCCATAGAGAAGCAGCCAGCATGGGCGGCACCGATCAACTCTTCCGGATTGGAGCCCGCTTCACCCTCGAAGCGCTGGCGAAAATCATAGGGCGTTCCCTTCAGCACGCCGCTCTCTGTGGACACCGTGCCCTTGCCGTTCTTGATACCGCCCTGCCAATGGGCGGAAGCCGTCTTGGTAATGCTCATGGGTTACTCTCCCGTGTGAATGGCGTTAATGAAATTCGTGGCGTTAATGAAATTCGTGGCGTTAATCCCGCGAATGGCAACCCCAGTGTAGACGCCGATCAAGCCGACACATCTGACGACAGCGACTTGAGCGCCGCCTCGTAGTCTGGCTCATCCTTGATCTCGCTCACCAGCTGGCTATGGATCACCTTGTCGTTCTCGTCCACCACCACCACGGCACGGGCGCAGAGCCCGGTCATGGGGCCGCTGCACAGCTGCACGCCCCAGGTCTGGAGAAACTCGGGGTGACGAAAGGTCGAAAGAGTCTCCACGTTGTCCAGGCCCTCAGCGCCGCAGAAGCGCTTGGCCGCGAACGGCAGGTCGGCGGAGACCACCAGCACCACGGTGTTGTCCAGCTGAGACGCCAGCTCATTGAAGCGGCGCGTGGAGGTGGCACAGGTCGGAGTGTCGATACTGGGAATGATGTTGAGCACCTTGCGCTGCCCGGCAAAGTCGGCAAGGGTCACGTCGGCCAAGTCGGTGTTGGTCAGGGTCAGGGCGGGCGCCGCCTGGCCCACGTCCGGGAAATCGCCGGCCACGTCTACCGGGGTTCCGGCGCGATTTACCTGTTTCATGCGCACACTCCTCGATCGCCTTTAAAATAACGACCCTAACGGTCCCACGACCCGGCGGCTAATGCCAGCGTCAACGCTTGCCGTCACGCAGCGCCCGCAACGCATCGTCCAGGGCCGCGGAGCCCAGCTCGCGCATGGCGACGACGTTTCTCTCGGGGATCGCCTCGGGGTTCGGATACTGTTCGAGCGCCTCCTCGAGCCCCGCCTCTCGCAGCAAATGCAGCATCGGGAAGGGTGAGCGGTTCGTGAAGTTGGCCGCATCGTTCTGCTCCGCTCCCTCGAAGCAGTAGTCGGGATGGAAGCTGGCCAGCTGGTAGATGCCTTCGAACCCCTGCTGGGCCAGCAAGGCTTCAGCAATGGCCAGAAAGTCGAGGTAGTCATCGAACTCCTCAAGACCCTCAGTCAACACCAGCAGAGTCGTCTCGATCGCCGGCGTCTCGTCGAGCCGCTCGCATTCCGCCACCAGCGCCAGTAGGGCACGCTCCCAGTCGGTGGCATCCACCGCCACGTAGCGGATCGTGTCGCGGGACACCTCGCGGCCGGCAAAGGGGCAGACGTTGTGGGCCACCACAAAGGTCTCGACCCAGGCGCGGGTGGCGGTCAGGGCCTGATCCTGAAAGCGCTCGGGGGATGCGGACATAAAGACTCTCGCGGCAATGGGGAAATGAGGTCTGCTATTGTGGCAGAAACCGCACCCGAAGCGGGTAAAGTCACTCGCCTGTGAAGGAGCCACCATGTCTGCCGCCCCGCTGCCCCCTGCCACGCAACCCAGCGTAATACCCGCAGTCTCGCTGCCTGCCACCGCCCATGAGCCCGTTGTCGAGATCCCCGCCATCGGTCAGGGCACCTGGTACATGGGCGAGGGGCTCGCTCCCCGCCAGGACGAGGTGCGCGCGCTGCAGCACGGCCTGGCGCTGGGCCTTACCCTGATCGACACCGCCGAGATGTATGCCGACGGCGGCGCCGAGGAAGTGGTGGGCGAGGCGCTGGTGGGCCGGCGCCACGAGGCCTTCCTGGTCTCCAAGGTCTACCCGTGGAACGCCGGGCGCGACTCGGCCATCGCCGCCTGCGAGGCGAGCCTGCAGCGCCTGGGAACCGATCATCTGGACCTCTACCTGCTGCACTGGCCCGGCGACATCCCCCTGGAGGAGACCCTGGAGGCGTTCGAGCGGCTGCACGATGCCGGCAAGATTCGCCGCTTCGGCGTCTCCAACTTCGACCTGGACGAGATGGCCGCGCTGCGCGCGCTGCCCGGCGGCGAGGACTGCGCCGTCAATCAGGTGCTCTACCACCTGGGCTCCCGAGGCATCGAGCACTCCCTGCTGCCCTGGCAACGGGAGCACAGCATTCCCACCATGGCCTACTGCCCCCTGGCCCAGGCCGGCAACCTTCGCCGGGATCTGCTGAGCCATCCCGAGGTACTCGATATTGCCTCCTCTCTCAGCATCACCCCCGCCCAGTTGTTACTCGTCTGGGCGATCCGTCCTGTCGAAGGCAACAGAGACGTAATCGCCATCCCCAAGGC
>JAIVHL010000095.1 GCA_020201075.1 Halomonas sp. | reverse complement strand
GTTTCTTGAGCGCCTGGCGCGACCGCCCCGGCCGCCCCGAGCTCACCCTCGACGAGGTTCGTTTCGAGCCCGAAACGCGCGGCGGCCGGCTCCATGGCGTGCTGATCCAGCGCGGCGAGCACGCCATCTGGCCCCTGGATGTGCCTCTCACGGTGGAGACAGACGCGGGGACGGTGACAAGGATCCAGCGAATGGACAGCCGGCGTCAGCCGTTCACCCTGCCGCTGACAGGTAAACCGCAGGCGCTCGAGGTAGACCCCGACGCCCATCTACTGCGCCACCCCGGCGAGCTGCCCAGCCTGCTTCGCCGGCTGCTGCTCGACCCGGAGACGCGGCTCGTGGCCCTGACGCCGGGCCGCAGCGCAGAGCTGGAAGGGCTGGCCGGAAGCGCTCTGGGTCGCCCGCTGGGGGCGCTACGCGCCAATGCCCAGTGGGATGACAATACTTCGCATCTGGTGATCGGCAGCACCGAAGAGGTCATCGAATGGCGGCGGAATCAGGGTCTCGCCGCCCCACCATCGCCCCGGGAAGCGCTGGAGCGGGCCGGGCGGGCGCGGTTCTGGATGCACCCCGAAGCGCCTACTGGCCTGCTTAGCGGCGACGACCCCGAGGCGCTGGCGATGCTCGCCTCACGGCTGCGCCACCACGGCCAGCGCAGCCATCTGGTGCTGGATCAGAATGGCGAGACCCGTGACGCCGGCATCTGGCCCCAGGAAGAGAATCTGCTCCGGGTGGAGTTCACCCACTAAGGTTCCGGGGATGGCCAGTCTCCGCCCGGGCAGGCATCATGGGTGCCGTTCCCTACACCACTTTGTTCGAGGTCAACCTACACGATGCGAATTCTTATCCGCTATTTTTTCCGCGGCCTGCGCCTGGTGCTGGCGCCGGTCGTACTGATCGCCGAGAAGCTCTCCACGCCCCAATCCGTCGAGCGCAGCGCCGAGGAACAGGCCAAGGTCGACGACGCCTGCAAGAACCTCGCCCTCTACCAGTTCCGCACCTGTCCCTTCTGCGTCAAGGTGCGCAAGGAGATCGCCCGGCTGGGCCTGTCCATCGAGGTCCGCGACGCTCAGCTCCATCCGGAGCACCGCCAGGAGCTGGCCGAGGGCGGCGGCAGAGTCAAGGTGCCCTGCCTGCGTATCGCCCACGACGACGGCAGCGTGGAATGGCTCTACGAATCCGACGCCATCAACGCCTGGCTGCATAAGCGGTTTGGCGCCCAGGCTCAGGGGAATTCTCAGTAACACTCTCCACGCTGGCCAGCAGGCGGTCGGCCAGCGCCCTCGCCAGGGGTTCCTCGAGAAACGGCAGCGTCAGCTGGCCATTGGCCACCTGGAGCTGCAGGGTGGCGACTCCCCGGCGGCGCTGCAGCCAGCTCTCGCAGAGGCGTAAGGAAATCACATGCGACAGGGGAAAGACGCTGGTGCGCTGACCCCACAGCCCCCGTCGCACATGCAGGGTCTCTCCCTGCTGTGCCCAGCCCAGCGCTTGCCAGCGAAGCTGAGCCGCTCCTGCCGCTAACCCTGCCAGGCACGCGGCCACCAGTCCCCAGGCCCAGGGAGGCAGCAGCATCGGCCCCGCCAGCCAGACCAGGATGGCCACCCCCGCGCCCAGTCCCAACAGGGTGCGCAGCCAGAGCACTCTCCGGTAGACGCGGCTCACCCGGTTCAATGGCGGCAGCTTGCCGGTCCCCGGCCATAACCTCTCGATCAGCGCCTCGCCCTCGGCCAGGGTCACACCCGGCACCAGAAAACGCCGCGACTCGGCGGCGGCACCTCCCAGGGCACCGAACTGATGACAGACCAGATAGCCCCGCCCCAGCACACGGCCCAGGCCGGTCTGCACCCACTCGACGACCTGCAGGCGCGACAGCGACAGCACCTGCTCCTGACGATGAAAGAGGCCGCTAACCTGAACCTGCCGCTCGCCCTCATCGCGCAGCACATAGCCGTGGAAGCGCCACCAGGCCGCCAGCACAGACAGCGTCGCCAACGCCAGCAGCACCACAGCAATGCCCAGGCCCACGGCCACCAGCGGCGAGTCGGGCAGCCAGGCGAGCAGGTCAAGATGCGGCAGCCGATCGTGCAGCCATCGCTCGAGGGGCTGCACCAGCGGTGACAGCATGGCGGCGATCACGTAGATCGAACGGCTGGTCAGGCCATGCAGCACCAGCCCGCGGGGCGTGAGGGCATAGCGCACCCCCGGCGTGGGCTGAGCCAGCCCCTCGGGCTCCCTGTCGGGCTTCGCGGACATCACGTCCGTGCTGTTCGCACCCTGGAGCGTTTTCCCCAGGGCATCCGCCAGCCCACGACGGATGCCCGGCAGTTCGATACGCGAGGCTTCACCGGCCAGGGTCTCGACCTGCCACTGCACCACGTCGAAGGGGCGAAGATAGAGCGGCTGGTGCACGGCGATATGCTGAACATGACGGGCCGCCACCTTGAACTCGCGATGTTCGAAGAGCCCCTTCTGGATGACCAGCACGTCCCCGTCGAGGCGAAAACGGAATCGGCGAAAGTAGAGCAGGCTCAGCAGCAGCCCCAACAGCAACAGCAGTGCAGCACCCCCACCGACTTCTCGCCACCCGACGCGCTCCACCAGCGCCAGTCCCGCTCCCGCCCCAAGCAGCAACGGCAGATGCTGGCGCACCAGGGAGAGACTGGCCGTGACCAGCATCAAGCCCACCGCCCAGGGGGAGAGCCGCTGCCAGTCGGCCAGAGCAAACCGGTCGGGGGATGACGACGGATCCTCCCCGGTCATGGAGCCTCCTCTGCCCGGAGCGGCTCAGGTGGCACACCTCCCAAACGGGCCAGCAGATGCTGCTTGACCGCTTCGGCACGCTGCGCCGGCAGCCCCTCCAGCACCAGGTCAGCGCCGCGACCGCCGGCGGTGAAGCAGGCCAGCCGTACCAGCCCGAAGGCGCGTTCGACCGGGTTGCTGAGGGTCTCGACGTGCTGCAGGCGGACCAGGGGCAGCACCTGGGTGCGCCGGACCAGCAGTCCTCGGCGGTAGATCAGGTCATGTTCGCGCAGTCCGTAGGCCCGGCGGCGCGCCTCGACCCAGCCCAGCGCGATCGCGATCAGCCCCACTCCGCCCGTCGCGGCGGCAACCCAGGGCTGCCAGAGGGCCAGCGCCTCGTCGCGAACCGGGAAATGCAGCACCACCGCGGTGACCAGCAGCCAGCGCATCCACTGCAGGATGGCCTGACAGGGCGCCAGGCGCGGCGACACCGACACCAGTGGCACCGAGGCAAGCGTAGGCAGCGCCTCCGGATCAATCACCTGATTGTGGAACTCCATGGTCGGGGTCTCCCCTGGCGGGCGCTCGCCGGCCGTCGATGCTCATAGGGCGGCCCGCGTTATCCGTGGGTGGCTCATACAGCCAGCAGGCGGCGCTGTGGCCCGTATAGGGATGCTGGGGCGCGTCGAGAAGCTCGTCCACCGGGGCGCTCTCCACTACCTTACCGGCGTAGAGCACAAAGATGCGCTCGGCGTAGTGGCGCACCGTGGCCAGGTCGTGGGTAACGAAGGCCAGGGTCAGGCCCCGCCGGTCCTGAATGCTGCGCAGCAGCTCGAGAATCTCCACCCGCACCGAGGCGTCGAGCATCGAGACCGGCTCGTCGGCGATCACCAGCGCCGGTTCGAGAATCAAGGCTCGGGCGATCACCACCCGCTGCTGCTGACCGCCGCTGAGCATATGGGGAAACTTGCCCAGAATCTCCTCCACCGGGGTCAGCCGCACCTCCTCCAGGGCCGCGCGAATGCGCCGCTCGCGCTCCGCGCGATCCTTGACGCCGTGCACCTTGAGCGGCTCGGCCAGGATCCGGCGCACGTCCAGGAAGGGCGGCAGCGCGCCGAAAGGGTCCTGCTGCACATAGCCCACCCGAGCCCGATACGCCTTGAGCGCGGCGCCCTTCAGGCCGGCAAGGGATACGCCCTCGAAGCGCACCTCGCCCTGGGTCGGGCGATGCAGTCCCAGCAGGGTACGCACCAGGGAGCTCTTGCCGCAGCCACTCTCGCCGACGAAGGCCACCGCCTCGCCCCGGGCCAGGGTGAAACTCACATCGTCCACGGCGCGCACCGCTCCCACCCGCAGGAATCCCCACTGACGCAGCTCGAACCAGGTGTGCAGGCCATCGGCCTCCACCAGCGGCGTCTCAGTCATGCCCACCTCCTTCGTTCGGTTCATGCAGCCAGCAGCGCACCCGATGGCGCCCGTCGAGGGCGAAGGCCGGCGGCGACTCGGCGCAGCGGGCGAAGCGTTCGGGACAGCGCGCGGCGAAGCGACAGCCCGTGGGCGGATCGAGCAGGCTCGGTGGCTGACCGAGAATGGCCCTGGGCCGCTCGCGCTCGTGGAGCCGCGGCACGCTCTTCATCAGCAGGCGTGAATAGGGGTGGGCCGCCTCGCCGAAGAAGCGCGCCGCGCTGCAGGCCTCCACCAGCTCGCCGGCATACATCAGCGCCACTCGGTCGGCCAGTTCGCTGGAGGTGGCCACGTCGTGGGTGATCATAATAAAGCTGGTGCCGAGGTCACGCTTCAGCTCTTTCAAGACGTTCATGATCGCCGCCTGGGTCAGCACGTCCAGGGCCGAGGTGGGCTCGTCGAGGATCACCAGCTCCGGCTCGGCCACCAGCGCCATGGCCAGCACCGCCCGCTGGCGCATGCCGCCGGAGAGTTCGAAGGGGTAGCGGGCCATGAAGTCCAGCGGCAGCCCCACCCGCTGGAACACCTCGGCGGCGCGCTCGAGCGCCCGGCGCCTGGGCCAACGCTTCAGTTCCCGCAGCGGCTCGGCGACCTGCTCGCCCACCTTCACCACCGGGTTCAAGGCGTTCATGGAGGCCTGCATCACCAGCGCCATGCGCGACCACTGCACCTCGCGGCGAAAGCGTTCGTCGGAGAGCTCGCTGATCAAGGTGTCCCCCAGACTGACCCGGCCGCCGTGGTGGGCCAGGTTGCGCGGCAACAGCCGCATCAGCGCCCGGGCCAGCGAACTCTTACCGCAGCCCGACTCGCCGAGGATCACCAGCGCCTCGCCGCGCTTCACGTCGAAGCTCACCCCGTCCACGGCGCGCACCGCGCCGCCGCGGGTGCGATAGTGGAGCGCCAGGTCCTCGACGCTGAGCAGGGACTCTCCCACTGCGGGCTCTCTCACTACGGTCTCACCCATTGCGGGCTCCCCCGTCACCGACGCTTCCTTCCACGGGCTCTGCATCACAGGCTCCTCAGTCGCGGATTGAAGACCCGGTCCAGGGCGAAACCGAGCATGGCGAAGCCCAGCCCGGTGAGCATCAGCAGGATCGCCGGGGCCACCACCCAATAGAGGTAGCCGTTGTAGAGCGCGCTCTGGGACTGGGCATCGTTGAGCACCTTGCCCCAGGTGGGCAGCTCGGGATCGCCCAGACCCAGCACCGCCAGGGACGCCTCCAGGAACACGAAAGTGGGGAT
>JAIVHL010000226.1 GCA_020201075.1 Halomonas sp. | reverse complement strand
GACGTCGACCTGACGCTCTCGCTGCCCGCCGGGATGTCAGGCACCAGCGGTATCAATGCCATTGCCCATGCGGTGGAAGCGCTCTACGCCCGAGACCGCAATCCGGTGATTTCGCTGATGGCCGAAGAGGGCATCGCCGCGTTGGCCAGGAGCCTTCCGGTGATCGCCGCCGATCCTGGGGATGTCAAGGCGCGCTCCGATGCCCTGTATGGCGCCTGGCTCTGCGGAAGCTGCCTCGGTGCGGTTGGCATGTCACTGCACCATAAACTCTGCCACACCCTTGGAGGGTCCTTCGACCTTCCCCATGCCGAGACCCATACCATCGTGCTGCCCCATGCGGTGGCCTACAACGCCCCGGCGGCCCCCGAGGCGATGATGCGAATTGCCCGTGCGCTGGGCTGCGATGATCCCGCCGCCGGCCTCTTCGACCTGGCCAGGGCGGTAGGTGCCCCCACGGCATTGGAAGAGATCGGTCTGAGACAAGAGGATGTCGAGCGCGCCGTCGAAATCGCTACTCGAAACCCCTACTGGAACCCCCGTGAGGTTGAAGCCAAGGGCATTCATCGCCTTTTGAGCCACGCCTTGGTCGGTCACCGGCCATCGAGCGAGGAGGGAACAGACCGATGAAGACACTGCTGACCAATGCCACCGTGGTGACCATGGACCCTGAGCTCGGCGAACTGAGCGGCGGCCAGGTGCTCGTGGAAGACGACCGCATCCTGGCCGTGGGCCACGACCTGCCGTCTGAAGGGGCAGAAGTGGTCGACTGTCGGGGCGGTATTCTGATCCCTGGGCTGGTCAACGCCCACATGCATACCTGGCAGACAGCCCTGCGAGGCGTTGCCGCCAACTGGACGCTGCTCGAATATTTCGGCCACGTGCATCGCGGTCTGGCGACCCTGTTCACCCCGGACGATATCTACATCGCCACCCGCATGGGCGCGCTTGTCCGGGGTTAGGGCGCTGTTCTTCCATGGCTCGCCCAAGCCGGACCCCAAGCCGGGGCAGCCGCACTTCAGCGAGATTCCCCATCCCCGCAGCGAGGTCGAGCGCTTGCTCAAGGGTGAGCTCGGCGATCCCGACGCCCGGGTGACCCTGGGGATGGCGATCCTGGGCCCACACTATTCCACTCTGGATGTCAGCCTGCAGGACTTCGCGCTGGCCAAGGAGTTCGGCCTGGTGGCTTCCATGCACCAGGGCGGGGGCAAGGCCGTCAGCCCCGGTGGCTGGGACGTGATCGAGGAGCAGGGGCTGCTGGGGCCGGATATCAACATCGTGCACGGGCAAAGCCTGGACGACGGCCAGCTGGCCCGTTTCTGCGGGCAGGGCGTGACTTTCTCCATTGCTCCCGAGAACGAGATGACCCAGGGCCATGGCTTCCCGATCACCGGCCACGTTCGCCGCCATGGGGGCGTCGTCTCCCTGGGCGTGGATCTTGAGTCGGTGATTTCCGGGGACATGTTCACGGTCGCCCGCATGGCGCTGGGCATGCAGCGCTCTCTGGACAACGATGCCTCGCGACGCGAGCAGGGCAGCATTCCCGACACCTCGACCATCCGCACCCGCGAGGCACTGGCGTGGATCACCCTCGACGGCGCGCGTGCCCTGGGCCTGGAGGCACGCATCGGCAGCCTGACGCCGGGCAAGCAGGCCGACATCGTGCTGTTGGACAGCGGCCTGTTGAACATGCAACCGGTCAGCGACCCGGTCTCGACCGTGGTCATGCAGGCGAGTCTCGCCAATGTCGATAGCGTCATGGTGGCGGGTGAATTCCATAAGCGACACGGCAGGCTGCTGGCGGACGTCGCGGACGGTATCAGCCAGTTGGACGCCTCCGGTCGGCGCATCTATGCCGAGCTTCAGTCGCGGCAACAAGAGGAGTCATCACAATGACAACCACCAAAGTAGCCTGGATCGGCCTCGGCAAGCTGGGCTTGCCCATGGCAACCCGGATCGCCGCGGCCGGTTACCCAGTCCAGGGATTTGACCTCAGCGCAGAGCGGATGACACTGGCCGAAGACGCCGGCATCACCCCCCATCGGACATTGGCCTCGTCCGTCGAAGAGTGCCACCTGGTCTTTGTCTCGATTCCGGATGACCGGGCTCTGCTGAGCCTGACCCTGTCGCCGGATGGACTGATCGAGACGATGGCATCGGGCAGCGTGCTGATCGAGACAAGCACCGTCAGCATCGAGGCCTCCGCCAGGGTGGCCGCGGCAGCCGATGCCCGAGGTATTGCCTATCTGCGCAGCCCCGTGTCGGGGAATCCCGTCGCCGCCGAGTCCGGCACCCTGTCGGCCATGGTCTCCGGTCCGCGGGAGGCGCTGGATGATGCCGTGCCGGTGATGGCCACTTTCACCAAGGCCCAGTACTGGCTCGGTGACGCTGAGCAGGCACGCTACGCCAAGCTGGCGATCAACCTGATGATTGCAGTGAGCGCGGGGATGATGGGCGAGGCCCTGGCGATGGCTCGCAAGGGCAATATCGGCTGGGAGGCGATGCTCGATCTGATGGCCGACAGTGCCGTGGGTTCGCCGATGGTCAAGTACAAGACCCAGCCGCTGAAGGACCGTGATTTCACCTCCACCTTCTCGGCCGCCCAGATGGCCAAGGACCTGGACCTGATCCTCGGCTGTGCCCATGGAGACGGTGTCGCCGTGCCCTTGGCCGCCCAGATGCGCGAGGCCTACAGCTCCTTGATCGGCACGGGTTACGGTGAGGATGACTACATCGCCACTATCCATCATACCGAGCGCCTTTCCGGGTTGCCGGCCATCGAAAGCGCCTCCGGCGCCAGGGGATGACGACATGCGAAACCTGAATGCCGTGAACATCACGGATGCCGTGATCGAGCAGTTTGCCGGCTGCAGCGACGACCGCCTGAAGGAGATATTGAACAGCCTGGTGGTCCATCTGCACGGTTTTCTGCGGGAAGTGGAACCCACCGAAGAGGAGTGGACCCAGGCCATCGATTTCCTGACGCGCACCGGCCAGATGTGCGATGACAAGCGCCAGGAGTTCATTTTACTCTCCGATACTCTTGGGGTGACGATGCTGGTTGATGCCATCAATCATCAGACCTCAGACCCTATGGTGTCGGAAAGCACGGTGCTGGGGCCCTTCTATGTGGCCGACCCGCCCGAAGCCGCCCAGGGCGCGTCGATCGATTGGGGTGTCGAGGGCGGCGAGCCTTTCTTCGTCGAGGGGCGGGTGCATGACGGGCGCGGCGAGCCACTGGCCAATGTGGTGATCGATGTCTGGCAATCCGACAGCGAGGGGTTCTACGACGTCCAGAAGGAGCTAGACAATGCGTCCCTGCGGGCCAGGTTCACCACCGATGACCAGGGGCGCTATGCCTTCTGGACGGTAACTCCCTCACCCTACCCGATTCCCACCGATGGCCCGGTCGGCAAGATGCTGGAAGTCACCGGTCGGCATCCCTATCGGCCCGCCCATGTGCACTTCATGCTGATGGCCGAAGGATACGAGACCCTGGTAACCCAGATCTTTGCCGAGGACGATCCCTATCTCGATTCCGACGCTGTCTTCGGCGTCAAGGACTCTCTGGTGAGGGAGTATGAGTTGCTGCCGTCAGGAAAAGCACCGGATGGACGGGAGATGGACGTTCCCTTCCGCCATCTGACATACGACTTCGGCCTCAAGGCGAGCCGTTAGTCCCATTGCAAGACGAAACCATCCAGCAAGACCAAACCATCCAGAAAGAGGAAAGCGACATGACTGCTATCGACAACCATGCTGTAGAGACCCTGTTCACTGAGGCGCGTACCCACAACGTGTGGACGGACCAGGACGTCAGCGACGAGAAACTGCGCGAACTGTATCAACTGATGCATTTCGGCCCGACCTCAATGAACTGCCAGCCACTGCGCGTGTTGTTCCTCAAGAGCGATGCAGCGAAGGAAAGACTCAAGCCGGCTTTGATGCCGGGCAATCAGGAAAAAACGATGAAGGCGCCCGTGGTGGCCGTATTGGGCTACGACACCGAGTTCTATCAGCACCTTCCGAGAATGTTCTCCCACAACAAGGATGCCAAGTCGCTGTTCGAAGGTAAGACCGACTTCATCAACTCCACGGCCTTTCGTAATAGCTCCATCCAGGGGGGCTATTTCATTCTGGCGGCACGTGCGATTGGGCTGAATGCCGGGCCGATGTCCGGCTTCAATAATGCCGCGGTGGATGAGGAGTTCTTCCCTGATGGGAAAGTGAAGAGCAACTTCCTTTGCAACCTCGGGTACGGCGATGCCTCGGCGTTGTTCCCCCGTCAGGATCGCTTCACGTTCGAGGAGGTCTGCGAAGTCCACTCCCCTCATGAAAGGTAATGTCATTCTCCACTTGGGCCGTGATTGCCACGGCCCTTTTTTATATTCGGTCAGAGAAAAGAGGCCTGCATGGTGTATGACTGGCAGTTCATTGTATTGATCATCATTGCCGTGCTGATTACAGGCATCTCGAAATCAGGCTTCGCCGGAGGCGTTGGTGTCGTGGCGGTACCGCTGATCTCGCTGAAAGCCAGCCCGACTTTTGCCGTGGCCGTCATGCTGCCGTTGCTGATCGTGATGGATTTCTTCAGCCTCAAGGCCTGGTGGCGTCACCGCGTGGGATCGGTTCTGTGGCTGATGTTCCCCCCGGCGGTGCTGGGGGTGACGGTGGGCTATCTGACCTATGGTCTCTTCAACGAGGATCTGCTCAAGGTGCTGCTGGGAGTGTTCTCGATCCTCTTCGGCCTGTGGGGTTTGCTCAAGCCCTTCCGGGGGCGTGCCATGCCGACCTGGATCGGTGGGCTGAGTGGCGGCATCGCCGGCTTCACTAGTTTCATCGCCCATGCCGGGGGGCCGCCGCTGAATTTTTATCTGCTGCAGCTCCGGCTCACCCGAGAGCAGTTCCTCGCAACGGCCGTGGTCTTCCTGGCCGCCACCAACCTGGTCAAGCTGGTGCCCTACGGCATGCTGGGGCTGCTGAACGTTGCGAACCTCACCGTTGCGCTGTTGCTGATTCCGGTCGCCTGGCTGGGGGTGCGTCTGGGACTGATCATCCAGAAGCGGCTGAGCGGTGAGCTCTTCTTCCGAGTCATCCTTTGTCTGCTGATCCTGCTGGGTATCAGGCTTATCGTTGACGGCTGGGGATAGCTGCGTTGGCGTTGCGGGTGCTGACAGGCGCGGGTCAGGGGTCTATCTTGGTGCACCCCCTTTGCCCCTGACCCGAGGCCAATATGAGCGAGCTTCTAGACGAGAGCCATCCGGAGGGTCCCTACGATAGTCTGTCGCAGACGCCGATGTCGAAGCTCTCCAACACGGAGCTTGCACGCTTCATCGACTTCATAGAGAAGTTCGAGGAGGTGACCGAGGATGGACTCTCAATGAGCCACGGTTACCGGGAAATGCGCATGATGATTCACGTCATGCGTAATCACCTGGCGGGTCGACTCACGACACCCACCTCGCTGGCGGATGCTTCCGGACTTTCCTATGGTACGGCCAAGCGTGGAATCGAAGGTATCATCAAACGCGGGCTGATTCTTTCCCGCCCCCGGACGAAGTCGGGGAAGACGGTTTCCCTGCATCCTTCCCACGCCTTGATTGAGGAGTGGGAGAATTACGCAAACCGTATCAAGGCCTTGTTGGGAGAAACTCTGGGGCTGGATTCGAAAACGGACTCCTCTAGTCGAATTGCTCTGGAAGAGTCTTATCAGTCGACCAACGTCATATCACCGCCTGCTGTTCTTTTGCAGCGTCTTGATTTAAAAAGTGGGTTGCGGGTCTTGATGCATGCCGATCCCACTTTCATGGCGATGCATAACCTCAAACGGCAGCTCGAAGTGATCTTCGGGGTGAACGTCAGCAACAAGGCGAAGTCGCTCGACAGCCTGCGCGATGAAATACTTTCCAATGCGCGATTTACTCACTCTCATTATGACATTGTTACCTGCAACCTGCCCTGGTTCGGGGAGTTGGCGTCACAGGGTATGCTACTGCCTCTGGATCCCTTTATCGAGCGAGAGGGATACGATCTGTCTGATTTCCATCCTGTGGCCATTAAGAGCTCCCGCTATGAGGGACGGCAGTACGGTATCCCGGTACAGACCACGCCAGAGCTCCTGTGCTATCGAAAGGACATCCTGGAAAGTGCGGGTCTGAAACCCCCGACGACCACGGAGCAGCTGGTCAGGGTGGCCAGAGCGATTCATAATCCCGGAAAAGGGTTTTACGGCATCGCCTGGAATGCCGCAAGAGGGACGCCGCTGGGGCATACTTTTGCCTTCCTGATGGCGAAATTCGGACAGCCACTCATTAACCTTCAACGCATAGAGGGAGGCTATGAGTTCGAGGGTGCGGCAGGAGATCAGCTTCGCCCCATGTTCCTGTCGGATGCCGCCTTTCGCGCCTGCGAGTATATGCTGGATCTATTGAAGTACTCGCCTCCCAATATTCTCCAGATGTCCTGGTATGAGCGGTCCAGGTGTTATGCGGCGGGGGAGGTTGGCATGGCCTACTCTTACACCTCGCTTGCCCCATTGTTCGAGCTCAACAACCAATCACCGGCCTGGCAGGAAGAGAGAGTGGAGGCGGCCTGGGCGGCCATACGCCATCTTACGTGCAGGAGCATGTCCAAGCTCTACATCCTGAACGGCAGTCTGGTAACTTCCCGCTTCAGCGTCAGCCAAGATCCGGAGGTCAAGGCGCTGTCGCCGCTGATCGATATTGTGGATGGCATGGCAAGAAAAAACCTCCTGCAGGCCTGGCCGCGTCCTCCCGTGCCTGGCATTACTGACCTGACCACCATCGCCGGGAACGAGATCTTCGAGGTTCTCGACGGACGCCGCTCCATCAAGAAGGCCCTGTCCATAGCGCAGGACAGGGCCGATCGTATGATGCGCGACAAGGGATATTATTGATCCATCCCCCGGGTTGTCGGCAGCATCACTGCATGATCATGCCGCCATCGATCATTAGCAACTGGCCGGTCATATAGTCCGATTCCGCGCTGGCCAGGAAGGAGGCGGTACCGACCACGTCTTCCGGGTACGAATAGCGCTTCATCAGGATCATTTTCGCGGCGAGCTCGTCCATGGACTGGCCCTGCTTGTCGAATTTGCCGATGCTGACGAGATCCTTATCAAGCTGCTCCCAAAGCTCTGTGCGCACGACACCGGGGCCGTAGCCGTTGACGGTGATGTTGTGGTCGACCAGTGCCTTGGCGCCACCGTTGATCATGGCCAGAACGGCATGCTTGCTGCAGGAGTAGGGAACCACATCATCGAAGGCTTGGCGCGACAGGATGGAGCCTACATTGAGAATCTTGTAGGGGCCATTTTCCTTGCCCTGGGCAATCATCTGCTTGGCGGCTTCCTGCATGCCGAGCAGGCAGCCCAGCGCATTGACGTCCATGATCTGGTGCCAGTTATCCTCGGTGATATCCAGAAACATCAGCGGTTTGTTGATGCCGGCGTTGTTGACCATGACGTTGAGGCTGCCGAAGGCATCGACGGTAGCCTGGACGGCCGCCTTCACCTGGTCTCTCTCGGTAACATTGAGCTTTACTGCGATGGCCTTGCCGCCATCCCTGCCGTTGATGCGTTTGACGACTTCATCGCATCCCTCGGTGTTAAGGTCGGCAACGCAGACATTTGCGCCCTGCGCGGCATAATGCTCGGCGACAGCTGCACCCATGCCACGTGCGGCGCCGGTAATCAGGCAGTTCTTTCCTGCTAAGCGTGTCTTATCCATCTGGCCACCTATTGGACTTGTTGACGGTGAACGCATGGCGATATGCCATACCAATTTGTTGTGGCCCCCTCATGAGGAGGCTGGTCTTGGCTCTTCTGGCCACTCTTGTGCTCCAGGGCTTGCAAGACAGGCGATGCGAGATCCCGCCGCGGTCTTGCTGATCAGCATTGTCGGTAACGCAGGGAGCAATTCACAGCGTGTGCCGAGTCAAATCTGACCAGATTGGATTTTTCACTATTGAAACGCGTTGCGCTTAGAACTTGAGACCACCGTCCGTTTCCAGTGAGCGAGATGTCGGTAATTCCTCGCTAGGCCTTGGAACGCCTCTGTTTAGCTTGCCTTGCAACGCCCGGGGCCGGGACACACAATCGTCCATCACTGGAGATGCGAGTTGGTTGTTCGCTTGAAAACCCGGAAATCACGATGTGGGAGACAGTCTGATGAGTCAGCGCAAGATACTGGTCCTGCATGGCCCAAATCTCAACCTGCTGGGCATGCGCCAGCCCGGGACGGCACCGCCTCAATCATCATCAACCCGGCGGCCTACACCCACACTTCGGTGGCAATTCTCGATGCCCTCAACGCCTTTGACGGAAGAGTGATCGAGGTTCATCTCTCCAATGTGCACAAGCGGGAGAGCTTTCGTCACCACTCCTATGTCTCACAGCGTGCTGATGGGGTGATCGCAGGACTGGGCAGCCAGGGCTATTTTGCCGCCCTGGAGGCGGTGATGATGGGCTAGACAAATAACAGGCCGAAATGGGTCAGCAGCCAGACCATTAGGCTGATCGTCACGAAAGAGGTCAGGGTGCTGACCGTCAGCAAGGAAGGTCGTACCGCCGAGATGGTCATGACCGACCACCGCTTCGACGCAGCGTGTCCGAGTTGAAGATACGGGCGGGTGCCTCTCACGAGCGACATCGCCAGGCCTATCGGGAAGAGAAGGCACGCCGGGAAGCAGAGCAGGCGGCGACAGAAGCAAAGCAGCATCAGCAGCGCCTGGCTCAGGTGGCCAGGTTGGGTGAGCAAGCTTGGCAGGAAGCGCTGATTCAGATTGGTCGTCGGCAATCCAAAGGTTATGAGACGGCCGCCAGGTTGCTGGCGGACCTGCGGGAGCTGTCCATTGAGCGCGGTAGGCAGGCCGCTTTCGAAGAGCGCCTGGACAGGATAGTGGCGGAGCATCGGCGCAAGGGACTTTTCCTCGAACAGCTGAAACGCCTTGGGCTCTTGCCGTGACGCCTGATAAGACTCGTTCTCTCGAACGATCAATGATATTCGCGGATTGGGGTGCCGTCAGGAAAGAAGGTCTGAATGTTGTGTCTCTTCGTCTACCCGATATCCCATCGCTCGGTAACCACGGCGACGTTTGTTCCACATCCGTAGCAGAGCTGGGTGGCCAGCATCCACATAGTCAAGGATACGGACATTTTCCTTGTCGCTATGCTCGCGGTGCAGCCGTCCGGCATATTGTTGCAGGGTACCTTTCCATGAGACCGGCATGGCAAGTACCAAGGTATCGAGAGGGGGATGGTCAAAGCCTTCGCCGACCAATTTACCGGTGGCTAGCAGAATACGAGGTTGATCATGGGCGAGTGCGTCGAGCTCAGCTATCAGCTCAGCACGCTGTTTCTGTGACATGCGACCATGGAGCATGAAAGGGGGCGGGGCCTTCCCCGACAGGGCGGTCTGGATAGCCTTGAGGTGATCAGTGCGCTCGGTCAGGACAAGTATCTTCCGTCCTGCATCATAGGCATCGGCAATGTCGTCAGTGATCGCTTCTGTTCGCGCATCATCCTGGGCGAGGTGGCGGAAAATAGCTTGAATGCCGTCATTAATGGGAATATCAATCCTTGTGTCCAGCCGGCGTGGCATTATCAAAAGGTCTTTTGGCGCATTGGCAGGTTGGGTTGACGTGTGGCGAATTGGGCCGCATTGCATGTAGATAATCGGTTGTTGGCCGTCACGGCGTATGGGCGTGGCAGTCAACCCGAGGACAAAC
>JAIVHL010000225.1 GCA_020201075.1 Halomonas sp. | reverse complement strand
GATTGAAGACTCAGTAACACAGCACAGCTTCTACTGGTGACCTCAAGCACTTCAGACACACCTCTACCCAACAGAACGCTACATCCCTTTCGGGGCGAAGATGCCGGGGGCATTGCGCCAGTACCCCTTGTAGTCCATGCCGAAGCCGAAGACATAGCGATCGGCGACCTCCAGACTGCAGTAGTCGGCCTTGAGGTCAGGAATCGCCTTGCGGTCGTGCTGCTTGTCGACCAGTACCGCGGTGGAGATGCTGGCGGCGCCTGCCTCGCGGCAATAGGCGAGGATGGCGGCCAGGGTGGCGCCCTCGTCGAGGATGTCGTCGACGATCACCACGTGGCGGCCGGCCATGGGCACTTCCGGGGAAACACGCCAGAACAACTCGCCGCCGCGGGTGCCGCCGCGATAGCGGGTGGCGTGAAGGTAGTCCACCTCCAGTGGAAAACCGAGGCGCGGCAGCAGGTGGCCGGTGGTGATCAAGCCGCCGTTCATCACGCAGTAGAAGACCGGCAGCTGCTCGCCGAGGTCGCGAGTGATCTCGGCGGCCATGCGGTCCAGGGCGCGCTGCACGGCCTCCTGGGTGATCAGGCAGTCAGCGCTCTCCATTACTTCGCGCATGTCGGCGAGGGACGGGTGAAGATCGGCATCGAGTTTGGGCATTACGGGGGCTCGCGGTCGAAGAGAGAAGCGAAGGCCAGGGCTCAGGCCAGGGCCTCGAGATGGGCGTGGACGCGGCGCCAGCGGGAGAGCGCGGTGAGGGTCGAGAGCTGCGGGCGGGCGCGGCCGTAGCGCAGCCGGGTGAGGCGGCTGGCACCGGGCCGCTGGCGGCAGGCGTCGAGCACCTCGATTGCCGCGGCGCGGTCATTGCAGACCAACAGCATGTCGCAGCCGGCATTCAGCGCCGCGAGGGCACGCTCGCCCGGGCTGCCGGCAGAGGCGGCGCCGGCCATGCTCAGGTCGTCGGAGAAGATCACGCCCCTGAAGCCCAGGCTCTGGCGCAGCAGACCGAGCCAAACGGGCGAGAAACCGGCCGGGCGCGAATCGAAGGCGGAATAGACCACGTGGGCGGGCATGATGCCGTCGAGGCGGCCGGCCAGGTGGGTGAAGGGCACCAGGTCGCGCTGGCGAAGGACCTCCAGCGGACGGGGATCCACCGGCAGCTCATGGTGGGAGTCCGCCGCTACGCCGCCGTGGCCGGGGAAGTGTTTGCCCACAGCGACCATGCCGGCCTCGTGCAGGCCGTTGACGAAGGCGCCCCGTTGACGAAGGCGCCGGCCAGGGCGGCGACGATCTCGGGGTCGGCGGAGAAGCTGCGATCGCCAATCACCGTGGAGGTGCCGTCGTCGACGTCGAGCACGGGGGCGAAGCTCAGATCCAGACCGCAGGCGGCCATCTCCATACCCAGCAACCAACCGGCGTCCTGGCAGAGCCGCCGGGTGACCTCGGGGTGGCGGACCACGCCCGCCGCCAGCCGCGCCATGGCCGGCAGCCGGGTAACGCCCTGGCGCAGTCGCTGCACTCGGCCACCCTCCTGGTCGATGGCCAGCAACAGCTCCGGGCGGACCGAGCGAATCGCGTAGCTCAGTTCGCGCACCTGCTCCGCCGATTCGGTATTACGGGCAAACAGAATGACCCCTCCCACCTCGGGACGTGCCAGCAGCATGCGCTCCTCGGCAGTGAGAGCGGTACCTTCCAGGTCAAGCATCACCGGGCCGAGGGTCGTGGGCATGATCGATTCCATGGCATCAAAGGGGCAAGAGTTTAAAAGGACAAAAGTGTAAAGGGAAAAAGATTCTAGGGCATCGCCAACGGGAGTGACAGCGCCGCCGGCGCCTCTAGTGATCAAGCACCGTTCAGGCTTCCTGGGCGGCCAGCGTAACCGGCGTCGGCAGCGGAGCCTGCATGGCGGCGACAACCACCGGGCGCAGGCGTCGGATTAAATCGCGCACCGTGACATGCTCCTGGTAATCCTTCTCGGCAATATCGCGGAGCGCGTCAAGGCCGGAGAACGTGAAGATCACAGTGCCGAGCATGAAGTGCAGGCGCCAGAAGCGTTCGGCATCGGGCAATTCGGGGGTGGCAAGGCGAACCAGTTCGGTGAAGCGGGTAAAGACGCTGCCGTACTCCTCCTGAATATAGCGGCGCAGGTGCCCCTGGGCCTGGCTGTAGGCGAGCCCCAGCAGGCGCATGAAGACCTTAAGGCTGTTGCGCTCCGCGGGCACCTCCAGCACGCTGCGCGCCATTGTCTCGAGCAGCTCCTCGAGGGGGATCACGTCGTCGCCGTAGTCGGCCTGGAGCTCGTCCAGGGCGCGGTGGAAGCGCTCGGTGAAGGGGTCAAGGTAGCGGGCGAACACCGCCTGGATCAGCGATTTCTTTGAGCCGAAGTGGTAGTTCACCGCGGCCAGATTGACCTTGGCCTTGCTGGTGATGGTGCGCAACGAGGTCTCGGCGAAGCCGCGCTCGGCGAACAGCACCTCGGCCGTATCGAGGATGCGGGTAACGGTGTCGGTCTGGGCCATTTGGAAAATCCCGATAAGAGTCCCGATAGAGAGTCCACGATTATAAACAGATGTTTCAAACGTGAAGGGAATTGTAAGCCAGCGTCAGCGCCATTCTCAATGCCCGGAGGGACAACGCGTTTTAAACGAAGCCTTACCTCTACCAGCGCGACGGGTGCTTCTGGTGGGTGCCAGCAAAACCCTGTTACTGGATGAAATGACATACTGTATACTTGATCACTAACGTATTCACCCAGTCACCGATTTCGCCTCGGAGGTCGTATGGCACGCCCCCTCACCCAGCGCCAGCAAAACGTCTATGACTTTATCGTCAAGACCCTCCAGGACCTTGGCTATCCGCCCACCCGGGCCGAGATTGCCCGAGCCCTGGGATTCCGCTCGCCCAATGCCGCCGAGGAGCACCTGCGGGCGCTCGAGAAGAAAGGCGCCATCCGCATGATCGCAGGCACTTCCCGCGGCATACGCCTGCCCGCCCAGGAGCAGGAGCCCGTCGCCGAGGGCGATGTCCCGCTGCAAGGGCTGGCAATCATCGGCGAGGTGGCCGCGGGCAGCCCGATCCTTGCCGCGGAACATATCGACCGTTACTGCCCGCTGCCCCCGGAGTACTTCACCCCCCGGGCCGACTACCTGCTCAGGGTGCGCGGCCTCTCCATGAAGGATATCGGCATCCTGGAGGGCGACCTGCTCGCCGTTCACCGCACCGAGCGGGTGCGCGACGGCCAGATCGTGGTGGCGCGCCTGGAGGACGAGGTGACCGTTAAGCGCTTCCAGCGCAGCGGACACGTGGTCACCCTGAGCGCCGAGAATTCGGAGTTTGCTCCCATCGAGGTAGACCTGCGCCATCAAGCGCTGGAGATCGAGGGCATCGGCGTGGGCGTGATTCGCGGCGGCAGCGGCCAGGCACTGGGGTAAGCGCCGACAACGGCGCTTACCGAGTTTGCCTTATGAGAAAGATCCTGCATGCCGACTGCGACTGCTTCTTCGCAGCGGTGGAAATGCGCGACAACCCCGCGCTCACGGAACTGCCGCTGGCTATCGGTGGCAGCCCCGAGCGGCGCGGGGTCATCGCCACCTGCAACTACCCCGCCCGGGTCTTCGGCATCCATTCGGCGATGCCCACGGCCCGAGCGCTGCGCCTCTGCCCCCACCTCACTCTGCTGCCCGGCAACTTCGAGAAATACCGCGAAGTTTCACAGCAAATCCAGGCGATCTTCCATGAGCTGACCCCCTTGGTGGAGCCCCTCTCGCTGGACGAGGCCTTCCTCGACGTCAGCCAGGTAGAGGGGTTCTCCGGCAGCGCCACCTGGATGGCCCGCTGGCTTAAGGAGGAGTGCCTCGCGCGCACCGGCATCACCCTTTCCGTGGGGGTGGCCCCCAACAAGTTCCTGGCCAAGATCGCCAGCGATTGGGAAAAGCCCAACGGCCTGACGGTGATCACCCCAGAGCGCATGGAGGACTTCCTGCAGGCGCTGCCGGTGAAGAAGCTTCACGGCGTGGGGCCTGCCACCGGCGCGCGCCTAGATGCCATGGGCATTGCCACCTGTGAGGCGCTGCGTGAAGTGCCGCTGGAGCGGCTGGTCGAGGCCTTCGGCAAGTTTGGCAAGCGACTGTTCGAACTGGCCCGGGGCATCGATGAGCGGCCGGTGCGCCTGGAGCGCGAGCGCAAGTCGATCAGCGTAGAAAGCACCTTTGCCCAGGACCTGCCAGATCTCGCCAGTTGCCGCCAAGCCTTGGCTCCGCTTTGCCAGAAACTAATGGAGCGCATCGCCCGCCACGGCCATCCCCCCCTGGCCGGGATAGTAGTAAAAGTGCGCTTCGACGACTTCAGCGTGACCACTCTTGAGAGCCGCGGCCTGGCCCCCTCCCCCGAGAGTTTCTCCCGCCTTCTCGAGCAGGCCTGGGAACGTGGCCGCCGCCCGGTGCGCCTGATCGGGGTTGGCGCCCGACTGTTGCCGGAGTTGCATCGCCGCCAACTGACGCTGCCGATCGAGTGACGGTCGGGGTAATACCGCCGGGTGAGTGCGAAGCTATTTGGTATCGATATAGCGATGGTCGTTGAAGGTAGCGACCCAGTTGGGGTGGTAGACCAGCAGAACGGACATGAGCATGCCGGTGATGAAGGCCTCGGAGGGCATCAGCAGCGGCAGGAAGCGGGCG
>JAIVHL010000094.1 GCA_020201075.1 Halomonas sp. | reverse complement strand
ACGCAGGTGAAATGACATGACCCAGAAAGTTGACCAAATTGCTGGGTATTGCGGATAATACTCGGTCGAACTATTCATTTCCCTCAAGGGAGCTCTCCAATGAGCGGTGCCGAATCCTTTGTACCCACCCCGCTGCTGCTGTCCGATAGCGCCCGGGCACGGCTCAAGTCGCTGGTCGAGGAAGAAGTCAACAGCCATCTCAAGCTACGGGTCTACGTGACCGGAGGTGGATGCTCGGGCTTTCAATACGGATTCGATTTCGCCGATGACGTCGCCGACGACGACACCGTCATCGAATTCGGCGACGTTGGCCTAGTGGTTGACCCACTCTCCTACCAGTACCTGGTGGGCTCAACCGTAGATTTCGAGGAAGGCCTCGCCGGTGCCCGCTTCCTGGTCCAGAACCCCAATGCCACCACTACCTGTGGCTGTGGCGCCTCTTTCATGGTGTAAATCACCGTGAAATTTCCCGACTTGACGCTCTGGAGCATTCTCGCCAATGTTGAAAAGGTGATACCTACCAGAAAAGTCTCGATAACGGGGAACCTCATGACAAGATCCACTTCCGCTTCACCTATCCTGAAGCACACCACGATGGCCGCCGCCTTGGCGATGGGCCTTGGCATGGCGGGTTCCACGCTGGCCGAAACGCCGATCGTCAACGTGGTCACCGATCCCAGCTTTGTGCCCTTCGAAATGCTTGATCCCGAAACCGGCGAGATGATCGGGTTCGATATGGACATGATCAACGAACTCGGTCAACGCGCCGGATTTGAGATCAATCTGACTACCATGGAGTTCGCCGGCATCATCCCGGCGGTGCAGACCGGCAGTCAGGAAATCGCCGTGGCCGGCGTGACCATTACCGAAGAACGCGCTCAGATTGTCGACTTCTCGGATCCCTACTACGATTCCGGCCTGCGGATTATCGTGCGTGCCGACAACGACAGTGTTGAAACCATCGAAGACCTGAAGGGCATGTCGGTGGCCACACGCATAGGCTCCACCAGCTATGACTTCCTTCAGGAAAACTTGGGCGACAGCGCCGATATCACTCCCTACCCGGGCAACAGCGACATGTACATGGCGCTGCTCGGCCGTAACGTCGATGCCGCCTTCTATGATGCCCCCAATGTCGCCTACTTCTCTCAGACTCGTGGTGAGGGACGTACCAAGGTCGTTGGTCCCCTCTATTCGGGCCAGCAGTACGGCATCGTTTTCCATAAGGGCAGCCAGTGGGTCGAACCGGTCAACGAGGCACTGGCAGAGATGCACGAGGACGGTACCTACGCGGAGATCTATGAGAAATGGTTCGGCGAGGCCCCTTCGGAGGAGTAAGCCGAATACGCCCTAATGCTTCGTTGTAATAACACGACGAGTTGACCAGCGGGGCCGGGCGGTAACACCTCCCGGCCCCGCCTCGTTTCCAGCTATCCCGGAGAAATGCTTGTGGAAGTGACCTTTCAATTTGACTGGGGGGCGGCGTTCCGCTCCATTCCCCACCTGCTGCCGGGCGTTCCCTGGACCCTGCTGATCTCCTTCGGCGGACTCGCCATCGGCTTCATCATCGGCATCATTTTCGGCCTGATGCGCATCAGCACCTCGCGCCTCATACGCTGGCCGGCGATCGTCTACGTCGAAGTGTTCCGCGGCACCCCCATCCTGGTGCAGGTGCTGTTCATCTTCTATGGTTTGCCTCAGCTGCTGGGTAGTCCCATCAATGCCCTGACCGCCGGCATTGCCGCCATCGCGGTCAATTCCGGCGCCTACATATCGGAAGTGGTGCGCGGCGGCGTGCAATCCATCGAACGTGGTCAACGCGAGGCTTCGCTGTCGCTGGGACTCTCCCGTATCCAGGCCTTCCGCTACGTCATCTGGCCCCAGGCCTTCCGCCGCATGATTCCGCCTCTAGGCAACCAGGGCATCATCAGCATCAAGGACACCTCGCTGTTCTCGGTGATCGGCGTAGGCGAACTGGTTCGGCAAGGACAGATCTACATCGCCACCACCTTCACCGCTCTGGAAGTCTATTTCATGGTGGCCCTGATGTATCTTGCCATCACCTGGACCTTGTCGCTGCTGCTGCGCCAGCTGGAGCGCCGCGGCCTGGTCGGACAATAAAGGGGAGCCTACGCATGACACAGAACGAGAACGCAACCGCTCCCATCGTGCGGATGGAGAAGGTCAACAAACACTTCGGCACCCTGCACGTGCTCAAGGACATCGACCTGGAAGTCGCCCCCGGCGAAGTCGTGGTAGTCATCGGTGCCAGCGGTTCGGGCAAATCGACGCTGATTCGCTGCATCAACGGTCTGGAAGAGTTCCAGGACGGCCATATCGAGGTGGACAGCAACGAGCTCACGCCCTACGGCAAGAGCGGGCAAGCGCTGCAGAAAATTCGCACCGAAGTCGGCATGGTGTTCCAGCAGTTCAACCTCTTCCCGCATCTCAGCGTGTTGGACAACATCACCCTGGCTCCCATGAAGGTGCGCGACTGGAGCCGCACAGACGCCCTGGAGACCGCGGAGCGGCTGTTGGCAAGGGTCGGTATCAGCGACCAGGCCGCCAAGTACCCCAGCCAGCTCTCAGGCGGCCAGCAGCAGCGCGTCGCCCTGGCCCGCGCCCTGGCCATGGAGCCACGGTTGATGCTCTTTGATGAGCCCACCTCGGCGCTGGATCCCGAGATGATCGGCGAAGTGCTCGATGCCATGCGGGAGCTGGCAAGAGAAGGCATGACCATGATCATTGTCACTCACGAAATGGGCTTTGCACGGGAAGTGGCCGATCGGGTGATTTACATCCACCAGGGAGAGATCGCCGAGCAGGCGCCTCCGGAGCAGATCTTCGACCAACCTACCGACGAGCGCACTCGTAGCTTCTTGGCTCGGGTACTCAAGCACTGATATCGGTAGCCTGAAAGTGAGAAAAAAGGCCCTGTCGCAGACGACAGGGCCTTTTTTTTGCCTGTGGATAGAAATTTCGTCACCAACAAAATTTCCTCCTGTCACCCCCTTGCTAGAAGGGTTTAAGCATCGCGGCAATGGTTGTTCACAGTCGCGGGCATAAGCCAGGTATGCAGCGGTGGACAAGCGGTGTGATACTGAGGATGTGGATAAGGACGGCTTCTGTCCACAAGCTCCTGCCGCTCTGTGCTCAGGCAGTAACGAGTTTGCCCCGCGCTTGGTCAACAATGTATCTCCATGATATTAAAACGGTTTTCCTTCTTATCCACGGGTTTTGTCCACACCAGTAGTTACTACAACAACAGAACTTCTTTCTATATATATTGATATTTACTATTAAGTCAGCGATGGAAGGTCGGGGAAGGCCAAGGCGGTGTGGAAAACCCTGACGATTACCCACAGGGGGTTTATACTGCCGGGCGGATTTCATCCCCCGACGAGAAAACGGCGCCGCGGCGCCAACGAGGTGTACCTTGGATTAC
>JAIVHL010000149.1 GCA_020201075.1 Halomonas sp. | reverse complement strand
TTACCGCTCCCGGGCCAGCTACAAGCTTCTTGAACTGGACGACAAGGATCGCCTCTTCAAGCCCGGTATGACGGTGATCGACCTGGGCGCTGCTCCCGGTGGTTGGAGCCAGGTAGCGGCCGATAAGGTGGGCTCCGACGGAGTGGTAATCGCCTCTGACATTCTCGAGATGGACGCCCTGGCAGGTGTCGACTTCATCCAGGGTGACTTCACCGAGGAGTCGGTCCTTGAGGCGCTTCTCGCGGTGCTTGGCGAACGTCCGGTGGATCTGGTGATGTCCGATATGGCGCCCAACATGAGCGGCATGGCCGCCATTGACCAGCCTCAGGCGATGTACCTTGTGGAACTGGCGCTGGACCTTGCGGGTCAGACGCTACGTCCTGGCGGTACTTTCCTGGCCAAGCTTTTCCAGGGGGAGGGCTTTGACGAATACCTTAAGATTCTTCGAGAGCGCTTTACTCGAGTTGTCGCCCGTAAACCAGGGGCTTCCCGAGCGAGATCTCGCGAGGTCTATCTGCTGGCACAGGGCTTTCGAGGCTGACCGTCGTCGAATGGCTCGATAGGCCAGGCCTAACGCGGCGATTGTCACACAGCGACGTGCAACTGTGTCAAAGTGACTAAATAGTAGCCCGACCGTGCGTAGCTAACGGCGGTGGCTGAACGCAGCCTGCTCATGTAGTGTCAAATGTGCCAGGCGCATATGTGGCCGACAGATTACTGATATTGAGGGTAGTCCCTTGAATGATATGGCAAAAAATTTGATTCTGTGGTTGGTCATCGCGGCAGTCTTACTGACGGTGTTCAACAATTTTAGTGTCGATAGCTCACCTCAGTCGATGAACTACTCCCAGTTCGTTCAGCAGGTGCAAAATCAGCAGGTCCGTAGTGTCACCATCGACGGCTACACGATCAGCGGCGAGCGCACCGACGGTTCAATGTTCCAAACCATCCGCCCTGCGGCGGAAGATCCCAAACTGATTGATGACTTGCTCTCCAACAACGTTACGGTGGTGGGTAAGGAGCCGGAACAACAGAGTCTGTGGACTCGGCTGCTGATAGCCAGCTTCCCGATTTTGCTGATCTTGGCGATCTTCATGTTTTTCATGCGCCAGATGCAGGGCGGGGGTGCCGGAAAAGGTGGGCCGATGAGCTTTGGCAAGTCCAAGGCCAAGCTGCTCTCGCAGGATCAGATTAAGACCACCTTTGCCGATGTAGCGGGCTGCGACGAGGCCAAGGAGGAAGTGGAGGAACTGGTCGACTTCCTGAGAGACCCCACCAAGTTCCAACGCCTGGGCGGCACCATTCCTCGCGGTGTGCTGATGGTGGGCCCACCAGGCACCGGTAAGACCCTGCTGGCGAAATCCATCGCCGGTGAGGCCAAGGTGCCGTTCTTCTCGATCTCAGGCTCCGACTTCGTCGAGATGTTCGTTGGCGTAGGCGCCTCCCGCGTTCGCGATATGTTCGAGCAGGCCAAGAAGCAGGCCCCCTGCATCATCTTTATCGACGAGATCGACGCCGTGGGCCGTTCCCGCGGGGTCGGCATGGGCGGCGGCAACGACGAACGCGAGCAGACTCTCAACCAGCTGCTGGTAGAGATGGATGGCTTCGAGGCCAACGAGGGCATCATCGTCATCGCCGCCACCAACCGTCCCGACGTACTCGACCCGGCGCTGATGCGCCCGGGCCGCTTCGACCGCCAGGTGGTGGTGCCGTTGCCTGACATTCGCGGCCGTGAGCACATCTTGAATGTGCACTTGCGCAAGGTGCCTCTTGCCGATGACGTCAAGCCGATGCTGATCGCTCGCGGTACCCCGGGTTTCTCCGGTGCCGATCTGGCCAACCTTGTCAATGAGGGTGCGTTGTTCGCCGCACGCCGCAACAAGCGCCTAGTAGGCATGGATGAGCTCGAGATGGCCAAGGACAAGATCATGATGGGGGCCGAGCGCCGCTCCATGGTCATGACCGAGAAGGAAAAGCTCAATACCGCCTACCACGAGTCGGGCCACGCGATCATCGGTCTAGTGATGCCGGAGCATGATCCGGTGTACAAAGTGACCATCATTCCCCGCGGTCGTGCCCTGGGTGTGACGATGTTCCTTCCGGAGCAGGATCGCTACAGCCTGTCGCGTCAGCAGATCATCAGTCAGATATGCTCGCTGTTCGGCGGTCGCCTCGCCGAAGAGATGACGCTTGGCCCCAACGGTGTCACGACCGGGGCGTCGAACGACATCAAGCGCGCTACCGAACTGGCCCACAACATGGTCGCCAAGTGGGGGCTCTCCGAGGAGATGGGCCCGATCATGTACGACGAGGACGAGTCGCACCAGTTCATGGGTGGGCCCGGCCAGGGCGGCAAGCTCAAGTCAGGCGAGACCATTTCCAGGCTCGACAAGGAAGTGCGCAAGGTCATCGACGGCTGCTACGAGCAGGCACGTGAAATTCTTGCGGATAACCGCGACAAGCTCGACGCCATGGCCGAGGCGCTGATGAAGTACGAGACCATCGACGCTACCCAGCTCAAGGACATCATGGAGGGTCGTGATCCGCGTCCCCCCGAAGGTTGGGATGATCCGAGCGGTGGAGCGCCCGTCGGAGATGATACTCACGCCGGAGCAGAGTCCCCCCGCGACGAGCCGGAGCAGGTCGATGGTGATGAGGAGGACGACGATGAGCCGCGTCGCCGGCCCTCCGATCCGCTAGGAGGACCTGCCGGCTCCTGAGCCCGCTTCCTCCCGTCAGGCAGGCGCCCCCATCGGGGGCGCTTTTGCCATTCTGGCCATCCCATTTCCGACAAACCTGCCGAGCGATAATGAACCTGACTCCAGCCACTTTGATCTGCGGACGCCACCGGCTTGACCTTTCCTATCCCCGCGTCATGGGGATCCTCAACGTCACCCCCGACTCCTTCTCCGACGGCGGCCGCCACGTGGCTCTGGAGGATGCGCTGCGCCATGGCGAGCGCATGCTGGCCGAGGGCGCGGCAATCATCGACGTGGGGGGTGAGTCGACTCGGCCGGGCGCCGATGAGATCTCGCCCCAGCAGGAGCTCGACCGGGTGGCGCCGGTGGTAGAGGCGCTGGTGCGCGAGTTGGATGCCCTGGTCTCGGTGGACACCAGTTGCCCAGAGGTAATGCGCGCGAGTGCTGCCCTGGGCGCCGGCATGATCAATGACGTGCGCTCACTGGAGCGCGAGGGGGCCCTGGCCGCGGCCACCAGCACCGGCCTGCCGGTGTGCCTGATGCACCGCCAGGGGGAGCCCCGCGACATGCAGCAGGCGCCCCGCTATGATGTGCCCATTGAGGAGGCGGTGGCCGACTACCTCGCGGAGCGAGTCGCTGCCTGCAAAGCCGCAGGCCTGCGCAGCGAGCGGTTGCTGGTTGACCCCGGCTTCGGCTTTGGCAAGACCGTCGAGCACAACCTCCGACTGCTCAACCGTTTGGAACGGCTGGCGGCACTCGAGTTGCCCCTGATGGTGGGTATGTCACGCAAGAGCATGATCGGCAAGGTGCTGGAGCGTCCGGTGGAGGAACGCCTCCCCGGCGGGCTGGCACTGACGGCCCTGGCGGTGGAGCGTGGCGCTCGTATCGTGCGCGTCCATGATGTGGCTCCGAGCGTAGATGCGGTGAACATGACATGGGCCGTACTCAAGGAAGGATGCTGATGACACGTTGTTATTTTGGTACCGACGGGATCCGTGGCACCGTCGGTGAGCCGCCCATCACGGCCGACTTCATGCTCAAGCTGGGTTGGGCCACCGGTCGCGTGCTGGCCGCGCGCGGCGCCAAGCGCCGCCCGCGCGTGCTGATCGGGAAGGACACCCGGATCTCCGGCTACATGTTCGAATCGGCTCTGGAGGCCGGTCTCTCCGCCGCCGGCGTGGACGTTGCCCTGTTGGGCCCCATGCCGACGCCAGGCATCGCCTACCTGACTCGCACCTTCCGCGCCGATGCCGGTATTGTCATCTCGGCATCGCACAACCCTTTCGCCGACAACGGCATCAAGTTCTTCTCTCCTGCCGGGGCCAAGCTGGACGATGACGTCGAAAACCAGATCGAGGCGATGCTCGATGAACCGCTGACTACGGTGGCGGCAGACAAGCTGGGCAAGGCGACGCGCATCGATGATGCCGCGGGTCGCTACATCGAGTTCTGCAAGTCCACGGTGCCAGATAGGGTCAGCCTCACTGGCCTGAAGGTGGTGCTGGACTGTGCCCATGGGGCGACCTACCACATCGCGCCCAGCGTGTTCCGAGAGCTGGGTGCCGACGTGAGCCTGATCGGGGCGAGTCCGGATGGCCTCAATATCAACAAGGAGGTCGGTTCCACCCATCCGGCAGCGCTGCGTGCTGCGGTGATCCAGCAGGGCGCCGATCTCGGCGTGGCCTTCGACGGTGACGGCGACCGGGTATTGCTGGTAGATGCCGACGGTCGCGAAATCGACGGTGACGATATCCTCTACCTGATTGCCCGCGATCGCCACGCCCGCGGTGAACTGGGTGGCGGCGTGGTAGGCACCCTGATGTCCAACTTTGGCTTGGCCGCGGCCTTCGAGCAGCTGGGCATTCCCTTTGAGCGTTCCAGGGTGGGCGACCGCTACGTCATGGAGCTCCTGGCCAGCAAGGGCTGGCAGTTGGGCGGCGAGTCTTCGGGACACATCGTCTGTGGCCATGTGCAGACCACCGGCGACGGTATCGTCTCGGCGCTTCAGGTGCTGGCGATCATGGTGCGTGAGGAGAAGTCGCTACAGCGCCTGCTTGCCGGACTGGAGAAGGCGCCCCAGGCGCTGGTTAATGTTCGTCTCACTCCGGGCAGCAATGCCGCGGTGCTTATGGAACGAACGGAGCTTCAGGCGTCGGTAGCCGAAGTGGAGGCCGAGCTGGGGGACGAGGGACGTGTTCTGCTGCGTCCATCCGGGACCGAGCCGCTGATCCGGGTGATGGTGGAGGGGCGCCCCCATCTGGATGTGGATGGCCTGTCAATGCGTACTCCGCTGCTTGCCGGCAACTGGAAGATGAATGGCTCGGTCGAACTGGTCGAGGCATTCGGTCGCGCGTTTGCCGAGGCTGAGCTACCGGAGGGGGTTGAGGTCGCGGTTTTCCCTCCGTTTCCCTATCTGCAGGCGGCGCAGAACGCCTTTGCCGACACTTCTTTGCGGCTTGGCGCTCAATCGCTTAATCCGCTGCATTCCGGGGCGCATACCGGCGAGGTGAGCGGTACCATGTTGTGTGAGTTCGGCGCTCGCTATGTCCTGGTAGGCCATTCCGAGCGGCGCCAGCTCTATCACGAAGGAGACGAGGAGGTCTTCGATCGTGTGCGTGCCGCCCTGAGCGTTGGTTTGACGCCGGTGCTCTGCGTGGGCGAGAGACTCGGGGAGCGCGACGCAGGTCGCACCATGGAAGTGGTGCTGTGTCAGGTAGGTTTTGTCATGTCCCGCCTGGAGCCCGCCCAGCGCGCATGCGTCGTGATTGCTTATGAGCCGGTATGGGCCATCGGCACGGGTCGCACCGCCACGCCGCAACAGGCCCAAGAGGTGATGGCCGGCATTCGTGACTACCAGGCCAGCTATAACCGGGAGTTGGCCGAAGGGCTGCGACTTCTCTACGGGGGGAGTATGAACGCCGGTAACGCCGGTGAACTGCTTGCCCAACCCGATATCGACGGCGGCCTAGTGGGCGGTGCCTCCCTCAAGGTCGACGATTTCCTAGCCATCTGTCAGTCAGCAGGTTGAATTCATGCAAGTTCCCATTCTTTTGATTCATGTGACGCTCGCCATCGCCCTGGTTGTCCTCGTCCTGTTGCAGCAGGGCAAGGGCGCCGAAGCCGGCGCCGCCTTTGGTGGCGGTGCCTCCCAGACCGTATTCGGCTCTCGCGGCAGCGGTGGCTTCCTGGCGAAGTTTACTGCCTTCCTGGCCGCTGCCTTCTTCGCCACCTCCCTGACCCTAGCCTGGTATGCTTCCCAGGCGCGTCAGGCGCCTGAAGCAGGCATTCCCGATTCACGCTTGATCGAGCAACAGCGCAGCGTTCCCACCCTTGACGACAGCGCCCGAGGTGTGGATAATGCAGCGCCAGTGCTGGAGGGAAGCGACGAGTAGTCCGCTTGGCAGTTTCCAGCATCCCCTGATGCCGAAGTGGTGGAATTGGTAGACACGCTATCTTGAGGGGGTAGTGGCCTTATGGCCGTGCGGGTTCAAGTCCCGCCTTCGGCACCATCTGAATCATCACAGTGTACCGGGTGTACAAGTGGTTCTTCAGAAAGTAACAGGCAGTACGGGTAAAGCGGTGATATGCCTTGACAAAAGTCTTGGTGATGTATAAAATCACCGACCTAGATTGATGCGGGGTGGAGCAGTCTGGTAGCTCGTCGGGCTCATAACCCGAAGGTCATCGGTTCAAATCCGGTCCCCGCTACCATCTTCCGGTTAGGCGCCTTTCGAATTGCAGCCGTTGCGCTAGGGTTCGAAGAGAAGGGGCAGCCAAATTGCCGGAGTGGTCTAAAGGTTTTATGTAAAAGCCCCTTCCTGTGAAGGGGCTTTTTGTTAGCAGCATGCAGGGCGTCAAGCGTCCGCAGCTGTTCCGGGTAATGCCAATCAGCCACCTGACTTTCCTGCTTACTCCCGGCCAGGTGCCTGATGCAACGGCTGTAGGAGCTATATTTTCGTGGCTATCAAGGATGCTGCACTGCACGCAATGATCGAACCCGTGGTCACCGCCATGGGCTTCGAACTGTGGGGCATCGACTTTCTATCCCACGGCAAGCACTCCCGTCTGGTGATCTATATCGATCATGAGAACGGCATCAGCGTCGACGATTGCGCCGACATTAGCCGCCAGGTGAGTGCCATATTCGACGTCGAGGATCCGGTCCGTGGCGAATATCGTCTCGAGGTCTCCTCTCCGGGGATGGATCGTCCGCTCTACACTCTCGATCATTTCGATCGCTACCGCGGCCATGATGTGGTGCTAAAGCTGCGGGCGCCCTTCGAAGGGCGGCGCAAGTTCCAGGGCCTGCTGGTCGGGGTCGAGGACGATGAAGTGCTGCTCCAGGCCGAGGGTGAGGAGTATTGCTTTCCGATCGACAGCATCGACCAGGCACAGGTAGTGCCACGGTTCGATGACTAGGATGGATGACTGGGTTTTATTTTCAGGCCTGATGGTCAGTGCTGATGGTCAAGTTTCATGATCACGGTTGATGACCAGGCCACCGGTCGGAACGGCTGGATGAGCATGAGGCTCGAGGACAGGTTTTCTGGCGAGGCAATGGCATGAGCAAAGAGATTCTGGCGGTCGTTGAAACGATCTCCAACGAAAAGGGAGTTCCCCGCGAGGTGATCTTCGAGGCCGTCGAGGCGGCCCTGGCCAGTGCGTCCCGCAAGCGATTCGAGGACGAGGAAGCCAGCGTGCGGGTGCATATCGATCGCCGCACCGGTGATTACGAGACATTCCGCCGCTGGACGGTGGTAGAAGACGACGACTTTGACGGCCCTGATCACGAGATCAAGCTCACCTTTGCCGAGCGTCGCGACCCGCCCCTGGCGCTGGGCGATGTGGTCGAGGAGAAGATCGATAACGCCGACTTCGGCCGTATTGCTGCCCAGACCGCCAAGCAGGTCATCGTGCAGAAGGTTCGCGAAGCCGAGCGAGCGGAAGTGGTGCGCCTGTATGCTGATCGCGAGGGCGAACTGGTTGCCGGTATCGTCAAGAAGACTACGCGCGACGGGTTGATTATCGACTTGGGTGAGAATGCAGAGGCATTCCTGCCCCGCGGTGAGATGATCCCCGGCGAGCGCTACCGCATGAACGAGCGGGTCCGTGCACTGCTGGTCAAGGTGGATCCCGAGGCGCGTGGCGCCCAGCTGATTCTCTCGCGCACCTGTCCTGAGCTGATCATCGAATTGTTCAGCATCGAGGTCCCTGAGATCGCCGAGCAGCTCATCGAAATAAAGGGCGCCGCCCGTGATCCCGGTTCCCGAGCCAAGATTGCCGTCAAGACCAACGATCGCCGCATCGATCCGGTAGGTGCCTGCGTGGGCATGCGCGGTTCGCGGGTGCAGGCGGTCTCCTCCGAACTGCAGAACGAGCGCGTGGACATCGTGCTGTGGGATGACAACCCCGCCCAGCTGGTGATCAACGCCATGGCGCCGGCAGATGTGGCTTCTATCCTCGTCGACGAGGACGCTCATGCCATGGATGTGGCGGTTGCCGAAGACAATCTGGCCCAGGCCATCGGCCGCAGCGGTCAGAACGTACGTTTGGCTTCCGAGCTCACCGGCTGGCGTATCAACGTCATGACCGAGGGAGACGCCGAGGCCAAGCGCGATCAGGAGATCGATAGCCTGGTCGAGCACTTCATCCAGCATCTGGACATCGATGACGATGTCGCACGCCTGCTGGTGGAGGAGGGCTTTACCTCTCTGGAGGAGATCGCCTACGTGCCGGTGGAAGAGATGCTCGAGATCGAAGAGTTCGACGAAGAGGCTATCGAAGAGCTGCGGACCCGCGCCAAGGACGAGCTGCTTAACCTGGCCATCGCCTCTGAGGAGGCGCTCGATGGGGCACAGCCGGCCGACGACCTGCTGGAAATGGACGGCATGGAGCGCCACCTGGCCTTTATCCTGGCCAGCCGGGCAATCGTCACCATGGAGGATCTAGCCGAACAGGCCGTCGATGACCTGATGGACATCGAAGGGATGGACGAGGAGCGCGCCGCGGCACTGATCATGACTGCCCGTGCGCCCTGGTTCGAAGGAGAATAGCGCGCAATGCGCCAAGCCCGGCACCGACTGGCCGGGCAACAGTATTCGAAAGCGAACAGAATTGGGGTCACGGGCTCAGGAGGGTCGTAATGTCAGAGATGACCGTTAAAGATTTTGCAGCGAAGGTGGGTCGCGACGTGCCCCGTCTGCTGGAACAGATGAAAGAGGCCGGTCTCGGCCACAAATCTGAAGGGGATGCGGTGTCCGAAGAGGACAAGCGTCAATTGCTGGATCACCTCACCAAGAGTCACGGTGGGGACACCAGCGCTGCGGCGCCGAAAAACCGTATCACCCTGACGCGCAAGACGCGTAGTCGCATCAATACCGGTGAGCGGGGCAAGACCATCGAGGTGCAGGTTCGCAAGAAACGCACCTACGTTAAGCGCGCCGAGGATGACGTTCCGCCGGAGCCGGTAGAAGATGCCGGGCCGCGTCAGCTGGTCGGCGACATGGCCGACTCCCAGCAGGCTCAGGCTGAGCAGGACGCGCGCGACGCCGAGGTCTCCAAGACTCGCGCCGCCGAGGAACAGACGCGCGCCGCCGAGGAACAGACGCGTGCCGCCGAGGAACAGACGCGTGCCGTGGAAGCATCCGTTCGCGAGTCGGCGGCCAAGCGCGACGCTGAGAAGGTCGTCACCCAGCCGCGGGTTCCGGTGCCGGAAATGGTGGAGCAGCAGACCGGCAACGATCAGCCTGCGCCGCCCAAGGAGGGCCGCAGCGACCGTCGTACCGCACCGCCCAAGAAGACTGCCGCCAAGAAGGGGCGTCACGAGCGTGACGATGACGATCGCGATGAGCGTCGTCGTGGCGGTGGTGGCAAGAAGGTCAAGCGTGCCGAGCGTCGCGGCGGTCGTCGCGGCGGTTCCCCGGGCGGCGGCAAGCACGGCTTCCAGAAGCCGACTCAGCCGATCATCCGCGAGGTCTCGATCCCCGAGTCGATCAGCGTCGCCGATCTGGCCGACAAGATGTCGATCAAGGCGAACGAAGTCATCAAGGCCATGTTCAACATGGGCGCGGCGGTGACCATCAACCAGACTATCGATCAGGACACCGCGTCCATCGTGGTCGAGGAGATGGGGCACAAGGCCAAGCTGATCAAGGATGACGCGCTCGAGACCGCGATGCTCGAAGGCATCTCCTATGAGGGCGATGAGATCACTCGTTCGCCGGTGGTCACCGTCATGGGTCACGTCGACCATGGCAAGACCTCGCTGCTCGACTACATCCGCAAGGCCAAGGTCGCTACCGGTGAAGCCGGCGGTATCACCCAGCACATCGGTGCCTACCACGTTGAGGATAACCACGGCGGCGTGACCTTCCTCGACACCCCGGGTCACGCGGCGTTTACCGCTATGCGTGCCCGCGGTGCCAAGGCCACCGACGTGGTCATCCTGGTGGTGGCCGCCGATGATGGCGTGATGCCCCAGACCATCGAGGCGATCGATCACTCTCGGGCGGCCGAAGTGCCCATGGTGGTGGCGATCAACAAGATCGACAAGCCGGGCATCGATCTGGATCGGATCAAGAACGAGCTCTCCCAGCATGGCGTGATTTCCGAGGAGTGGGGCGGCGACACTCAGTTCGTGCAAGTCTCCGCCCATACCGGCGACGGCATCGATGATCTTCTCGAGGCCATTCAACTGGTCTCCGAAGTGCTCGAGCTCAAGGCGGTGCCTGCAGCGCCTGGCAAGGGTGTAGTGGTGGAATCGCGCCTGGACAAGGGTCGCGGCCCCGTTGCCACCGTGTTGGTCCAGAACGGCACGCTGAAGAAAGGCGACATCGTGCTCGCCGGCCTGCACTACGGCCGCGTGCGTGCCCTGACCAACGAGCTGGGCAAGCAAGTTGACGAGGTCGGGCCGGCCATGCCGGTAGAGATTCAGGGCCTCGACGGTACCCCGGACGCCGGTGATGACTTCATGGTCGTGGCCGATGAGAAGAAGGCCCGCGAGGTTGCCAATTTCCGGCAGGGCAAGTATCGCGAGGTACGCCTGGCGCGCCAGCAGAAGGCCAAGCTGGAGAACATGTTCAGCCAGATGGGTCAGGACGAGGTGGCCAAGGTCAATGTCGTTCTCAAGGCCGACGTCCAGGGCTCGCTGGAAGCCATCAAGGGCGCACTGGAAGAGCTCTCCACCGACGAAGTGGAGGTGGCCGTAGTCTCCTCCGGAGTGGGCGGCATCACCGGTACCGATGCCAACCTGGCGCTGGCGTCGGAAGCTATCGTGGTCGGTTTCAACGTGCGTGCCGATGTCGCCGCCCGCGAGATCATCGAGCGTGAAGGCCTGGATCTGCGCTACTACAGCGTCATTTACCAGCTGATCGACGAGGTCAAGCAGGCGATGACGGGCATGCTGGCGCCGGAGTGGAAGGAAGAGATCGTCGGCATTGCCGAGGTCCGTGACGTCTTCCGCGCGCCCAAGATCGGCGCCGTGGCGGGTTGCATGGTGGTCGAGGGCAGCGTCTTCCGTAACAAGAAGATCCGTGTGCTGCGCGATAACGTGGTGATCTACGAAGGCGAGCTCGAGTCGCTGCGCCGCTTCAAGGACGATGTCCAGGAAGTGCGCAACGGTATGGAGTGTGGCATCGGCGTGAAGAACTACAACGATGTCCAGGTCGGCGACAAGATCGAGGTCTTCGACCAGATCAAGGTCGAGCGTACCCTCTAAAGGCTCGAGGAGTCGTTCATGCGCGAGTTCAAGCGAACAGACCGGGTAGCCGACCAGCTCCAGAAGGAGCTGGCGGTACTCATCCAGCGCGAGGTCAAGGATCCGCGGTTGGGGATGGTGACGGTCAGCGGCGTCGAGGTCAGCCGTGACCTCGGCTATGCCGATGTCCACGTGACCCTGCTGGGAGAGGATACGCCGGAACAAATCAAGGAGAACCTCAAGGTCCTCAAGCAGGCCGCGGGTTTTCTTCGCAGCCAGATTGCCAAGCGCATCAAATTGCGCCATGTGCCCGAGCTGCGTTTTCACTATGACGAAAGCGTAGTGCGGGGCCAGCGGCTCTCCTCGCTGATTCAGGATGCGGTCGCCAGCGACCGCTCCCGGCTAGGCGATGAAAGTGGCGATGAGAGCGGCGGTCAGGCTGGTGAGCCGGCTGGCGAGAACGATCCCGGCAGCAACAGCGGTCGAGACTGATGGCCCGTCGGCGTCGCGGCTTACCGGTGAACGGCGTGCTGTTGCTGGACAAGCCTAAAGGCCTGTCCAGCAACCATGCGCTGCAGCGTGCTCGGCGGCTATTCCAGGCCCAGAAGGCCGGTCATACCGGCACCCTGGACCCGATGGCTACCGGGCTGCTGCCGGTTTGTTTCGGTGAGGCGACCAAGTTTTCAGCCCACCTGCTTGCCGCGGACAAGGTCTACCGCACCCGAGTCGAACTGGGCGCGGTGACCGACACCGGCGACGCCGAGGGTGAGGTGGTCGAACGGCCGGCAGTGCCGGTCCTTGCCGCTGCCGATGTGGAAGGCGTGCTGGAGAGCTTCCGTGGCGAGATCGATCAGGTGCCGCCCATGTACTCGGCGCTCAAGCATGAGGGTCGAAAGCTCTACGAGCTGGCGCGTGAAGGCAAGTCGATCGAGCGTGCAGCGCGGCGAGTGACGGTGTATGATGCCCGGCTTCTTGACTTCGAGGGCGAGGCCTTCGAGCTCCACGTGAAGGTCAGCAAGGGCACCTATGTGCGCACCCTGGCCGAGGATATTGGGCGGGCACTGGGCACCGGGGCGCACATCAGTGCGCTGCGCCGCCTGGAGACAGGCCCCTTCACGGGGCCGGGCTTGCTAACGCTTGAGGCTCTGGAGGCGCTGCCCGATCAAGCGGCTCGTGAGGCGATATTGATGCCCGTCGACGTGCTGGTCGCGCACCTGCCGAGGATCGAGGTGGACGCCGTGGAAGCGGCCCATCTGAACCAGGGTCGGGTGGCTCGGGTCGATGCCTTAGGTATCGGCACCGGAGAGACGGCAAGACTCTACTGCGACGGGGCCTTCCTGGGCCTCGGTGCGGTTATGGGGCCACAGGAGGTGGCGCCGAAACGGCTGCTGAGCACCGCAGCCGATTAAGGGAGAAACGCCCGAGACTGCAAATATGCGTGGTCTCACACATACATCATTCAGGCATATTGCTTACTGGAGAGACAGATGGCACTCACAGCCGAACAGAAGGCTACTATCGTCAACGATTTCGGTCGTGTCGAAAACGATACCGGTTCCCCCGAAGTGCAGGTTGCCCTGCTGAGCGCCAACATCGATGGCCTGCAGGATCACTTCAAGACCAACAAGCAGGATCACCACTCACGTCGTGGCCTGATCCGCATGGTCAACCAGCGCCGCAAGCTGCTGGACTACCTGAAGCGCAAGGATTTCGAGCGCTATCAGGCGCTGATCCAGCGTCTGGGCCTGCGCCGCTAAGCGACGCACCCCACGCGGTCACGCGATAGAGAAACGGGCAGCCTTCGGGCTGCCCGTTTTGCATTTCGGGGCAAGTGTATCGCCCCTCGTGGTGCTGCTTCGTAATTGCCCAGGGGAAATGTCGCTATCCGGTGGCCCCGGCGGGCGTCAACCCCTAAAATGGTCGCCGAGTCGAAACGAATCAAACACAGAAAAGTAACGTTGAAGGAAGTCGCCGTGAATCCGGTCAAGAAGACATTTCAGTACGGTCGCAGCACCGTCACCATGGAAACCGGGCGCATCGCTCGCCAGGCTACCGGTGCCGTGATGGTCACCATGGACGACACCGTGGTGCTGTGCACCGTGGTGGCCAAGAAAGAGGCTAACCCTGCTCAGCCCTTCTTCCCGCTGGGGGTGTTCTATCAGGAGAAGACCTACGCGGTCGGCAAGATTCCCGGCGGCTTCTTCAAGCGCGAGGGGCGTCCCACCGAGAAGGAGACCCTCACCTCGCGGCTGATCGACCGTCCGATCCGTCCGCTCTTCCCCAAGGGCTTCATGAACGAGGTGCAGGTTGTCTGCACGGTGCTCTCTACCGACCGCAATCATGATCCGGATATCGCGGCGCTGCTAGGAACCTCCGCGGCCTTGGCCATCTCCGGCGTGCCGTTCAAGGGCCCGATCGGTGCAGCCCGGGTCGGTTTCGACGAGAAGAATGGCTACTTCCTCAACCCCACCGTCGAAGAGCTGGCCAAATCCGAGCTGGACATGGTGGTGGCCGGCACCGACAAGGCGGTGCTGATGGTGGAGTCCGAGGCCAAGGAGCTTCTCGAGGACGAGATGCTCGGCGCCGTGCTCTATGGCCACATGGAGATGCAGGTGGCCATCAAGGCCATCAACGAGCTGGTCGCCGAAGCCGGCAAGCCGAAGTGGGACTGGCAGCCGAAGGTCGAGAACACCGAACTCAAAGCCGCCGTGGCCAGCGCCTTCGAGGACAAGATCGGCGAGGCCTACCGCATCACCGACAAGATGGTCCGTCAGGATGCCCTCTCCGCCCTCAAGGCCCATGCCGTAGAGCAGCTGGCGGGAGAAGAGGATGGCAAGTTCGGCGTCGATGAGGTGAAGGGTGCCTTCGCCGGCCTCGAGAAGCGCGTGGTGCGCGCTCGGGTCATTCAGGGCGAGCCCCGCATCGACGGCCGCGACCACAAGACCGTGCGTCCGCTGGCCATCGAGGTGGGTAGCCTGCCCAAGACCCACGGTTCGGCCATCTTCACCCGCGGTGAGACTCAGGCCATCGTGGTCGCCACCCTGGGCACCCTGCGCGACTCCCAGCTGATCGAGTCGCTGGAGGGCGAGCGCAAGGACCGCTTCCTGCTGCACTACAACTTCCCTCCCTACTGCGTGGGCGAGGCCGGCTTCATGGGCGGTCCCAAGCGTCGCGAGATCGGTCACGGACGCCTGGCGCGCCGTGGCGTTCAGGCCATGCTGCCTGACGAGGCGGAGTTTCCCTATACCATCCGCGTGGTCTCGGAGATCACCGAGTCCAACGGCTCCAGCTCCATGGCCTCGGTGTGCGGCACCTCGCTGGCACTGATGGACGCCGGCGTGCCGATGAAGGCGCCGGTGGCGGGTATCGCCATGGGCCTGGTCAAGGACGACAACGGTTTCGCCGTGCTGACCGATATCCTGGGCGACGAGGATCACCTCGGCGACATGGACTTCAAGGTGGCCGGCTCCTCCGAGGGTGTCACTGCCCTGCAGATGGACATCAAGATCGAGGGCATCAACGAGGAGATCATGGAGAAAGCGCTGCAGCAGGCCCTGGAGGCACGCCTCGGCATCCTGGCGCAGATGAACGCGGTGATCGGCAAGAGCCGCACCGATGTCTCCGACAACGCCCCCTCCATGGCGACCATCAAGATCGCCTCGGACAAGATCCGCGACGTTATCGGCAAGGGCGGCGCCACCATCCGCAAGATCTGCGAGGATACCGGCGCCTCCATCGATCTGGACGACGATGGCACCGTGCGCATCTACGCCGAGGACAAGGCGGCGGCCAAGCGGGCGATCGATACCGTGCTGGCGATCACCGCCGAGGCGGAGATCGGTAAGCTTTACCTGGGCAAGGTGGCCCGCATCGCGGACTTCGGCGCCTTCGTCAACATCATGCCGGGCACCGACGGCCTGGTGCATATCTCTCAGATCGTGCCGGAGCGGGTCAACGACGTGCGTGATTTCCTCAACGAGGGTGACGATGTCGTGGTGAAGGTGCTCGACATCGATAACCGCAACCGGGTGAAGCTCACCATCAAGGAGATCACCCCGGAAGAGAAGGCGGCGTTCGAAGCCGAGCGGGTCGCCGAACCCGAGCTCTAAGCCTCTGGGCCTAAAGCCGCAATAAAAACCGCCGCCAGGGACAGCCCTGGCGGCGGTTTTCTTTTGGGTGACATAAAAATGCCCCGGGTGGCGTTCCCGAGGCATGCAGCGGGTAGATGCTGCTGGCATCACAAGACCGAGGGTGCTGCGCTAACCGTCACGTCATCTGCACGGGAATCGCGTGGCTGGTGTGACTGATCGTGTTGCCTTCCTGAAGGTAGACCAGCGCCGGCTGGTGGTTCTCCAGCTCCGCGTGGCTGTAGTGGGCGTAGCTGCAGATGATCACGCGATCTCCGGGACCGGCCAGATGGGCGGCGGCGCCGTTGATGGAGATCATCTGCGATCCCTCCTCGGCGCGGATGGCGTAGGTGGTAAAGCGCTGACCGTTTTCGACATTGTAGATCTGGATCTGCTCGTTCTCGCGAATGCCGGACATGTCGAGCAGTTCACCGTCGATAGCGCAGGAGCCCTCGTAGTTGAGCACAGCGTGAGTGACGCGGGCCATGTGCAGCTTGGCCTTGAGCCCACCATGCGGCGAATCACCGCCAGCTGCTGGTAATCTTTTTCTCCGAAGCAGGCGATGTCGGGCTGTACCAGGTTGAAGAGCATGCCGACAACGGTAGAGACGCCGTCGAAGTGGCCGGGTCGCGAGGCGCCGCACAGTCCGTCGGTGATGTCGGGCACCACGATACGAGTCTGGGCCTCGAGCCCACGCGGGTAGACGGTGGCGGTGTCGGGGGCAAACAGCAGGTCGCAGCCGGCCGCCTCAAGCGCGGCCTGATCCTCATCGAGGGTACGCGGGTAAGCCTCGAGGTCTTCACCTGCCCCGAACTGCATGGGATTCACAAAAATAGTGGCGATTACCACCTCGGCGAGCTCACGGGCCGCGGCGACCAGCGCCAGATGGCCATCGTGCAGGTTACCCATGGTGGGGACGAGGGCGATGCGCTCGCCACGACGACGAACGTCCGCCAGCGTCTCACGCAGGGCAGGGATTTCTCTGAGGGTTCGCATGGCGGGGCTCCCAGTGCTAGAAACAGTGTTCCTCGGCGGGGAATCGTCGGGCCTTGACGTCCTCGTGGTAGCGACGAAAAGCGCCCTGGATGTCGCTGGTTTCGGCCATGAAGTCCTTGACGAAGCGCGGCTTTCGGCCGGCGGTGACATTCAGCATGTCGTGCATCACGAGTATCTGCCCGTCGGTATCAGGGCCGGCGCCGATGCCGATCACCGGCACGTCCAGCGCTTCGGTGATGGCTCGGCCCAGGCTCGCCGGTACGCACTCCAGCAGGATGACCGAGGCGCCAGCTGCTACCAGGGTGCGGGCATCCTCGAGGATCTGAGTGGCGCGCTCGGCCTCGCGGCCCTGTACCTTGTAGCCGCCGAGCTGATAGACCGTCTGCGGCGTGAGGCCCAGGTGGGCACAGACCGGCACGCCGCGGCGAGTCAGCTCGCGGACGCCCTCCGCCATCCATGCCTCACCCTCCACCTTGACGAGCTCAGCGCCAGCGCGCATCAGCTCGCCGGCGTTCTCCAGGAGCCGCTCGGTGCTGGCGTTACCCATGAAGGGCAGGTCGACCATCAACAGGCTGGTGCCCTTGCCGCGGGCCACGCAGCGTGTGTGGTAACAGATCTCGGCCAGGGTGACAGGCAGAGTGCTGGCATGCCCTTGCAGGACCATGCCCAGGGAATCGCCGACCAGCAGCACCTCAATGCCGGCATCGCTGGCGGATCGGGCAAAGGAGGCGTCGTAGGCGGTCAGGCAGCTGAAGGACTCACCGGCGCGCTTTAAGGTCTGCAGCGTGCTCAGGGTGACGTTTTTCATGGCGTGCTCTCATCGTTGTGGCAGCAGGCAAGGCGCGTGGAGAATACCTGTCCCGCCTGACACTTCGCTGCAATAAACTCGTGATTGTTACCTGAATCACCGGGGCGTGTCGATAGGTAACACTTCCCAATCAAATCAGGCCGCCGGTAACAGCGCTACCAGGCCGTCAGTGTCCAGGGTGTCGGTCAACCCTAACAGGTGGCGACCGTCCGGCAGCGTCAGCTCCGGCGACAGTTCTAACAGCGGCACTACCACGAAGGCGCGCCGGGTGAGCTCGGAGTGGGGCACGCACAGGCGCGGTAGGGCAAGCACGCTGTTATCGAACAGTAGCAGATCCAGGTCCAGGGTGCGGGGGCCCCAGTGTCGGGCGCGCACCCGGCGATGGCGCTGCTCCAGGGCTTGCAGCTGGTCGAGCAGCGCCAGCGGCGAGAGGCGGGTCTCCACCAGCGCCACGGCGTTGATGAAGTCGGGCTGATCCTGGGGGCCAAGTGGTCGGCTGGCGTAGCAGCGAGAGGCGTCCAGGCGGCGAGTGAGTGGCAGGCGGTCGATCTCCTCGAGGGCCTGCTCGACGTGCCGCCGCGGATCGTCCAAGTTGCTGCCCAGGCCGATCCATGCGCGATGCGAACTCATCCGTTGCCGTTGTCGCCGCCGGTATTATCACCACGCGGCTTGCGTCGTCGGCGACGCCGTTTACCCGGTGCGCCGCTGCCAGCGGGGTTGGCGCCAACCTTGTCCAATAGACGACGCTGCTCATGCTCGTCGGCGTTCTGGAAGGCGGTCCACCAGTCGCCTAGGCCAGTTTCGAGCTCGCCGGCGGCCTCGCGCAGCAGCAGCAGATCATAGGCAGCGCGGAAGCGGGGGTGCTCGCGGGTCTGGAAGACCCGACGCCCGCGACGCATCGGCAGGCGCTGCTGGAGGTCCCAGATGTCCCGCATCGGCAGGCTAAAACGCTTGGGAATCGAGATATGCTGCAGCTGGCGGGAGACCACCTGCTGGGAGGCCGCCTGTAGAGCGGGGATTGGCGGCATGCCGTCCTGTTCGTGCGCGGCCTGTCGACGCTGCACGGGACCCCAAAGCAGGGCGGCGAACAGGAAGGCCGGTGTGACTGGCCGCTCCTCGGCGATGCGCCGATCGGTGCTGGCGAGTGCCGCTTCTACCAGGGGCTCAGCCCAGGGCAATTCGTCCATGGCCTCAGCGGCTTCCGGGAAGAGCATCTCGAAGAGCCCGTACTGGCGCAGCAGACGGAAGGTATCGAGGCCGTGTCCACCCATGAACAGCTTCAGGATCTCATCGAACAGACGGGCCGGGGGAATCTGCAGCAGCAGCGGGGCGAGATCGTGGATCGGCGCTTCGGTGGCGGGGTCCAGGTGGAAGTCCAGCTTGCCCGCGAAGCGAACCGCTCGCAGCATGCGTACCGGATCCTCGCGATAGCGGGTTGCCGGGTCACCGATCAGCCGAAGGGTGCGATCCTCGATATCACGTACGCCGTTAGCGAAGTCGTGGATCGAGAAGTCGGCGATACTGTAGTACAGGGCATTGATGGTGAAGTCGCGGCGTATGGCGTCTTCCTGGATATTGCCCCACACGTTATCGCGCAGCAGCAGTCCCTCATCAGACTGCTGGGCGATGTGATCACTATGATCGTCGCCGGGCTTGCCGCGAAAGGTGGTGACCTCGATCACCTCTCGGCCGAAGCGCACGTGCACGATACGAAATCGTCTGCCGATGATCCGCGAATTTCGAAACAGCGTCTTGACCTCTTCCGGCGTGGCGTCGGTCGCCACGTCGAAATCCTTGGGCATGCGTCCAATCAGGGAGTCGCGGATACAACCACCCACCAGGAAGGCCTGATAGCCGGCATTGTGCAGCCGATAGAGCACCTTGAGGGCGGCGTCACTGAAGTGCTGACGTGACACCGGATGGTCCTGGCGTGGAATGATACGCGGCTCTGACAGGCCGGCGGCGGCGCTGCTTTCGGGGCCGAAGAAAGACTTCAGGCGTTCGCCCGGACTCTGCAGAAAGCGGGTAAATCCTTTGAACATGCGGCGATTTCGACTCGCAGTGCGAAAAAATGGTGTGGGAAAAGAAGTACTAAAAGGTCCGAGTGTAGCCGACCCCCCGGACCTTGCATAGCATGGCGGCGTTTGGGACTGGCGTCAGATGCCCAGCAGGGGAGGATCGAATAGAAAGGGGAGGCCGGCAGGCCTCCCCTTAAAGCATTCTTGCAGCATCCATGCTGCTGATTCTTCTTCGTAGTGGCACATCGCCTTGAATACGTACCGCAGTCACTAAGGATAAGAACAGGCTAGCTATGTTGTTGTCCTTGTTGGCGCTCCTGGTGGCGACCGCCTCGTATTCAAAACAATAATCCAACCACGACGGCAGTGGATCTGCCTCCCCCCGGCTTATTGGTGTTGTTTCCGGGGGTGCACCTTTGGCGACCGTTGTTCTTGTTGTCGGGCGTGCTGATGCGTCGGGTCCTTAGTCTCCGGTTCCTCGAGAAAGCTTGTTATTGTTGGCAATCGAGGGGCCGAGCACGTGATCTGTTGTAGTTGTTGACTGATCGCGCCTGGATGGCATTGGCCCGCAGGTATTGTTGTTGGCGGAGCGGGCCTTGTCACGCGGGTCTGCAGGGTTGTTATTGTTGGCAGCAGTCGATGACACCGGAACTTATTTTTCTTAACGATATATGTAGCAGGCTGCATGCCATCCTAAATTTATTCTTTTGATATCAGTACGTTATTAATTATAGCGTCCGGGGTCCAACACGCCGGTCAGCAGAGTGTTACCTCATTAGCCCCAAAGTGGGGCACGGGCTGTGTGGGACGGTAACAAATCGCGCGCGGCGGGAAGCCAGCACTCATACGACCGCGCCCGCGGCGGTAGCCTCGGGGGCATGTGCTTTAGTCGCATGCACGATGGCCGCATGAGCGACGGTCGCTCAGTCATTCTTGCGTCGTGGACTCTTCTTGCGAGGAATGCCGAGGCGCTGGCGTCGCTCCCATAGCGACTTACGGCTGATGCCGAGTTTCTGGGCCAGTTCGGTCTCGCTCATCTGATCCTGGTGCTCCAGCACAAAGTGCTGAAAATAGTCTTCAAGCGAGAGATCGTCCTCGGCATCGCCCTGGCGGGCGTCGGTTTTTGCATTGACTGTCTCAGGCTCGGGCTCAGGGTGTGCGACCTTGCGAGATGCGGGAAGCGCGCCGCCGATCGGCGAGAGGCCCAGGTCATCCGGATGAATCAGGTGTCCCTCGGCGAGGATCACTCCGCGCTCCAGGGCGTTTTCCAATTCGCGTACGTTGCCGGGCCAAGGGTAGTCGTGAATCTCGCGGCGGGCGGCGCGGGAGAGCCGCAGTCCTTCGCGGTTGTGGCGCTTACATGCCTTGTCCAGCAGGATATCGGCGATCAGCAGCACGTCATCCTCGCGGTCGCGCAGCGGAGGCAGGTCGATCTGCATGACGTTAAGGCGATAGTAGAGATCGAGACGGAATTCGCCGGTCTTCGACAAAGCGCGCAAGTCGCGGTGAGTGGCGGCGATCAGGCGCACGTCTACGTGGCGAGTCTCCACCGAGCCGATCTTGCGGATCTCGCCCTCTTGCAGCACCCGCAGCAGCCTTGGCCGGGCAGCTGCCTATCATCGGCTGGGCCTGGCCGCTGGGCTCGGTGATATCCGGCGGCTCAGCGCGCCGCGAGGCCTGCAGGTGCAGCACCCGAGCCACGGTCTCCAGCAACTCGTCGTGATCGAAGGGCTTGGCCACATAGTCCACGGCACCCTGCTTGAGAGCGTCCACCGCCGATCGCATGCTGGCGTAGCTGGTCATGATCAATACCGGCACCGGTGCGGCGCGGGCGATCAGCTCGGTGCCGGGTTCCCCGGGCAGGCGCAAATCGCTGATCACCAGGTCGAAGCGCTGTGGGTCCAGGGCCGTGGCCTCGCCAACGGAGCCGGCCTCGTCGACACGGTAGTCGTGGCGTTCCAGCAGGCGCCGCAACGCGCTGCGGATAATGGCTTCGTCTTCTACGATCAGGATCCGGCTCATTGCAGTGTCTCACCCTCCTGTGGGTTCAGCGGCAGCCAGAGGCTGATGCGGGTGCCGCGCTCGTGTTCTGGCGGCGGCGATTCGATATCGATTTGGCCGTGGTGTTCGGCGACGATGCTGTAGACCAGCGGCAGACCCAGCCCCGTGCCCTGGCCGGGGGGCTTGGTGGTGGTGAAGGGCTCGAAGAGGTGGTCGCGTACCCGCTCGTCGATGCCGTGGCCTTCGTCAGTAACGGTGACTCTCAGTCCGGCAGCCTCGGCGTTCGCTTCGATGACCACGCGGCCGCCAGGGAGGCTCGCATCGCGCGCGTTGCCTAGCAGGTTGACCATCACCTGCAGTAGTCGCTGGGCATCGCCCCGGACGCAGGGCGCCTGGGGGCAGCGGTTATCGAAGACGACATCGTCGCTCGAGCGGGCGAGATGTATCAAGTGAATCGCTTCGTCGGTGACCTCGGCCAGGGAGACCGGGGCAAACGATTGGCCGCTGAGGTGGCGTCCACCGTGAGCAAAGCCCACCAAGGACGAGACGATTCGTGAGACTCGGTCGGTGAGCTGCTGAATCTGTTCGGCTGTTTCGAGGATCTCGGGGTTTTCGGTGTCATAGCGCAGGTTCTGGGCCAGCGAGGAGATCCCGGTGATGGGGTTGCCGATCTCGTGGGCGACCCCGGCGGCTAGCTGGCCGATCGAGGCCAGCCGTGCGGCGTGGACCAGCTCATCCTCCAGCCACTTCATCTCGCTGTGGTCCTCCACCAGGATCACCATGCCACCGGGCTCGCTGTTATCGCCCTCGAGCTCGGCCTTGTGCAGGCTCAGATAGCGGACTCCGCCTTCCAGGGTAACCGGCTGTTTGTAGAGGTGGCTGTGTGACGCGGTAAAAATGCGACCCAGCAGCTCTCCCCAGGGGGCGGGTAGGCTGTCGCGGCGGGCGCCAATGACGCTGGCGCCGTCGATGCCGCTGAGCGCGGCCAGAGTGTCGTTCCACATCAGCAGCTCACCGTCCTCGCCGAAGGCGCATAGCCCTACCGGCAGGCGGGTGAGAGTGCGGCGGTGATAGCGGCGCAGGCCGTCGAGCTCTCGGGCCATGCCGGTGAGTCGTGAACGGTAGGCCTCCAGGCGGCTCTCCACGTAGTGAATGTCTTCGGTGGCGCCGGCGCTGCCTTCGCGATAAGGGAGATAGCGGTCGACGATGTCCTGAGCCACCGAAGGGCCCATTAGACCGGAGAGGTTGGCCTGCAGGCGGTCGCGCAGCCGCCGCAGGGCGTAGGGGCGGCCGTCCAGGGCGGCCAGTCCCAGGTCGTCCAGGGCTCGTTCTACCTCGCGCTTCGCGGCCTCGTCGCCCAGGGCGCGAGCCAGATGCGTCTTGAACTCTTCGCCGTTGGCGGCCTCGAGTGGCAGGCGTTTAGGACGTATCACCGCATCCACCGAGCAGGCCTCGGCGGCGGCACGCTCTCCTTCGGAGGTGCGGGTGGCCAAGGAGACGACGATGAAGACCAGGGCATTACCGGCCAGGGAGACCAGGGTGACCACGTACCATTCTGGATCTCCGGCCACTGCCTCGAGCCCCGGGGGAATCACTACCAGCGCTGGCAGTCCGGTGAGCAGCGGCCCCCACAGGCCGAGCAGCCATACCACCAGGCCCACCACGAGGCCCGAGATCATTCCCTTGCGATTGGCACCGGGCCAGTAGAGCAGGGCCAGCAGCCCAGGCAGGCACTGGGCCATGCCGACGAAAGCAGCCAGTGCCAGGGTAGTGAGGTCGTGGTGGACCCCCACGATGCGATAGAAGAGCCAGCCACCCAGCACCACGGCGCCCACCAGGGCACGGCGTAACCATAGCAGCCAGCGGTAGAGGTCGAACTGTGCCTCGGGGGGGTGGGCCACCAGTAGCACGTGGTTGAGAATCATGCCGGACAGTGCCAGGGCGATCAGCACCATGGTGGCGGTGGAGGCTGCCAGCCCGGCGATGAAGGCCAGCGACTGCACCCACAGCGACTCCGACAGCCCGAAGGCCAGGTAGGCGGAAGGCAGCACGTTGTCTGCGCCAAGCTGCTGGCCCGCCCACAGGATAAGCGGCACCGGCAGCGCCATCAGCAGCAGGAACAGCGGCAGTGCCCAACTGGCCTGAAGCAGAGTGAGACGGGAGTGGGTCTCGGTGAAGGTGATATGGAAGATGTGGGGCATCAGCAGGGCTGCCGCGAAAAATAGCAGCAGCAGAGTTCGCCAGTGGGCCGGATCGGGCTGCACCACGCCGGTCTGAAAGGCTTGGCCGGGACCATCGAGCCAGGTCTGAAGGTCAGCGGGACCGTTGAAGACCACGAACAGCGCGAAGGCACCGAGGCCGAGCATGGCGACCAGCTTGACCAGGGATGAGAGGGCGATCACCGCCATCAGGCTGTCGTGATGTCCACTCACGCGGCCCTGGCGGGCCCCGAACAGCATGGCGAACAGGGCGATCATGGCGCAGAAGGCCAGCGCCAGCAGCGACGGCGAGGCGGCACCGGTCATCAGGAAGATGGCATCGCCCATGGTCTGCACCTGCAGGGCCAACAGCGGCAGAACTGCCAGCAGGCTGATCAGGGTGATCAGGGTGCCTACCCACCGCGAACGAAACCGGAAGGCGAACAGATCGGAGAGCGAGGCCAGCTGGTAGGTGCGGGTCATGCGTTGTATCGGTACCAGCAGCACCGGAGCGAGCAGGAAGGCCCCGGCCACGCCCAGGTAGTAGGCCAGATAGCTGTAGCCCGAGGTCGAGGCGAGCTCCAGGCTGCCGTACACGGCCCAGGCGCTGGCGTAGACCCCCAGCGCCAGGGTATAGACCAGCGGATGACGTGTGATACGAGTGCCGATGATCCCGCGCTCTACTGCCAACGCGCACAGGAAGAGCACCAGCAAAAAGCCTGTGCCCAGGGCAAACATCCCGGCCAGACTAGCGTTCATCGAGTTTTCTCTTCTGCTCCAGCCACAGGGTCAGGGCGATCAGCACTCCCCAGATGACAAAGGGGCGATACCAGGCCACGCCCGGGCTGGCCCAGCCGCTCATCATCAATGGCGAGAGCAGGTAGCCGCCGAGCACCAGGAACAGCAGGATGCGATAGACGTACATGGGCGCCTCTCAGTCAGACGGGGGCGCGCCGCCGGTGATTGTGCGGTGCAACTCTGGGCGGATACGGGAGGCCTCCCAGTGCATGACTCCCCAGGCGAGTTGTTCAGCCACTGGCGCCCCGGCAAGGTCGGTGGGCGGTGCCTGGTCCAGGGCCGTCAGGGCAGCGTGCAGCAGCGGGCGCACGGCGTCGTCGGTGGTGGGCAGCGCCGGGGCCAAATTCTGCTTGGAGAGCTTCTGGCCGCCCTCGCCGATGATCAGCGGCAGATGAAGGTAGCGCGGCTCGGGGAAATTCAGAGCATTCTGCAGTTGGCGTTGCCAGGGCGTGTTATCCAGCAGGTCGAAGCCACGCACCACGTCACTGATTCTCTGCTCGGCGTCGTCCACCACCACGGCGAGCTGGTAGGCCCACAGATCATCCTTGCGTTTGAGCACTACGTCGCCAAGCGTGGCGGGGTCGAAGCGCTGCTCGCCGAACAGCCGGTCTTTCCATACTACCGGACGCAGCCCCAGGTCGCTGCGCAGTCGCCAGGCCACCGGCTTGTCGGGTTCGCGCACGCCTTCCCGACACCAGCCAGGGTAGACCGAATAGTCTCGCCACTGCTTGCGTGAGCAGCTACAGGGGTAGGCGAGGCCTAGTCGAACTAGCCGCTCGAGGGCGGCCTGATAGACGCCGTCACGGCCGTTCTGATACAGCGTGGGGCCGTCCCAGTGCAGGCCGAAGGCCTCAAGCTGGCGCTGGATCTGGTCGGCGGCACCGGCCGGGCAGCGCGGCGGGTCGATATCCTCGATGCGCAACAGCCATTCGCCATCGGCGTGGCGAGCATCCAGGAAGCTGGCCAGCGCCGCTACGAGGGAGCCGAAGTGCAGCGGGCCGGAGGGGGTTGGGGCGAAGCGGCCGCGGTAGAGGCTCATGGAGGGCTGCCTGCGTCAGAGACTCGAACGGGCACCCAGGGGTGCCCGTTACGACGTTTCATGCGGGTCATCGGCATGCTCAGATCAGCCGCCCAGCTGCTTTTCCTTGAGCTCAGCCAGCGTCTTGCAGTCGACGCACAGGGTGGCCGTGGGGCGCGCCTCGAGGCGGCGGATGCCGATCTCAACGCCGCAGGCCTCGCAGAATCCATAGTCATCCTCGTCGATGTTGTCGAGGGTCTCGTTGATCTTCTTCAGTAGCTTGCGCTCGCGATCCCGGGTGCGCAGCTCCAGGCTGAATCCCTCTTCCTGGGTGGCACGGTCGGCTGGGTCGGCGTAATTATTCGCCTCTTCCTGCAGATGACGCACGGTGCGGTCCACCTCTTCCATGAGCTCCTGCTTCCAGCCCAGCAGGATCTGACGAAAGTGCTCCAGCTGCTTCTCGTTCATGTACTCTTCACCCGCCGCCGGCTCATAGGGGGTGAATTTCCTGGGCGCTTCCACTTTCTTGTCGGCTACTGGCATGGGACTGCCTCATTACTTGAGTGACTGCTGATCAATACCTGCCTTGGTGCAAGGTATCTCACGCCAAAGGCATGCTGTTTAGCGGAAAAGTCGAGGGTTTGCAACTTTGCGGCCTTGCAAGCTGAGGCACTGCTACCAAAGTCGCAACACTATTGCCCTTTGATGTCATGACACGTTGACTGCGCCGCGGGGGCCTGGCTCCCTGGTGTTCAACTCTCGTTCACAGGAGTCTTGCCATGGCGTGGAGTCCGCGCATCGACCGGGTTGCTCCCTTTCGGGTCATGAGCCTGCTGGAAACCGCCCAGGCCCGCGAGGCGGCCGGCCACGATGTCATTCATCTGGAGGTGGGAGAACCCGATTTCCCCACCCCCGAGCCGGTGTTGGCCGCCGGCCATGCTGCGCTGGCCGCGGGTCATACCCGCTACACGCCGGCGGCGGGGCTTCCCGCGCTGCGCGAGGCGATTGCCGGCCACTATGCCGAGCAGTTCGGTGCCGATGTCGATCCCGGGCGCATCCTGGTCACCCCTGGGGCTTCCGGTGCACTGCTGCTGGCCAGCCAGCTGCTGGCAGGCCCCGGCGACCGAGTGCTGATGGCCGACCCCAACTACCCCTGTAACCGCCATTTCATGGCCTTGGCCGGCGCCGAGGTGGACGCCGTACCGGTGGGGCCGGCGAGCGGTTGGCAGCTCGATGCTGGCCTGATCGAGACCCACTGGCGCGACGCTACCCGCCTGGCGATGCTGGCCACGCCCTCGAACCCCACCGGCCACATGCTGGATGCCGAGCAGCTGACGGCGGTGGCCGCAACAGTGGCGGCGAGGGGCGGTCACCTGCTGGTGGACGAGATCTACCAGGGGCTCTGCTACGACCTCAAACCACTCTCGGTGGCGGCCATCACGCCGGATGCCTTCGTGGTCAACAGCTTCTCAAAGTACTTTGGCATGACCGGCTGGCGGCTAGGCTGGCTGCTGGCCCCGGAGGCCGCGGTGGAGCCGCTCACCCGCCTTGCCCAGAATGTCTTTTTGGCCGCCTCCACCCCGGCTCAGCATGCGGCCCTGGCCGCCTTCACGCCAGAGTGTCGTTCGCTTCTCGAGGCCCGGCGCGTCGAGCTGAGGCGCCGTCGCGATGCCCTGCTGACGGGCCTGGCGCGGTTGGAGCTGGCGCCCTCGCTGCCGCCCCAGGGGGCCTTCTATCTGTGGCTCGACATCTCCCGCTACAGCGACGACAGCCAGGACTTCTGCCGACGCCTGCTGGAAGAGGAAAACGTCGCGATCACCCCGGGCATCGACTTCGCCCTTGAGGGCGGCGAGTACCACGTGCGCATTGCCTTCACCACCGGGGTCGAGCGCTTGGGAGAGGCGGTTGATCGTCTCGAACGCTTTCTGGCTCGCCAGTAAACCGCAGGCTCTCGTTATGAACTACCCGGAACTGGTACCCGGCACCCTGCTGCGTCGCCACAAGCGCTTCCTGGCCGATGTGCGTCTCAACGATGGCCGGGAGGTGGTGGCCCACTGTCCGAATACCGGTTCCATGCGGGCCGTGAACGTGCCGGGCTGCCGGGTGTGGCTCGCGCCCAGCGACAACCCGGCGCGCAAGCTGGCCTGGACCTGGGAGCTGATCGAGCTGCCCCAGCGCGACGGACGCCTGGCGACTGCCTCGGTGAACACTGGGCGGGCCAACCGTATCGTCGAGGAGGCGCTCAGATTGAGACAGGTTCCAGGGCTTGAGGGCTATGCCGAGCTGAAGGAAGTGAAGCAGGTGACTCTAAAGGAGGATGACGGGCACGGCTATTTTCCCGACGCGGTGAGCGAGCGGGCCCGCCGGCATCTGGAGGTGCTGGCCGCCCTGGCCCAACAGGGCAATCGTGCGGTGCTGCTGTTCTGCGTGGCTCACGAGGGCATCGGTGATGTCGCCCCGGCTTGGCACCAGGACCCAGCCTATGCGGCCGCACTCGGGGAAGCGGCCGCCCGTGGCGTGGAGGTGCTGGCGCATCGCTGCGTGGTGGAGCGCCACGGCGATGTGCCGGTGGCGATCCGCTTGGGGCAGGCGCTGCCCGTGGACCTGGAACGACGCCTTGTACCGTAAGGAATAGCGCCGTGAAGGGCAGCGCCGGGGCGTTTAGTGGTCCATTTAACGGTTCATTTAGCGGTCGATATAGAAACGCTGGATGAAGCTGACCTTGGCTGGCTCTGCGTTGCGATCGTGGAGGACTTCCAGATCAAAGCGCATCGCCTCGTCGTCGTGGATGCGGAACACCGCCACCTGTGACGGGGCATCGCCGCTGCGCAGGGTGCGGAAATTCAGCGGTGTGCGCTTGTCGCTGCTGCTGAGCCCCCCGACCGAGCCATTAACGGAGACAGGAAGGGCACGGGTGGTGCCATCATCGCGCTCCTCGAGCACACTGACGTTGAGCAGCGCCATCACATTGCTGCGTTGGATGCCGTGCTCGCGGGCCACTTCCTCGGGCAGGAAGCTGGTATTCACCGCGCTGTAGTGGATCTGGTGGTTGTCGATCTGCTCGTACTGCTGGGCGGCGGCAGGACCGCTCAGCAGGGCCAGGGCGCTAACCGCCAGTAAGGCCAGGATGCCAGGTTTCATCGTCACCCCTCTCATCTACCCTGTTGCGTTCAGGCTGTTGTGTCATTGTCGGGTCAGCTGCGTGTGACCCGGAAGATCGCGATTTCTCCGAACAAGTTGGGCCATAGCCGCGAGGTCCAGTGTCCTTCGTGGTCGCCAATGCCCACTGCTCGGTCGACAATAATCAGACCCTTGTCTCGGCACAGTTGTTCAAAGTCGTTGAAGGTTGACAGGTGAATATTCGGGGTGTCGTACCAGGCGTGGGGCAGCGATTTGGACACGGGCATATAGCCACGGATGCCCAGATACATGCGGTGGCGCCAATAGGCGAAGTTAGGGAAGGTGATGATCGCTTCGCTGGCGACCCGCAACATTTCGTCGAGCATCAGGTCGGGGCGGCGCAGCGCCTGCAGAGCCTGGGTCATGATCACCAGATCGCAGGCGTCGTCGTCGAAGTTGGCCAGTCCCTGGTCGAGGTTCTGTTCGATGACGTTGACGCCTCGTGCGATACAGGCGGTGATGCCGTCCGGGTCGATCTCCAGGCCGTAGCCGGTGACATTCTTGTCACGGGCCAGGGCCGCCAGCAGGCTACCGTCGCCACAGGCAAGGTCGAGGATGTGAGCGTTCTCGGGGATCCATTCATGGATCAGCTTGAAGTCGGGACGGTTCATCATGCATGCGTCTCCAGCCCGAGGTCTGCGGCTATCCGGTCCATAAAGGCGGCGAAGACCGCCTGGTAGCGAGGCTCCGGCATCAGGAAGGCATCGTGGCCGTGGGTCGAGTCGATGTTGGCATAGCTGACCGACTTGCCGGCACGCACCAGGGCGTTGACCAGTTCCCTTGAGCGCGGCGGTGGGAAGCGCCAGTCGGTAGTGAAGCTGACCACCAGGAAGGGGCAGGTTGCCGGGGCCAGGGCCTTAGCAAGGTCGCTATCGTGATCCGCCGCCGGATCAAAATAGTCCAATGCTTTGGTCATCAACAAATAGGTGTTGGCGTCGAAGGAAGTGGAGAAGGCATCGCCCTGATAGCGCAGATAGGATTCCACTTGGAACTCTACGTCGAAACCGAAGTTGAGGTCGTCGGCGCGGAGGTCGCGACCGAACCTGTGCCCCATGGCGTCTTCGGAGAGGTAGGTGATATGCCCCACCATACGTGCCAGCTTGAGGCCCCGACGCGGCATGGTGTCGTGCTCGGTATACCAGCCATCGTGGAAGTCAGGGTCGGAACGAATCGCCTGGCGAGCTACCTCGTTGAAGGCGATGTTCTGGGCCGAGAGTTTGGAGGTGGCGGCGATCACCGCGGCGCTGGCCACTCGCTCCGGGTAGGCAAGCGTCCACTGCAGCGCCTGCATGCCGCCCAGGCTGCCGCCGATCACCGCTGCAAAGCGTTCGATACCCAGCCGATCGGCCAGTCGGGCCTGGCTGTTCACCCAGTCGCTCACCGTTACCATCGGGAAATCTGGCCCCCACAGGCGCCCGGTTTCGGGGTTCTCCCGGTTGGGCCCTGTACTGCCATGGCAGCCGCCGAGATTGTTGAGCGAGACCACGAAGAAGCGCTCGGTATCGATGGATTTGCCGGGGCCGATGTGGGCGTCCCACCAGCCCGGCTTGCGCTCGTCAGCGCTAGAATAGCCGGCAGCATGGTGGTGGCCGGATAGCGCGTGGCAGATCAGTACCGCATTGGAGCGTTCGGCGTTGAGGGTGCCATAGGTCTCGTAGACGAGGTCATAGGCCGGCAGCGTCCTGCCGCAGGCCAGGGCCAGGGGGTCGTCGAAGTGCGCCGTCCGGGGCGTCACCAGTCCGACCGAGTCAACAGGGAGCTTGGGCATCAGTCCTTCCGTGTCCAGTCGTTGCGGTGGGCCGCAAGGGGCAGGTCTTAGAGCCCGACCAGGGCTCCGGCCACGCCGGCGGCGCGAGTCAGCGAGCCCACCACGATACCATCGATCAGGCTGATAGCGATGAATGCCACGATGGGCGAGAGATCGATCATGCCCAGCGGCGGGATGACCTTGCGCAGCGGTGACATGATCGGCTCAACCAGCTGCATCACCAGCAGCGCCCCCGGGTGGCTGGCGCTGGGGGCCACCCAGCTGAGGATGATCATCGCGATCAGCGCGAAGAAGTAGATCTTGAGGATGGCATTGGCCAGCGCCGCCACGGCACCAACGGCCACGCTGACGATGGGGGGCATGCCGAAGCCAGCCACCTGCAGGATGATGACGATACTGACCGCCTTGATCACGAAGCCGGCGGCCAGGGTGGCCAGGTCGAAGCGTCCCATCACCGGCCCCAGGAAGCCCTGGAAGGGGCGCACCGCTGGCTGGGTGATCTTCACCACTGTCTGGCTGATGGGATTGTAGTAGTCGGCCTGAGACGCCTGCAGCAGAAAGCGCAGCATCAGCAAGAAGATGTACAGGTTGACCAGGGTGTTGACCAGCAGCAGGCCAGCATTTCCCATGAGGGTTCCTCCATGTCGTGGGCAGACCGCCGTCCGGCGGCCTCTTGAATCTGATAGGTGAAATCAGCGACCGCTTAGCTCTACGGCCATCTCCCTGGCGCGTTCGGCGCAGGCATCCATGGCCTCGGAAAGTATCCGGCGCAGCTCGGCCTCCTCGAGATGCTCGACGGCGCGTTCGGTGGTGCCACCGGGTGACATCACGTTGTGCTTGAGCTCCGCGGGGGTCTTGTCGCTGGCCATCGCCATCTTCGCAGCGCCGAAAGCGGTCTGCATGGCCAGCCGCCGGGCGGTCTCGGCGGTAAGGCCAAGCTTGACGCCGGCCTCCTCCATGGCCTCGAACATCAGGAAGAAATAGGCCGGGCCGCTGCCGGAGACGGCGGTGACCGCATCCAGCAGCGCTTCTTCTTGGACCCACTCCACCAGGCCGACGGCCTCCATCAGTTCGGTGGCGAGCTGGCGTTGTTCGTCGCTGACGCCGGCATTGGCAAACAGACCGGAAGCGCCGGCGCCGACCAGGGCCGGAGTGTTGGGCATGCAGCGTACCAAGGCCAGCTCGCCGCCCAACCAGCCTTCCAGGGTGTCGGCGTCGAGGCCGGCGGCTACCGAAATGATCAGCGGGCGGCGGCGCTGGATCACGCTGGCCAGTCCCTCGCAAACCTCCTTCATCATCTGGGGCTTCACTGCCAGCACGACGACGTCTGCCTGGGTTACCGCGGCGACATTGTCGGTGTTGGTGTGGATGCCATAGCGTTCGTGCACCGGCGCGAGGAAGGCGTCGCTGGGGGAGGTGGCGGTGATCGCGGAGGGCGAGTAGCCGCTGTCGATCATGCCGCCGATGATGGCGCTGGCCATGTTGCCGGCGCCGATGAAGGTGACTCTGGTAGCCATAGGAAGTGTCCTGTGTCGCTCAACGAATGGGGCCGATGGAGGTATCCGGCAGCTGCGGTAAGTCGTTTGCTCAGCTAGGGCTTTCGCGCTCCCCGAAGATGGCGGTGCCGACCCGCACCAGGGTGGCGCCCTCTAGTATGGCGGCCTCGAGATCATTGGTCATGCCCATGGAGAGGGTGTCCAGCGGTGCCTCGGGGAAGCGAGCCTGGAGCCCCTCGAGGGCCTCGCGAAGGCGCGCGAAGGGCTCACGCTGAGCGTCCATGCCCTCGGCGGGGGCCGGGATCGCCATTAGCCCGCGCAGGCGCAGTCGTGGCAACGCCAGCACCGCCTCGGCAAACGCCGGCAACTCGGCGAGGTTGGCGCCGGACTTGCTGGGCTCAGCGCTGATATTGACCTGCAGGCAGACGTCGAGCGGTGGCAACCCTTCCGGGCGTTGATCGCTGAGGCGCCGAGCGATCTTCTCGCGGTCTACGCTGTGTACCCAGGCAAAGTGTTCGGCCACGTCGCGGGTCTTGTTGGACTGCAGCGGGCCGATGAAATGCCAGACAATGTCGTCGAGGTCGGCCAGCTCGACCTGCTTGGCCAGGGCCTCCTGGACATAGTTTTCGCCGAATTCGCGCTGGCCGAGATGCCAGGCCTCGCGGATCAGCGCTGCCGGTTTGGTCTTGCTGACGGCCAGCAGGCTAGCGCCGGTGGCCGGCCGGCCGGCGGCAAACAAGGCATCGGCCAACCGCTGACGCGCCTCGGCCAAGGATTCGGCGAGGGGGGTGGAGGCAGAAGGGGCTGTCATGTGGCAAGCTCTGTCATACTAAACATTACAAGATGTCACCAGGGCTGCGGGAGTAAGGGAAAACGCATGGATATTACCGAACTGCTGGCGTTCTCGGCAAAACAGAAGGCCTCCGACCTGCATCTTTCTGCAGGCCTGCCACCGATGATCCGGGTCGATGGCGATATTCGCCGTCTGAACGTACCGGCCATGGATGACCGCGAGGTCCGCAAACTGATCTACGACATCATGGCTGACCGTCAGCGCCGTGACTACGAGGAGTTTTTCGAGACTGACTTCTCCTTCGAGGTGCCGGGGGTGTCGCGTTTCCGTGTCAACGTCTTCAACCATGCCCGTGGCGCCGGGGCGGTGTTCCGTACTATCCCCACCGATGTGCTGACTATGGAAGACCTCGGTCTTGGTACCGTCTTCCGCCAGCTCTCCATGTTGCCTCGTGGTCTGGTGCTGGTGACCGGCCCCACCGGTTCAGGCAAGAGCACCACGCTGGCAGCGATGATCGATTACATCAACGATAACCGCTACGAGCATATCCTCACCATCGAGGATCCGGTTGAATTCGTCCACCGCAGCAAGCGCTGTCTGATCAACCAGCGCGAGGTGCACCGCGATACCCACGGCTTCGCTCCGGCGCTGCGCAGCGCCCTGCGCGAGGACCCGGATGTGATCCTGGTAGGCGAGCTTCGCGATCTGGAAACTATCCGGCTGGCGCTCACCGCAGCCGAAACCGGGCACCTGGTGTTCGGTACTCTGCACACCACCTCGGCGGCCAAGACCATTGATCGGATCATTGACGTCTTCCCCGGGGATGAAAAGTCGATGGTGCGCTCGATGCTTTCTGAGTCGCTCCAGGCGGTGATCTCCCAGGCGTTGCTCAAACGCATGGGCGGAGGTCGTGTGGCGGCCCACGAGATCCTTATCGCCACCGCGGCGGTGCGCAACCTGGTCCGCGAAGACAAGGTGGCGCAGATCTATTCGGCTATTCAGACCGGCGGCAACCTGGGCATGCAGACCCTGGATGCCTCCCTGGCCAAGCTGGTGGCAGATAATGTGGTCGCGCGCGATGAGGCGCAGGCCAAGGCCAAAGGCGTGCTGGCGAACTGAGCGGGTCTCGGCCGCTAGGCAGGGGACAACGGGTAAGATAGGAGCAGGGACATGACGGCAAAAGAGTGGCTCTATCAGCTGCTGGATATCATGGTGCAGAAGGAAGCGTCGGATTTGCTGATTTCGGTAAATGCACCGCCGACCCTGAAGATGGCTGGCAAGCTGACCCCCATGGGGGATCAGGGCCTGACCGTGGATCAGGTCAATGAACTGGTAAGCGCGTCGATTCCAGAAACGGTGATGGAGCGTTTTCAGGTTGAGCATGAGGCCAATTTTGCGCTCAGCCTGAAGAACAAGGGTCGCTTCCGAGTCAGTGCATTCCAGCAGCGCAATCAGAAGGCCATGGTGATACGGCGTATCGCCTTCGAGATTCCCCATCTGGAGGAGCTGTCGCTGCCCCCGGTGCTGGGCGAACTGGTCAATATCAAGCGTGGCCTGGTGTTTGTGGTGGGCGGCACCGGTACCGGCAAGTCGACCACCCTGGCGTCGATGATCCAGCAGCGCAACGAAACGCTTGGTGGCCATATCATCAGCGTCGAGGACCCCATCGAGTACGTGCATCCGCACAAGAAGGCGATCATCAATCAGCGCGAGGTGGGCATCGACACGGAATCCTTCGAGGTGGCGCTAAAGAACACTCTGCGCCAGGCGCCCGATGTCATCCTGATCGGCGAGATCCGTACTCGGGAGACCATGGAGCATGCCCTCACCTTCGCCGAGACCGGGCATCTTTGCTTGGCTACGCTTCACGCCAACAACGCTAACCAGGCGCTGGACCGCATCATCAATTTCTTTCCCATCGAGCGGCATCCCCAGGTGTGGCTCGACCTCTCGCTCAACCTGCGGGCTATCGTGGCTCAGCAGTTGCTGCCCACGGTGGACGGCGGACGCTGTCCGGCCATCGAGATCATGCTCAAGTCGCCTCTTATTGGTGATCTGGTGCGGAAGGGCGACGTCAGTGAGATCAAGAACGTCATGACACGCTCGCGTGATCTCGGCATGCAGACCTTCGACCAGGCGCTTTTCGATCTCTTCAAGGCCGGCAAGATCACCGAGGAGGTGGCGCTGGTGCATGCCGATTCTGCCAACGACCTGCGCATGATGATCAAGTATGGCGACAAGGACAGCGAAGGGGTGGCCGGGGCCAGGGAAGCGGCCAGCCACCTTTCACTGAAGCGCGACGATGAGTTCTAGACCGCTTTCGGCGCTGCATCAAGGAGCGTATATGCCTCCCAGCACGCGATTCCCCGTGGCACCGGTTACCGAGGGCAGGTTGCCCGGCAGGCCCTGAAGCCTTCGCCAGGCCAGCCAGGCGAAGGCGCCGGCTTCCAGCCAATCAGCGGGCCAGCCCGATGTCGCACCGTCGGTCAGGGTCGCGTCGGGTAATCGGTTGGCGAGTCGTGACAGTAGGTCGTGGTTATGGGCGCCGCCGCCGCAGGGAATCAGCCGCATTGCTGCAGGCGCCTCAAGTCGCTCTCGCGCCATGGTCACCGCCAGGGCCACACTCTCGGCGGTGAGCTGCGCCAGGGTGGCCTGCACGTCTTCGGGCTTCTCGTCACCCTTCAGGTGAGCATCCAGCCAGTTGAGGCGGAACAGTTCTCGGCCGGTACTGCGCGGCGGCGGCAGGTGGAAGAAGGGTTCGGCAAGCAATTGACTCAAGAGCCTCTCGTCGACCTGCCCCGACGCTGCCCAGGCGCCGTCCACATCGAAATCGCCGCCGCGGTGGCGAGCGTGCCAGGCGTCCAGCAGTGCGTTGGCTGGTCCCGAGTCAAAGCCTTGTGGTGCTCGTGGATCTTCGGCAGGGGGCAGCAGGGTCAGGTTGGCGAAGCCTCCCAGGTTGAGGACCAGGCGCCACTCCTTTGGGGCGCGGAACAGCGCCTCGTGGAAGGCGGGCGCCAGGGGGGCGGCCTGACCGCCGGCGGCCAGGTCGCGGCGGCGGAAGTCGGCCACCACGGTGAGGCCGGTAAGCTCAGCCAGCAGGCTCGGGTTATCGAGCTGAAGGGTATAGGCAGGGCCGCCGGCATGCCCCCGCGGAGCATGCTCGATAGTCTGACCGTGGCTGCCGATGGCGACCACCACCTCCGGTGGCGTGCGGGAGCGCAATAGCAGTGCCTTGACGGCCTCCGCCTGCAGCCGGCAGAAAGCATCTTCGGCCTCGGCTAACTCGGCAAAGGTCGTCTTTCTAGCGTGGCATAGCTTCCAGAGTTGCTTGCGCAGAAGTGAGGGCATCGGTTCGGCATGGGTGCCCATCAGGCGTGGCCGGTTGCCGGATGGAGTATCGTCGATCTCCACCAGGGCGGCATCAATGCCATCCAGACTGGTGCCGGACATCAAGCCAATATAGAAGGGCATGTCACTCTCTCGGGTCGTTGGGCGTCACCGCAAGACGCCGTCTCATGCTAACATTCTGACCCATTCGATGGTCCCTGCAGGGGCCCGGCAACTGGACACATGGAGTAGGGGACGATGAGCGACGTAGCGAGCGCGCTTGCGCTGCTAAAGCGAGGCACTCAGGAAATCCTGCTGGAAGATGAGCTGATCAAGAAGCTGGAGTCCGGGCGCAAGCTCCGAATCAAAGCAGGCTTCGATCCCACCGCTCCTGATTTGCACCTGGGCCACAGCGTGTTGCTGACCAAGATGCGTCAGTTTCCGAAGAGGAGGTTCGCGTCAACGCTGAGACCTATAAGGAGCAGGTGTTCAAAATCCTCGATCCCGAGAAGACTGAGGTACGCTTCAACTCCGAATGGTTCGCCGAGCTGTCCGCAGCCAAGATGATCGAGCTGGCGGCTCAAAGTACCGTGGCGCGAATGCTCGAGCGCGATGATTTCGACAAACGCTACAAGGCTGGCCAGCCGATCTCCATTCACGAGTTCCTCTATCCGCTGGTACAGGGTTATGACTCCGTGGCACTGGAGGCCGACGTCGAGATGGGCGGTACCGATCAGAAGTTCAACCTGCTGATGGGTCGTGAGGTGCAGAAGCACTATGGCATGCCACCTCAGGTGGTGATCACCATGCCTCTGCTCGAGGGGTTGGACGGCGTGCAGAAGATGTCCAAGTCGCTGGGCAACTATGTGGGCGTAGACGAAGCGCCGGGTGCAATGTTCAACAAGCTGGTCTCCATGCCGGATAGCCTGATATGGCGCTACTTCGAGCTGCTATCGCTCAAGACCAATGAAGAGATTGAGGCGCTCAAGGCTGATGTCGAGGCCGGTGCCAACCCTCGCGATGTCAAGATGCTCCTGGCTCGTGAATTGATCGGGCGCTATCACGACGAGGAAGCAGCGGCCAATGCTCATCGCTCCGCTGGCAACCGTTTGGCAGAGGGAGAGCTGCCTGAAGACCTGCCCGAGGTGGAGCTGGACTTCGAGGGCAGTGAGCAAGCGCCGGTTGCGGCGGTGCTGAATCGCTCTGGCCTCGCCAATAACAGCGCCCAGGCCAAGGACATGCTCAGTAACGGCAGGGTCAAGGTTGATGGGGAGGTGGTTGAGCGCGATCATATGCTGGCCACCGGTTCGTGCTATGTCATCCAGGCCGGCAAGAAGCGCTATGCCAGGGTAACCCTCAAGTAGTGGAGTGATGGCCTGTCCCTGCGGATGCTCTGTCACCGACGTTACGCCTGTCTGTCATGGATCTGACACTTTTTTATCAGGAGCTCTTGCGGGGTGGCGGGGAACACCGTAAAGTACGCATCCGCTGCCGGCAACGGGCAACGTTACTGGCGGTGGCAAGTGGGGAAAGTGATTGTTCTACTTGGGGTTTTTCGGAATGATTGAAAGGCTTCACGCTTGACACTCACGGCGGAGTCGGTAAACTGAGTCCCACACGATTCGCGGTCATCGCTGCCCTGGCAGGATGCGGCGGCAAGCAGGAGGAGATGGCAGATCATCGCCCATCACCGCTTGACACGCTGACGCAAATCGGTAGAATACGCCTTCCTCGCAGGGCGCTGAGGAGACGGAGTCGCTACCACCGCAACACGGTACGCCCCGCCCCAACAGCACAGCGAGACGCTCCAC
>JAIVHL010000148.1 GCA_020201075.1 Halomonas sp. | reverse complement strand
GCTGTCCGAGCGCGAACAGAAGGAGCAGGTGCTCGATTCCATGGACCTCGAGCGCGAGCGCGGAATCACCATCAAGGCCCAGTCTGTGACCCTGGACTACCACGCCCAGGACGGCAACACCTACCAGCTCAACTTCATCGACACCCCCGGCCACGTGGACTTCTCTTACGAGGTCTCGCGTTCGCTGTATGCCTGCGAGGGTGCGCTGCTGGTGGTGGATGCCGCCCAGGGCGTCGAGGCCCAGTCGGTAGCCAACTGCTACACCGCCATCGAGCAGGGGCTCGAGGTGCTGCCGGTGCTCAACAAGATGGACCTGCCCCAGGCCGATCCGGACAAGGTGGCCCACGAGATCGAGGAGATCATCGGCCTCGATGCCACCGATGCCTGCCAGGTCTCCGCCAAGAGCGGCCAGGGCATCGATGCTCTGCTCGAGCGGCTGGTGCGTGATATTCCGCCGCCCCAGGGCGACCCCGATGGGCCGCTGCAGGCGCTGATCATCGATTCCTGGTTCGATAACTATCTGGGCGTGGTCTCCCTGGTGCGCATCTTCGAAGGCACCCTGAAGAAGGGCGAGAAGATCCGTCTCAAGTCTACCGGCCGCGACTGGGGCGCCAACGAAGTGGGCATCTTCACGCCGACGCGCAAGGAGACCGGCGTGCTGCGTGCCGGCGAAGTGGGCTTCATCGTGGCCGGCATCAAGGAGATTCAGGGCGCGCCGGTGGGGGACACCATCACCCACGCCAAGACGCCGAACGTTGAACGTCTGCCGGGCTTCAAGAAGGTCAAGCCCCAGGTCTACGCCGGCATGTTCCCGGTCAGCGCCGACGACTACGAGGACTTCCGCGACGCCTTGGAGAAGCTGGCGCTCAACGACGCCTCCCTGGCCTACGAGCCGGAAAACTCCGACGCCCTGGGCTTCGGTTTCCGGGTCGGCTTTCTCGGCACCCTGCACATGGAGATCGTTCAGGAGCGTCTTGAGCGCGAGTACAACCTGGATCTGCTGACCACGGCGCCGACGGTGGTCTATGAACTGGCGCTCAAGAATGACGAGATCACCTACGTTTCCAACCCCTCCAAGCTGCCCGACATGGCGGACGTGGAGGAGATGCGCGAGCCGATCGTGCGGGCCAGCATTCTTGTGCCCCAGGAGTTCGTCGGCAATGTGATCACCGAGTGCGAGAACCGTCGCGGCACCCAGAAGGATATGCAGTTCCTCGGCAGCCAGATCCAGCTGGTCTACGAGCTGCCGATGTCCGAGGTGGTGATGGACTTCTTCGACCGCCTGAAGTCGATCTCCAAGGGGTATGCCTCGCTGGATTACGGTTTCGAGCGCTTCCAGGCGGCCAAGCTGTCTCGCCTCGACGTGCTGATCAACGGCGAGAAGGTCGACGCCCTGGCGGTGATTATCCACCGCGACCACGCCCATGGGCGTGGTCGGCTGCTGGTCGAGAAGATGAAGGAGCTGATTCCGCGCCAGATGTTCGACGTGGCTATCCAGGCGGCCATCGGCGGCCAGGTGGTGGCGCGCTCCACCGTCAAGGCGCTGCGCAAGAACGTGACCGCCAAGTGCTACGGCGGCGATGTAAGCCGCAAGAAGAAGCTGCTGGAGAAACAGAAGGCGGGCAAGAAACGCATGAAGCAGGTCGGCCGGGTGGAGATTCCCCAGGATGCCTTCCTTGCGGTACTCAGGGTCAACGACTGATTTCAAACGCTAGGAACACATAACCCCATGGACTTCTCCCTACTGCTGGTGGTGGCCGTTGCCTTCACCGGCTTTATCTGGCTGCTGGACCTCATCTGGTGGCGCCCCGCTCGCCGCCGCGCCGCTGCCAACGCCGAGGCCGGCACCACCGAAGGGCTCGACCCCGTCGCCCGCGAGAAGGTGCTCAAGGAGCCCTGGCCGGTGGACTACTCGCGCTCCTTCTTTCCGGTGCTGCTGGTGGTGCTGGTGCTGCGCAGCTTCTTGGTGGAGCCCTTCCAGATCCCGTCGGGGTCGATGCGTCCGACCCTTGAGGTAGGCGACTTTATCCTGGTCAACAAGTTTACTTACGGCCTGCGACTGCCAGTGGTGCACACCCGCATCGTCGAATTCAACGAGCCGGAGCGCGGCGACGTCATGGTGTTCCGCTTCCCCAACGAGCCCGCGGTGAACTTCATCAAGCGGGTGGTGGGCCTGCCCGGCGACACCCTGCGCTACGAGAGCAAGCAGCTCTACGTCAATGGCGAGCCGGTACCCAAGCGGCTGCTGGAGCAGGGCCCTGTCGGCGCACCCAATGAGCTGCTGCTGGCCGAGCAGCTGGGCGAGCTCGAACACCGGATCTACAATAATCCTCGGGACCCGGGTCCGCAGATGCGTGAGGTGGTGGTCCCTGAGGGGCACTATTTCACCATGGGTGATAACCGTGACCACTCCAACGACAGCCGCTACTGGGGCTTCGTGCCGGAGGAGAACATCGTCGGCCGCGCCTTCGCGGTGTGGATGCGCTGGAATGGCGGCCTGCCAAGCTTCACCAGCGTGCGTCGCATTCAGTGAGCGCCACATCAGTGCCGACAAGACATCAGATAACAGGATATCCGTGAGCAACTCCCTCAACGCCTTCAGCCGTCGCCTCGGCCATGACTTCGGGGACCCCGCCCTGCTGGAACTGGCCATGACCCATCGCAGCGTCGGCGGGCAGAACAACGAACGGCTCGAGTTTCTCGGCGACTCCATCGTCAATTTCGTGATCGCCGAGGCGCTTTTCCGGCGCTTTCCCGACGCTCGGGAAGGCCAGCTCTCCCGCCTGCGGGCGCGACTGGTCAAGGGCCAGACCCTGGCCGAGCTGGCCCGCGAGATGGAATTCGGTGAGCACCTGAGGCTGGGTTCCGGCGAGATGAAGAGCGGCGGGCATCGCCGCGAGTCGATCCTTGCCGATGCGGTGGAGGCGGTGATCGGCGCCATCTACCTGGATGCCGGCATGGAAGCGGTGCGCGTTCGCGTGCTGTCCTGGTACGCGGTACGGCTGGAAAGCACCAGCCTGCAGGACACCCAGAAGGATCCCAAGACCCGCCTGCAGGAGTTCCTGCAGTCGCGCCAGCTTCCGCTGCCCCGCTATGAGGTGGTCAACGTGGAGGGTGAGGCCCACTCCCAGACCTTCACCGTGGATTGCCACGTGGAAATGCTCGACCCACACACTACCGGTGAGGGCGCCAGCCGGCGTCACGCCGAGCAGCAGGCCGCCGAGAAGGCCCTGGCCCTGCTTGAACCCGTCAGGGCCAACGCACAGGGAGCACGACCATGACCCAGACCTGCGGCTTCGTGGCCATTGTCGGTCGTCCCAATGTCGGCAAGTCGACGTTGATGAACCGTATCCTCGGCCAGAAGATTTCCATTACCTCGCGGCGTCCCCAGACCACGCGCCACCAGGTGCGTGGCATCAAGACCGAGGGGGAGACGCAGTTCATCTACGTCGATACCCCCGGCATGCACATCATGGCCAAGGATCGTAACAAGGCGATCAACCGCTTCATGAACCAGGCGGCGACCCAGGCCCTGCGCGACGTGGACTGCGTGGTGTTCATCATCGACCGCACCCGCTGGAGCGAAGAGGACCAGATCGTTCTGCAGCGCCTGGAGCACGTGACGGCGCCGGTAATTCTGGCGGTCAACAAGGTCGACCGCTTGCAGGACAAGGCGACCCTGCTGCCTTGGCTGGAGGAGGTCGGCGCTCGCCGCGAGTTCGCCGCCATCGTGCCAATCTCCGCCAAGCACGGCACCAACGTGCCGGAGCTGGAGGCCGAAGTGTCCAAGCACCTGCCCGAGAGCGTGCACTTCTTTCCGGAAGACCAGGTCACCGACAAGAGCCAGCGCTTCCTGGCCGCAGAACTGGTGCGCGAGAAGGTCACGCGTCAGCTCGGCGATGAACTTCCCTACCAGATGACCGTGGAGATCGAGGAGTTCCGCGACGAGGGCAGGGTGGTGCATATCAGCGCCCTGATCCTGGTGGAGCGACAGGGCCAGAAGAAGATCCTGATCGGCGAGAACGGCGACCGCATCAAGAGTATCGGCCGCGAGGCGCGCCTGGACATGGAGCGCGCCCTGGATGCCAAGGTGATGCTGAATCTCTGGGTCAAGGTGAAAAGCGGCTGGTCCGATGACGAGCGCGCCCTGAAGAGCCTGGGCTACAACCTCGACTGAATGACTCCTGAGCCCGCCTTCCTGCTGCACAAGCGCCCCTATCGCGAGACCAGCGCCTTGGTCGAACTGCTGACGCTCAACCATGGTCGGGTGAGGGCGGTGGCCCAGGGCGTGCAGCGCCCCGGCTCACGCTCTCGCGGGCGGCTGCAGCCCTTCTCACCGCTGCATATTACCTGGGTCGGCGAGGGGGAGCTCAAGCGCCTGCGGCTGATGGAAAGCCGGGGGGGCACGGCGCTTCTGGCCGGCGAGGGGCTGCTGTGCGGGCTCTATGCCAACGAGCTGCTTACCGATGCGCCAGCTTGCCGAGCGCCGACGTGCCGGTTCACACTGATGTCTTTGTATTTTTCGCGAAGACTGAGAGGGGCACCGGGGACAGGTCGTAGAGGAGGTCCTATGCCAGGGATGGCATCGGTAGCGCCCAAGGATGGGTTCACAGCGCCTCCTCGTAGACCTGTCGTCGGGTCAGCCCCGAGATCACGGCTCTGCAGCCTGCTTCCTCCTGATATCCTGACCCCACGGAGTCCCCTATGCACCCCCCTCGTATCCTGCTCGGCGTCAATATCGATCATATCGCCACCCTGCGTCAGGCCCGTGGTACCCGCTACCCGGATCCTGTCCAGGCGGCGCTGCTCGCCGAAGAGGCCGGCGCTGACGGTATCACCGTGCATCTGCGCGAGGATCGTCGGCACATACAGGAGCGCGACGTGCGCCTGCTGGTCGAGGTGCTCAATACCCGCATGAACTTCGAGATGGCGGTCACCGAGGAGATGATCCGCCTGGCCGAGGAGCTGCGCCCGCCCCACGTCTGCCTGGTCCCCGAGAAGCGCGAGGAGTTGACCACCGAAGGTGGCCTGGACGTGGTGGGAGGCTTCGTGGCCATTCATGCCGCCTGTGAGCGCCTGGCCGAAGCGGGCTGCGAGGTGTCGCTCTTCATCGACCCCGAACCTTCACAGATCGAGGCCGCAGCCCAGGCCGGCGCCCCGGTGATCGAGCTGCATACCGGCGCCTATGCCGAAGCCACCGGGCCGTTGGCCGTCCACGAACACGCGCGGATCAGTGCCGCCACCGAGATGGCGCTGGAGCTCGGACTCACCGTCAACGCCGGCCACGGGCTGAACTATCACAACGTCGAGGCCATCGCCGCCATTCCCGGCCTGCATGAGCTCAATATCGGCCATGCGATCATCGCCCGGGCGGTTTTCGTGGGGCTCAAGGAGGCGGTAGCCGAGATGAAGCGGCTGCGAACGTCTGGCGCTGCGCCTGCTGGGCGAATTGGAGCGCGAGCGCCTGCGCGGCCATCCGGCTCCAGCCGCCTTCATGGCCAAGCGTTTCGCCGCCAAGGAGGCCTTCGTCAAGGCGCTGGGTACCGGCCTGCGGCTGGGCATGCGCTGGACAGAGGTTCAAGTCACCAACGATGTTCTCGGTCGGCCATCGCTGCTGCTGTCGGGCAAGGCTCACGAACTGGCGATAGCCGCCGGTGTGCGTTCGATCCACCTGTCGATCAGCGATGAGACGTCCCTGGCAGTGGCCTTCGTGGTCCTGGAAGGCTAAGTGCGCGTTGTCTGCGTGTCCGGCTTTGCCCAGGCACGCAGGTCCGCCATGGCGGCGAAGAGGTCATCCATCAGCGGCGTCACCGCCTCTCGGCCGCGGGTACGCAGCCGGGTCTCCAGGGATTCGGCGATCAGCCCCAGCCGCGGCACCCCGCAGTAGCGGCAGGCGCCGTTGAGGGAATGAATGCCATCCAGCAGCGCCTCGTCGTCGCCCTCCGCCAGGGCGTGACGCAGAGCGGCTTCGTTCTCCTCCAGCCCGGCCGCGAGGCGTTCCAGCAGTTCTCTGGCCAGCGAGGCTTTTCCGCCCGCCAATCGTGTTCCGAGTTCCAGGTCCACGGTGGGCAGTTCGGCGTCGTCGTCGGCTGAGGCGGTCTCCGCCGACGGCAGCGCCACGCCCAGATGACGATGCAGCGCGTTGTTCAACTGGTCGGTATCCACCGGTTTTACCAGCACATCATTGAGTCCGCTCTCCAGCAGACGGCGGCGATCTTCCTCAAGTACGTGGGCCGTCACCGCCACCACCGGCGTGTCGCGCCAGCTGCCGCCCAGGCGTCGCAGCGCTCGGGTGGTCTCAACGCCGTCCATGCCGGGCATGCGAATATCCATCAGCACCAGATCGAACGCTTGCTCTCGTGCCAGCGCCAGGGCCTCCTCACCGCTGGCGGCCAGGCTGACCTCAACGCCGGGGCCGGCGATCAGTTCGCGCAGCAGCAGGCGGTTCGATTCGGTGTCGTCCACTGCCAGCAGGCGCAGGGGGCGAGGCGCCGCCGTCGCCTGATCCGCCGCTGACGGGCATTCTCGCTGGCCCAGGACCTTCGCCACGGCGGCGACGAGAGTCGCCCGGGCCACCGGCTTGGCGAGGATCTCGCCGCCGTGGGGCAGCGGTAGGCTGGGCAGGTCGAGGGGGTTGGCATTGGCCAGCAGCAGAGCCGGGCAGCCCAGCTCGGCCAGGCGGCGCTGCCAGACCCCCACCTCGTCCGCGGTGAGAGGGGTGTGCGGTAGGCTGGCGACCAGCAGGGCCGGTGGTCCGTTCTGGGGAGGGGGGGCGGCAGCGTCCACTGGCCGGGTGCCCCAGCGCGTGAAGAGATGGCGAAGGGCACGGCGAGTGGCGGGGTGAGGCTCCTCGATCAGCACCGTTTGCCCATCGAGGCGCAGCTCGGGTGGCCGCTCGCTTGCTTCGTTACCTTCCATCTGGAGGGTGAAGGAGAAGGTGGTGCCCTGGCCGGGCACGCTCTCTACGTCAATCTCCCCGCGCATCTGCTCTACCAGCTGGCGGCAGATGGTGAGGCCCAATCCGGTGCCTCCAAACTCCCGGGCGTGGCTGGGTTCGGTCTGCTGGTAAGCCCGGAAGAGAAGACGCTGACGCTCCGGGGTGAGGCCGATGCCGGTGTCGGTGACGCTGATTCGCAGCGTGACATTGCCGGGGTCGGCCTGCTCCATCATGACCCGAACAACCACGTCGCCCTGCCGGGTGAACTTCACCGCGTTGTGTACCAGATTGGTCAGGACCTGCTGGATGCGCATCGGATCGCCATTGAGCACGCTGGGCACGTCGTCATACACCAGGCCCAGCAGCTGCAGTTCTTTCTGGTGGGCCAGCGGCGCCTGCAGGCCGAGTACCTCGTCCACCAGGGCGACCATGTCCAGCGGCAGATGCTCTAGCTCCAGGTGTCCGGCTTCGAGCTTGGAGAAATCGAGGACGTCATTGACCAGCATCAACAGGCTGCCGGAGGCGCGCTGGACGTGTTCGAGCCATTCTCGCTGGCGCGGCTCCAGTCGCGAGCGGTCGAGCAGACGGCAGAAGCCGATGATGCCATTCAGCGGGGTGCGGATCTCGTGGCTCATGTTGGCCAGGAATTCCGATTTGACGCGATTGGCCTCCACGGCGCGGCGGTGGGAAATGTCCAGTTCGATGTTCTGGACCTCGATGGTCTCCATGGACTCCTCGAGCTCAGCGGTGGCCTGCTCGATCTGGCGCTGCGTCTCCAGTCGGCCCTGGACCAGATGCTCGCTCAGAGCGTTGACCCGCTCGGTCAGGCCGGCAAGCTCGCCCGGGGAGGGAGTCAGGTCGGGAGGACTCTCGCTTCTGGCTAGCCGGGAGAGGGCCTCGTCCACGGCGCACAGCGGGGGGTGCAGGCGACGATAGGCGTTGAAGGTCAAGCCGCCCAGCACCAGCAAGGCAACCGCCAGCAGCAGCGCGGTGAGGCCGATCTGGCGGTAGTGGTCCAGCAGCAGGTGGCTGGCGTCGACGTCGAGTACCAGCCAGGCCGATTCGGCGTCGGGCAGTGGCGCCTGCAGCCGCCACTCGGCGCCTTGTTGATCGAGTTGCCGACCTTCGCTGTTGGGGACAGCGGGGGGCGAGCGAAGCCGGCCCATCTGCAGCAATATCTCGCCCCGGGCATCGATGATACCCAGGGCGCGGACCTCATCGAGCGCCAGCAGGCGTGCCGCCGCAGCCTCCCGCTGGTCAGCGTCGTCGGCATCGCTGAGCAGGGGCGTCAGCAGGTCGAGGGCCTGTTCCAAGCGGGCCTGAATCTGTTCGGCGTGGTGCGAGCGGTGCAGCAACAGGGTTGTCGCAGCGAGCAGCAGCATCAGCAGCCAGGGCACTATCAGGCCGGTCAGCAGCAGGCGGAACTTCAAGGACATCGGCGGGCTCTTTGCAAGTGGTAGCCCCCAGTATGCCACAGCAGATGGGCATGCCTGTCCACCCCGCGGTGGCAGGGATATAATGAAAGAAAACCCGTTTCCACAAGGAAGGTTGCATGCATTTTCCCACCCTCGAGGATGTCGTCGGCAACACGCCGTTGGTTCGCCTCAAGCGCATCAACGCCGGCCGCAATAACGTCCTGCTGGCCAAGCTGGAGGGCAATAATCCTGCCGGTTCGGTGAAAGATCGCCCGGCTCTCTCCATGCTCGTGCAGGCCGAGGCGCGTGGCGAGATCACCCCCGGCGACACCCTGGTGGAGGCGACCTCGGGCAATACCGGTATTGCCCTGGCCATGGCGGCGGCCATCAGAGGCTACCGCATGGTGCTGATCATGCCTGAAAACGCCTCCGAGGAGCGCAAGCAGGCCATGGCCGCCTTCGGCGCCGAATTGATTACCGTCGGTAAGGAGGGCGGTATGGAGGAGGCCCGTGACGTGGCCGAGGCCATGCTGGCCCGCGGCGAGGGCAAGCGCCTGGATCAGTTCGCCAACCCCGATAATCCGCTGGCCCACTACCAGGGCACTGGTCCCGAGATCTGGGAGCAGACCGCCGGCCGGGTGACTCACTTCATCAGCTCCATGGGCACCACTGGCACCATCATGGGGGTCTCAAAAGCGCTCAAGGAGCGGAACCCCGAGGTGCAAATCGTCGGCTTGCAACCCGAGGACGGTGCCAGCATCGCCGGCATTCGCCGCTGGCCGCCGGAATACCTGCCCAGCATCTTCGATGCGAGCCGGGTCGATCGGGTAATCGACATTGGTCAGCGCGAGGCTGAGGAGCACATGCGGCGGCTGGCTCGCGAGGAGGGTATTCTCGCCGGGGTCTCGTCGGGCGGGTGCCTGGCCGGTGCCCTGCGCGTAGCCGAGGAGGTCGAGAACGCGGTGATCGCGTTTATCGTCTGTGACCGCGGCGACCGCTATCTTTCCACCGGCCTGTTCGCCCCGGAGGCTTGAGATGGCAATGCTGGGCAAGCGGCGACCGCGCCGCGAACGTTCGGGCGTGTCCGGGCTGCAGAGAGGTCAGCCCCAGGGTACACCAGTGGCTTCTGGCGAGCCTGACACTCGTGACGATGATACCCGTGACGACGAGCCGCGGGGTGTCGTCATCGAGCGCCTGGCCCACGATGGCCGTGGCCTGGCGCATGACGCCGCCGGCAAGACGCTGTTCGTTGAGGGCGCGCTGCCCGGGGAGCGGGTCGATGCGGCGGTGCATCTTACCCGCAAGCGTTTCGACGAGGCCCACGTCCGCGAGCTTCTCGAGGCCTCCCCCGAGCGAGTGACACCGCCCTGCGCCCACTACGGCCGCTGCGGGGGGTGCGACCTTCAGCACCTGGCCGTGCCCGCCCAGCGCCGCCACAAGCTGGCGGTATTGACTGATCTGCTGGCCCGCCAGGGCGTCGATACGCCCGACGAGCCGCAGCTGCTGACCGGGGCCGACCACGGCTATCGTCGTCGCGCCCGGCTGGGGGTCAAGGTGGGCGCAGAGGGTCAGGTCCATCTCGGCTTTCGGGCTCACCACAGCCATCGCCTGGTGGATATCGAGCGCTGTACCATTCTGGTGCCGACGCTCGATGACCTGCTGGTGCCGCTGCACCGTCAGGTGGCATCCCTCGACGCGCCGCGGCAGGTGGGACACCTGGAACTGCTCGACAGCGATCAGGGCGCGGTATTGCTGGTGCGCCAACTCAAGGAGCACGCCGGCGATCGCACAAGCTGGCTGGCCTTTGCCGCCCAGCACCGGCTGCACCTGGCCTGGCTGGCGGGGCGCGAGTCGCCGAAGCTCGAGTGGCTGACCCCGACGCCGGCGCTGAGCGTTCGAGTGCCATCGGCCCCTGGCGCATCGGGCGCCGACGCGGAGTTGACGCTGGGCTTCGCCCCGGGGGATTTTCTGCAGGCCAATGCCGAGGTCAATCGGCAGATGGTGGCCACCGCCTTGTCCTGGCTCGAGGGCCTGGAAGGCGCAGTGCTGCTGGACCTGTTCGCAGGGGTGGGCAACTTCAGCCTGCCGCTGGCGTCCGCCGGGGCAAAGGTGACGGCGGTGGAGGGCAGCCCGACCATGATCACCCGTCTGGCCGACAATGCCCGCGGCAATTCACGAGAGCGCCAGCTGACGGTGACGGCCCGGCAGGGGGATCTGAACGATGCCGAGGTGGTGAAGGCTCTGCTGGCCGAGATCGCGCCGGACACCCTGCTGCTCGACCCGCCTCGCGATGGCGCCGATGCCGTCTGCTCGGCGCTGGCAGCATCGCCGGTGCCCAGGGTGCTGTATGTCTCCTGCGATCCGGCTACTCTGGCGCGGGATGCGGCACGCCTTGTGCATGGGGGTTATCGGCTAACGCGACTCGCCGTAGCCGATATGTTCGTGCATACCTCACACCTGGAATCGATGCTGCTGTTCGAGCACCCGCGGAAAGAACAGCGGCGGCAAGGAGCAACACCCGATGGTTAAAGTCCGTGAGGACCAGCCTCTCACCGAGACCGGGCGCGTCGATATCGAGCGCTGGGTCGAGCGGCTGCAGGACGACGTCAAACTGAGCGACCCGGCGGAGCTACGCGACGCCTGCCTGCTGGCAGAGCGCCTGGAGCTCGATGCCGACAAGCCCCATCGCCGCTGGCTGGCCGATGGCTCCAGTTTTCGTATGGGCCTGGAGATGGCCGATATCCTCGGCGAGCTGCGGCTTGACCAGGCCACCCTGGAGGCCGCGGTGCTTTACCGCGCCGTGCGTGAGGGGCTGGTCGGTATGGAGGCGATCGCCAAGCAGTTCGGCCGCGAGGTTGCCTCACTGATTGACGGCGTGTTGCACATGGCGGCGATCAGCGCCTCTCAGACGCCCAGCCACGAGATGGGGCAGCACGATCAGCAGGACAACCTGCGCAAGATGCTGGTAACCATGATCGATGACGTGCGCGTGGCGCTGATCAAGATCGCTGAGCGCACCTGCGCCCTGCGCCAGGTCAAGGACGCCCCCCGCGAGAAGCAGCTGCGGGTGGCCCGGGAGGTGTTCGATATCTACGCGCCGCTGGCCCACCGGCTGGGTATCGGCCATCTCAAGTGGGAGTTGGAAGATCTCTCCTTTCGCTATCTCCACGAGGACGACTACAAGGCCATCGCCGGCCAACTGGCCGAGAAGCGTCTCTCCCGAGACCGCTATATCGCCGAGGTGGTCAGTGTCCTCAAGGGCATGCTGGAGACCCAGGGCATTCTTCGTTACGACGTCGATGGCCGCGCCAAGCACATCTATTCCATCTGGCGGAAGATGAAGCGCAAGCACATCGACTTCTACCAGGTGCACGACATTCGCGCGGTGCGCATCCTGGTGCCCGAAGTCGCCGACTGCTACACCGTGCTGGGGCTGGTGCACTCTCGCTGGCACCACGTGCCCAACGAGTTCGACGATTATATCGCCAACCCCAAGAAGAATGGCTACCAGTCGCTGCACACCGCGGTGTTTGGTCCCGCAAGCAAGGTGCTGGAGATCCAGATCCGTACCTTCGCCATGCATGACGAGGCCGAACTCGGCGTCTGTGCCCACTGGCGCTACAAGGGCCATGACACCAAGGCCAAGAGCGCCAGCTACGAGGAGAAGATCGCCTGGCTGCGCCAGGTGCTCGAGTGGCAGGATGAGGTCGGCGACATCGGCAACCTCAGCGAGGGTCTGAGCAGCGACGTGGCCCCGGATCGCATCTATGTCTTCACTCCCGATGGCCATGTCATCGACTTGCCCCGGGTGGCCACGCCCATCGACTTCGCCTACCGGGTGCATACCGAGGTAGGCCATCGCTGCCGCGGCGCCAAGGTCAACGGACGCATCGTACCGCTCACCTACAAGCTCAAGACCGGCCAGCAGGTGGAGATCCTCACCGCCAGCAAGGGCGGGCCGAGCCGCGACTGGCTCAATCCGAGCCTCGGTTTCGTGCGCACCAGCAGGGCCCGGGCCAAGATCCAGGCCTGGTTCAAGCACCAGGCCCGCGACCAGAACCTGGAGGAGGGTCGCACGCTATTCGAGCGTGAGATGAAGCGCCTTGACCTCGAGGGGATGGATCTCGAGGCCCTGGCACGCAAGGTCAACTATCTGGGCCCCGAGGATATGTACGCTGCGCTGGGCGCCGGCGACCTGCGCATCGGCCAGGTGCTGCACCAGGCTCAGCAGCTGTTCGGCGAGCACGATGACCAGGAACAGCTCGACCGCCTGCTGGCCAAGCCCAAGCGCTCGCCGGGCAAGGCCGGCCAGAGCGACATCACCGTGCTGGGCGTGGGGAACCTCAAGACCAGCATGGCCAACTGCTGCCATCCGGTGCCGGGGGAGCCCATTGTCGGCTTTATTACCCAGGGGCGCGGGGTCACCGTGCATCGCCAGGACTGCCCCAACATCCTGCAGCTGCGCCTGGAGGAGCCCCAGCGCCTTATCGAAGTCGAATGGGGCGAACGCGCCAGCACCCAGTATCCGGTCGATATCGAGGTCCAGGCCTGGGACCGCTCGGGCCTGCTACGCGACGTGACCGGCGTGCTCAGCAACGAGAAGGTCAACGTGCTGGCGGTCAATACCTTGACCGATACCGACGAGGGCATTGCCCGCATGGCGATCACCGTGGAGGTGGACGGCCTGGAGACCCTGGGGCGACTCTTTTCGCGCATCCAACAGCTCTCCAACGTCATCGAGGTGCGGCGCCTGCGCAGCGGCGGCAAGCCGGGCAAGCGCAGCAAGGGTAAGGGGAAGGCCTCATGAACTCACGCCATGACCTTGACGACCTGCTGACGCTGATGGCGGTGCTGCGCGACGCCGATCAAGGCTGCCCCTGGGATCTGAAGCAGGACTGGGATTCTATCGTGCCTCACACCCTGGAAGAGGCCTATGAGGTGGCCGACGCCATCGAGCGGCGCGCCTGGCATGAACTGCCCGCGGAACTGGGCGACCTGCTCTTTCAAGTGGTCTACTACGCCCAGTTCGGTGCCGAGGAGGGGCGCTTCGACTTTCAGGATGTGATTCATGCGCTGACCGCCAAGATGCTGCGTCGTCACCCTCACGTGTTTCCCAACGGCACCCTGGCCTCGCGGCGTCCGCCGGGCGTCACGGCCGAAGAGATCGAATCGGCCCAGGCTGAGCTTGATAACGTCAACAGCCGCTGGGAGAGCCTCAAGGCCGAGGAGCGGGCCGAGCGCGCCAGCGGCGAGGCAGCGCTGTGGCAGGACAGCGCGGCGGCGTCGGTTCTCGATGACGTCCCGCGGACCCTGCCGGCGCTCTCCCGAGCTGCCAAACTCTCCAAGCGCGCCGCCCGGGTCGGTTTCGACTGGCCCGATGCGCGCGGCGTGGTCGCCAAGATCCGCGAGGAGTTGGAAGAGGTCGAGGAGGCGCTGGCCGCCGGCGATCGCGAGCACGCCGCCGAGGAGGTGGGCGACCTGCTGTTCGCGGTGACCAATCTGGCCCGCACCCTCAAGGCCAACCCCGAACATTGCCTGCGTGCCACCAATGCCAAGTTCGAGCGGCGCTTCCGCCATCTGGAGGCGGCTCTTGCCGCCGATGGCGTGGCGCTCGACCAGGCCGGCCTCGACCTGATGGAGCGTCACTGGCAGGCCGCCAAGGCCATCGAGCGCGCTGCTGCCGACCCTTCAACCCTATTCGTACATCCCGCGACGGCGGGAGAGCCACCGGGAGACTCTGGGCCATGAGCCACGACTTGCACGAATCGCTGCGCGACAACGTTCGTATCCTGGGCGATAGCCTCGGGCGCACCATCGCCGATGACCTGGGTGGTGGCTTCGTCGACAAGATCGAGGCCATTCGCAGCTTCGCCAAGCGCGGTCGCCAGAACGACGACCAGGCCCAACGCGAGCTGATCGACTACCTGCGCCGTCTGCCCGACCGCGACCTGCTGCCGGTGACCCGCGCCTTCAATCAGTTTCTCAACCTGGCCAACATCGCCGAGCAGCACTACCGCGCGCGTTTCCGCCGCGTGGAGGACTACCGTCCCGGCAGTCAGCCGGTGCTCAGCGAACTGCTGACCCGTGCCCGGCAGGCCGGCAACACGCCCCGTAAGCTGGTGGAGGCGCTGGCCTCAATGCGCGTGGAGCTGGTCCTTACCGCCCACCCCACCGAGGTCATTCGCCGCACGCTGATTCAGAAGTATGACGCCATCGACGACTGTCTCACGGCCATCGAGTCCTCCGGCGACTACCCCGAGCGCGGCATCCGGGCCAAGGGGCGCCTGGAGGAACTGATCAGCCAGGCCTGGCATACCGACGAGATTCGCCACGAGCGCCCGACCCCGGTGGACGAGGCCAAATGGGGCTTTGCGGTGATCGAGAACTCGCTGTGGCAGGCAGTCCCCGACTTCCATCGTGATCTGGATAACCTGCTGCTGGAGACCGCCGGCGAGCGTTTGCCGCTGGACGCCGCACCGATCCGCTTCGCCTCTTGGATGGGCGGCGACCGTGACGGCAACCCCAACGTCACCTCGCGGGTTACCCGAGAAGTGCTGCTGCTGGGGCGCTGGATGGCCGCCGATCTCTATGTGCGCGACCTTGAGAAACTCAAGGCCGAGCTCTCCATGTGGAAGGCCAACAGCGCCCTGAAAGCCGAGGTGGGAGATGTCGCCGAGCCCTACCGAGAACTGCTGCGCCGACTGCTGAGCCGAATGGAGACGACCCGCGACTGGGCCAAGGCGTGTCTGGATGGCAAGCCCTTCGATGAAGGCCCGGTGATCGAGAGCCGCGACCAGCTCTTCGCGCCGCTGCTGACCTGCTACCGCTCGCTCTGCGACGTGGGCCTCGACACCATCGCCAACGGGGCGCTACTCGACACCCTGCGTCGGGTGGCGGTGTTCGGTGTGACCCTGACCAAGCTCGACATCCGCCAGGAGGCGGGCCGCCACGCACAGGTCATGGAGGAACTCACCCATGGCCTGGAGCTCGGCCGATACCGCGACTGGAGCGAAGAGCAGCGCCAGACCTTTCTGCTCGAGGAGTTGGCGTCGCGGCGCCCGCTGATTCCGCGGCGCTGGGAGTGCTCGACGGAGTCCCGTGAGGTGATTGATACCTTCCGGGTGGTGGCCAGCGAGCAGGCCGAGGCCCTGGGCACCTACGTCATCTCCATGGCGGGGCAGCCCTCCGACGTGTTGGCCGTGGCCCTGCTGATGAAGGAGGTGGGGGGCGAGGTCAAGCTGCCCATTGCGCCTCTGTTCGAGACCCTGGACGACCTCAACCACGCAGGTGACGTCATCGAGCGTCTGCTGTCGCTGCCCGGTTATCGCTCGCTGACCGGGGATCGCCAGGAAGTGATGATCGGCTACTCCGACTCCGCCAAGGATGCCGGCCAGTTGGCCGCCGCCTGGGCGCAGTATCGCGCCCAGGAAACCCTGGTGAAGGTGTGCGAGACCAAAGGCGTCGACCTTACTTTGTTTCACGGCCGCGGCGGCACCGTGGGCCGTGGCGGCGGCCCGGCCCACGCGGCGATTCTCTCTCAGCCGCCGGGCTCGGTGAACGGCAGCCTGAGAGTGACCGAACAGGGCGAAATGATCCGCTTCAAGTTCGGCCAGCCCGAGATCGCCCTGCGCTCCATGGAGATTTACGCCTGTGCGGTGCTGGAAGCGACCCTGCTGCCGCCGCCGGATCCCCAGCCCCGCTGGCGCGAGGAGATGGATCGCCTGGCCGAGGTGGCCCATCGTGCCTACGTCAGCGTGGTGCGCGAAGACCCCGACTTCGTGCCTTACTTCCGGGCGGTGACGCCAGAGGGCTCGCTGGGGCGCCTACCCTTGGGCTCGCGGCCCACCAAGCGCCGCCAGGACGGCGGCGTCGAGACCCTGCGGGCGATCCCGTGGATCTTCGCCTGGACCCAGATCCGACTGATGCTGCCCGCCTGGCTGGGCAGCGGCGAGGCCTTCTCGCGGCGCCTGGAGGAGGAGGGTGGCCTTGCGGTGCTGCAGGAAATGCGACATAGCTGGCCCTTCTTCGGCACCTATCTGGACATGTTGGAGATGCTGCTGGCCAAGGCCGATGTGGGTATCGCCGCCTACTACGAGCACCGCCTGGTGGACGAACCCGCCCTGAAGTCGCTGGGTGAGCGTTTGCGCGAGCGTTTCGGGCGCCTCAACGACGTGCTCTTGCAGGTCCTCGAGCAGGAGGAACTGCTGGAGAAGACCCCGCTGATTCGCCAGGCGATCGCCGTGCGTAATCCCTATATCGACCCGCTGCACGGCCTGCAGGCGGAGCTGCTGCAGCGTAACCGGGATGCGGATGGCGCCATCAGCGCCGATCTGTCACGGGCACTGATGGTGACCATGGCGGGCATTGCCGCGGGGCTTCGCAATACGGGGTAGGGACGAGGCACGGGTTAGGGACGGGGACGATGTAAAAGCGCAGCCTGCGCTGCGCGAATATCTGCTGTGGGAGTACTAGCCGCGTCAATTGGCGCGGTTAAAACGGGTAGTGCACCGAAGCGGTCAGCAGATTGAGGTGGGCCATATCCGGCGCGTCGAACTCTTCGAACTCCAGTCGGCTGATCAGGCGGTTGAACGACAGTCGAGCACCTAGCCCGGTAACGCGCGTCGTGCCGCCGGTATCGATGGCATCCCGGGG
>JAIVHL010000224.1 GCA_020201075.1 Halomonas sp. | reverse complement strand
GCGTTCAGCGCGGAGCATCTGGGCGGCGACGATGGCGCGGGCCTGGGCCTCGTTGACGTCGTCCCGGGCGGCGGTGCGCTCGATCTGCAGCGCCTCGGGCACGTCGATCACCAGCGTCCGGTCGGCCATTTCGCTCTGGCCGGATTCGAACAGCAGCGGCGAGACCAGCAGCACGTAGGGGGCGCCGGTGGCCTCGAGCCTGGCCAGGTGCTTGGTCAGCCGCGCCCGGATGCGGGGGTGGGTGACGGATTCCAGCCAGCGGCGCTCTGCAGGGTCGGCGAAGACGATCTCGCGCAGCGCCCGTCGGTTCAGGGTGCCATCGACGTTGAGCACCCGCGTTCGAGAATAGCGTGCGGCGATTTCCTCGAGCGCGGGCTCACCGGGCTCGACTACCTCTCGGGCCACATCGTCGGCGTCCACCCAGGGCGCGCCAAGCCCTGCAAAGGCCCTGGCTACGGTGGATTTACCAGAGGCGATGCCGCCGGTCACGCCTATGATCATCGCGTTTCCTCGAGTCGATGCTGTGAGTCCATACAGTCTATCAGCCTATGGCGTAGCGCTGTCACGTTCGAGCTAACGCTTCGACTTTAGACGCAAGTTGATGGTTGATGCACGCGAGGTCATGGACTTGCTGAGCATGCGGCAAGACCATTGAGTTCTGAGATTTCCATGAAAGAACGACTTAACCAACTGGACAGGGGTTTTTGATGCGAGTGCTGTTGCTGTCGGCCTATACGGCGGTCAGCCATCGTCATTGGGCGCATGGCCTGGTCGATCATTTGAGCGATATCGAATGGACGCTGCTGGAACTCCCGCCGCGCCATTTTCGCTGGCGCATTCGTGGCAACCCCCTGAGCTGGATGCTGAAGGAGCATGACGCCCTGTCGCGGGAGTATGATGTGGTGCTCGCCACCTCGATGGTGGACCTGGCGACCCTGGTCGGCCTCTACCCCCACCTTGGTGCCGCCAGGCGCATCGTCTACTTCCACGAGAACCAGTTCGCCTACCCAGAATCCGGAGACCAGCGTCACCAGGGCGAGGCGCGCATGGTCAACCTCTACAGTGCCTTTGCGGCGGACCAGGTCGTCTTCAATAGCGCCTTCAACCGCGACAGCTTTATCGACGCCGCGCGGCGTTTTCTCAAGGGCTTACCGGAGAACCTGCCCGCGGCGCAGCCACTCGAGGCGCTGCGCGAGCGGGCAGACATACTACCGGTGCCTATCCACCCCTTGCCTTCGCTCGATCCCCCGCCCTCGACTTCCCGCAATGGGAGATCGGGCCGCCGCATCATCTGGAACCATCGCTGGGAATACGACAAGAATCCCGAGGATTTCTTTGCGGTGCTTGAATCGCTCAGCGATCAGGGCGTCGAGTTTGAACTTGCCGTGATGGGACAGCGATTCCGACAGCAGCCCCCGGTCTTCGAGCAGGCCCGGCAGCGCCTGGCACACCATCTTGTTGTTTGGGGCCCTCAGCCGGGCGACCACTATCGTGCCCAGTTGGATGAGGGTGACATCGTGGTCTCCACCGCCCACCATGAATTCCAGGGGCTTGCGGTAATGGAAGCCGTTCAACGTGGCTGTTTGCCTCTGGTGCCCGCCGATACCGTCAACGGCTGAATGGGAGTGGCCGGCACTCCTGCCGACGTATCGACGCCTGCTCAGTGGTGGCTCATAGTCGATTGCCGGCACGCGCCAGCAGGTAAGCCCAGCCGCGTCCCAGCCACTCGTGCAGGGCGCGGGTGCTCTGGTGAAGATGGTAGGCGCGGGGAATCCAGCCGTGCAGCCCCGGCGGAGGGGCGCTGGCGAACTCGGTCGGCGCCGCGGTCACCTTCAGGCCAGCCCTCTCGAACTCGGCGCTGGCGCGGGGCAGATGCCAGGCCTGGGAGACCAGCGCCACCCGCTCGATGTTCGCCCCCGCCAGCATGGCGGCGCTGAAGCGGGCGTTCTCCGCGGTGTTGCGGCTCTCTCCCTCCAGCCAGCGTACCGGTACCTCGAATACCTCGCGCAGCGCCGCGGCCATCAGGCTAGCCTCGGCGCTGTGTTCGTCGTGAACCCGTCCGCCGCTGACCAGGAATGGCAGCCCGCTGCCCCGGTGCAGATGGGCGCCATAGGCTAGCCGTCGCCAGGTGGCATTGGTGGGCGCGTCGCCCCAGCCAAACTCCGGGGCAATGTAGTCGCGCCCGCCGCCCAGGATCACGATGGCCTGGGCGCCGCGCAGCGCGGCGGGCCCCGGCAGCGGGGTCGGTTCCAGCCCCTGGCGCAGGGCATGGCTGGCCCAGGGCGTGGCCAGTAGCAGCAGGCTGGCGAGCCCTACAGTGATGAACAGGCCGCCGATCAGCCGCCGGGCGCCCAGGGCGAGTCCGGCAAGAATCAGCAGGGCGTTGATCAACGGCGGCAGCGCCAGGGACTTCACCAGGAACGTCAGCGTTTCCATCAGCGGCTTCCCCCTGAATCGGTGTCGAGCAGATCGAGGCGCCGGATGGGCCAGGGCGGCGCTGGCGTCACAGCCGAAGCCAGCGCAGCCCAGCAGGCCCTCTCCTCGGGAATGTAGTGATTATCAACAGCGCTCCATGGTCGGCGCAAAGCGCCTTTGGGCTAAAGCTCGGTCTTCTCCTTGAATTCGCAGAGGTCCTCTATCACGCAGCTGCCGCAGCGCGGCTTGCGTGCCACGCAGGTGTAGCGGCCGTGAAGAATCAGCCAGTGGTGGGCGTCCTGGCGAAATTCCTTGGGCACGTGACGGATCAGCTTCTGCTCGACCTCGACCACGTCCTTGCCCTTGGCGATACCGGTGCGGTTGGAGACCCGGAAGATATGGGTGTCCACGGCGATGGTGGGCTGGCCGAAGGCGGTGTTGAGGATGACGTTGGCGGTCTTGCGGCCGACGCCCGGCAGCGCCTCCAGTGCCGCGCGGGTCTGCGGCACTTCGCCTGCGTGGTTGCCCACCAGCAGGTGGCAGGTCTTCATCAGGTTCTCGGCCTTGGTGTTGTAGAGGCCGATGGTCTTGATGTGTCCCTTGAGCGCGTCCAGGCCCAGGTCGATGATCGCCTGGGGCGTATTGGCGACCGGGAAGAGCCTGGCGGTGGCCTTGTTGACGCCCACGTCGGTGGCCTGGGCGGAGAGCAGTACGGCAGCGAGTAGCTCGAAGGGGGTCTCCCAGTTCAGCTCGGTGGTGGGCTCGGGGGTGTGCTCGCGCAGCCGCGCGAAGATCTCGAAGCGTTTCTGGGCGTTCATGGTGTTCCGTTTTCCAGCGCGCTTCGGGCATCGGCCAGCAGCTGCTCTGCTTCGGGCAGCTGGGCTCTGGCGGTGGCTTCGGCCGGGGCGTCTTGGCGTCGCTGGGCGCTCTCAAGCTGTTGTCGCACGCGCTTGACGGCCTGTTCGGCGGCGTTGACAGCCATCTGCCGCTGACGCAGTCGGCCGGGGCCGACCCCGGTGTTCGAGCCAGCACCCCCTTCGCTGCCCGCATGGCGACGCTGCTGCATCAGCCGCTTCTGGCGCTCCAGGCGTTTCTCCTTGGCCTGCCGGGCCAGGCGCGCCTGACGGGCGCGATGACGACGGCGGCCCAGGTCCGCACGGCGTTCCAGGTAGGCTTCGCGGTCAGCTTCGCTTTCTGCGGCCTGCCAGGCGGGATGAGGCACCATGTCGATGCAGTCCACCGGGCAGGGCGCCACGCAGAGCTCGCAGCCGGTGCACTCGTCGACGATCACCGTATGCATGCGCTTGGCCGCGCCGAGGATGGCGTCCACCGGGCAGGCCTGGATGCACTTGGTGCAGCCGATACATTCGGCTTCGCGGATCACCGCGGTCAGCGGCAGCTGGGACGGCTCCGCCAGGGGCTGCACCGGCTGGCCCGTTAGCCCGGCGAGTCGCTCGAGCGTGGCATCGCCGCCGGGCGGGCAGCGGTTGATCGGCTCGCCCTCGGCGATGGCCTGGGCGTAGGGCAGGCAGCCATCGAAGCCGCACTTGCCGCACTGGGTCTGCGGCAGCAGGGCGTCGATGGCCTCGATCAGGTCGCGTCGGCTCACGGTGGCCTCAGGTGACCCGCTGGCCGGGCTCGGCGCCGGTATCCGGCGAGAGCAAATAAATGCCTTCGTCGTTGGCCGAGGCGAGCACCATGCCCTCGGAGACGCCGAAGCGCATCTTGCGCGGCGCCAGGTTGGCCACCATCACGGTAAGGCGGCCCTCCAGCGCCTCGGGGGCGTAGGCGGCGCGGATGCCCGAGAACACCGTGCGGGTCTCGCCGCCGATATCCAGGGTCAGCTTGAGCAGCTTGTCGGCCCCCTTGACGTACTCGGCCTTGGCGATGCGCGCGATGCGCAGGTCCACCTTGATAAAGTCGTCGAAGCTGATCTCGTCGGCGATGGGCATCTCGGCCAGGGGCCCCTTGGGGGTTTCCTTGAGCTTCTGTTCTTCCACCAGGTCCTCTTTGGACGCCGCCATCATGGCATCGATCTTTTCCGGCTCCACGCGGGTCATCAGCGGCTTGAACTTGGCGATCTCGTGGTTCAGCAGCACCGCATGGCGGCTGTGCCAGTCGAGGCTGTCGAGCTTCATGAACTCCCGGGCGCTTTCGGCCATGGCCGGCACCACCGGTGCCAGATAGACCATCAGCATACGGAACAGGTTGAGGCCCACCGAGCAGATGTCGAGCACCTCCTGCTCGCGGCCCGGCTGCTTGGCCAGCACCCAAGGCTCCGCGTCGGCGATGTAGGTATTGGCCTCGTCTGCCAGGTCCATCACGTAACGCATGGCGCGGCCGAACTCGCGAGTCTCATACAGCTCGGCGATCTCGTCGCCGGCAGCGATGAAGCGGGCCACCATGTCCGGCTCGGCGCAGTGGCTCGAGAGCCTGCTGTCGCCGAGCTTCTTGACGAAGCCGGCGCAGCGGCTTGCGATGTTGACCACCTTGCCGACGAGATCACTGTTGACCCGAGCGGTGAAGTCCTCGAGGTTGAGGTCCAGGTCGTCCACCTTGGAGGTGAGCTTGGCGGCAAAGTAGTAGCGCAGGTATTCGGGATTCAGGAAGTCCGCGTAGGTGGCAGCCTTGATGAAGGT
>JAIVHL010000093.1 GCA_020201075.1 Halomonas sp. | reverse complement strand
GTCGAGGTCACTTCCCTGGTCGGCCCCGACAGCGACGCCCACGTCTATTCACCTACGCCCCGCGACGCCCGCGCCCTGACCGACGCCGATCTGGTGGTGTTCAACGGCCTGCTCTTCGAGGGCTGGATGGAGCGCCTGATCGACTCGAGCGACTATGCGGGGCCACTGGTCACCGCCACGGATGGCATCGAGGGAGTGGCGATGGTTCATGACGATCATGACGACCACGACGACCACGACGACCATGACGACCATGACGACCATGACGACCACGACGACCATGACGACCATGACCATGGCGACAGTGACCCGCACGGCTGGCAGAACCTGGCCATGGGCAAGGTCTATGTCACCAATATCCGCGACGGCCTGATCGAGGCCGATCCGGACAACGCCGAGGCCTACCGCACCAACGCCGAGCGCTACATCAACGAGATCGACGCCACCGACGCCGATATCCGCGCGCTGTTCACCGAGATCCCCGCCGCAAGCAGCGTAATCACCGGCCACGACTCCTTCGGCTACTTCGCCAGCGCCTACGACCTGCGCTTCCTGTCGCCAGTGGGTCTCTCCACCGAGGCAGAGCCCAGCGCCGCCAACATGGCCCGGCTGATCGACGTGATCCGAGAGCAGAACGTCCAGGCACTGTTCAACGAGAACATGACCAGCCCGGCGGTCATCAACCAGCTCGCCGAAGAGACCGGCCTGCCCATTGCCGGCACCCTCTTCGCCGACGCCCTAGCCAGCGAGGGTGAGGCCAGCACCTATCTCGGCATGATGCGCCACAACGCGCAGACCCTGCATGACGCCCTTGCCCAGCCGGGCCACGACGACCATGGGCATGACGAAGACGAAGACGACGATCATGGGCATGACGACGACGATCATGGCCACAGCCACTGAGTCACAGGCACTGAGCCAAGACCCCGCTGCATGATCAACGCCACCTTCGGGTGGCGTTTTTTGTCGCTGCCGTTTTTATGGGACTATTGAGCACTCACCCTTTGGAAATCCGCCATGCTGGAATTTCGCCAGGTCCACAAGGCCTATGCCACGCCCCAGGGGCCGCTGACGGTGCTTGCCGGGATCGATCTGACGTTGGCTCCCGGCGAGAGCCTGGCGCTGATGGGCGAGTCGGGTAGCGGCAAGTCGACACTGCTGCACCTGGCTGCGGGGCTCGACCTGCCCGATGCCGGCGAGGTGCGCCTGGCCGGCCGGACCATCTCGTCGCTGCGCGAACCCGAGCGTGCCCGACTGCGCCGTGAGGCAGTGGGGCTGGTGTTCCAGCAGTTCCACCTGGTGCCGAGCCTGTCGGTGTTCGACAACCTGCGCCTGCAGGCGCGGCTGGCCGGCGTGGAGGACCCGGACTGGTCGGCGGAGCTGATCCGCCGGCTGGGCCTGGCCGGAATGGAGCGACGCTACCCGGAGCAGCTCTCCGGCGGTCAGCAGCAGCGTCTGGCCATCGGCCGCGCCCTGGCGCCGCGACCGGCGCTGCTGCTGGCCGATGAGCCCACCGGCAATCTGGACGAAACCACCGCCGGCGAGGTACTCGAGCTGCTGCTCGGCCTGGTGCGCCAGGCCGGCTGCACGCTGTTGATGGTGACCCACAGCCCCCAGGTGGCCGCCCCCCTGGACCGCTGCCTGGTGCTCTCCCGCGGCCGTCTTGCGCCGCGCGACACCGCGGAGGCAAGTGCCTGATGCGCGTGGTCCTGATCACCCTGCTCTCCCATTACCGACGCCACCCCGGTCAGCTGGTGATGCTGCTGCTGGGCCTGTGGGTGGCGAGCGCCCTGTGGAGCGGAGTCCAGGCGATCAATACGTCGGCCCGGGACAGCTACGCTCGGGCCGAGTCGCTCTTCTCCACCGGCCTGGACCGCCTGGAGCGCCGCGACGGCGAGCCGCTGACCCGCGACGACTTCCTGGCCCTGCGCCTGGCGGGGGTGCCGGTCTCGCCGCTGCTGGAGGGCAGCCTGGAGGCGCCGGATGGCACCCGACTGACGGTGATCGGCATCGACCCGCTCACCCTGCCCGGCGACAGCGGGTTCGCCAACGCCGGCAGCTCTTCCACCTCAAACTCCGGCGACCTCACCGGCTTTCTCTCGCCCCCCTGGCAGACCCAGCTGCCGCCGGACCTCCTGGACACCTTGGGCCTGAGCAGGAGCGACGCCCAGGGGGCCACTCCACGGCTGGCCGATGGGCGTTCGCTGCCGCCGCTGACGCTGGCCCCGTCGTTGCCGCCGAATACCCTGGTGATGGATATCGCCGCCGCGGCCGAGCTGCTCGGCAGCGGCGAGGAAATCTCGCGACTGGTCGCCCGCCCCGGGGCCCTTGACGAGGCGCCCCCGGGGCTGACGCTCACCCGCGCCGACGTGCTGGTGTCGCCGGGCCAACTCACCGAGAGCTTCCATCTCAACCTCACCGCCCTGGCCCTGCTGGCGCTGGTGGTGGGGCTATTTATCGTTCAGGCGGCGCTGGGCCTGGCCTTGGAACAGCGCGTGGGAATGCTGCGCACCCTGCGCGCTTTGGGGGTCTCCGGCCGCGCCCTGGTGGCGGCCCTGGCGCTGGAGCTGCTGCTGCTCGGGGTGCTCGGCGCGGTGGCCGGCATCGCCGGCGGGGTCTGGCTAGCCCGGGCGCTGCTGCCCGACGTGGCCGCCACCCTGAGCAGCCTCTACGGTGCCGGGGTGGGCGCCGAGCTGAACCTGCCCTGGCACTACTGGGCCGGCGGCGTGGCGGTCACGCTGGGCGGCCTGATGCTGGCCGGCAGCGGGGTGCTGTGGCGTGCGGCGCGGCTCAGCGTGCTGGGGCTGGGGCAGGCCCAGGCCTGGCGCGCAGGTTTCCGGCGCCAACTGGGATTGATGGCTGTCGCGGGAGGCGTGGCGGCGCTTGTCGGCCTGGCGCTGGCGGTCTGGCTGTCCCGCCTGCCGCCGGGCGAAGGCCTGGTGGCAGGCTTCGGCCTGGTAGCCGCTCTGCTGCTGGCCAGCGCCCTGTGGCTGCCGCCGCTGCTGGGCATCGCTCTGGCCGGCCTGACCCACCTGGCAAGGCGTCGCCCCCTGGCCCAGTGGGCCCTGGCCGACCTGCAGCTGCAGCTGCCGCGGCTGTCGCTGGCCATGATGGCACTGCTGGTCGCGCTCTCCGCCAATCTGGGGGTAAGCAGCATGGTGGGCGGCTTCCGCCTGACCTTCCTGGAATGGCTCGACCAGCGCCTGGTGGCCGACCTCTATCTGCGCCCACCGGCGGAGCAGTTCGCGGTGATCGACGACTGGCTGGCCGAACGCCCGGAGGTGGCCGAGCGCCTGGCCACCCGGCGCAGCGAGACCCGCCTGCTGGCCATCGAACCCGAGGGCACCGGCTTGGACGATGCAGTGGCAGGCCACACCCGGGAGCGCCACCCTCCGGTGGGCCTCTACGGTATTACCCCCGGCGAGACGCTGACCTCGCACTGGCCGCTTGCCAACACCCTGGGC
>JAIVHL010000223.1 GCA_020201075.1 Halomonas sp. | reverse complement strand
ATGTTGAAGGCAATTATCGGCTTGGCAAGTGCATTTCGATGCGAAGTGGTTGCAGAAGGTGTCGAGACTCAGGTGCAGGGCGAGTGTCTCCTGGACCTTGGGTGTGACCTGGCGCAAGGCTTTATAATTGCTCGGCCCATGCCCGCTGATTTGATTCCTAAATGGGTCAGCTCCTGGCAACCACCTCAAAGTTGGTTGGGCAGAAAACACTAGCATGAGCATTTCTCCGCTGCCATTCAGTAGCAATAGCGCTCACGCGAGGCCGGATTGCGGCTATTGCGACAGTCACTCCGGCCCGTTGGTAAGCCTATCCCGCCAAATCTTGCCTTTGGGTTCGCGGCCGGCTCGATGTGATATCTGTCGGCATTGGCCGTCAGGGTGGCGTGCCGATCATCCGTTCCAGCTCCCGGTTGAAGGCCGCCGGCTTGGCCATGTGCAGGAAGTGGTCGGACTCTTCGATGATCACGGCCCTGAACTCGGGCTGCAGTTGCCGGTTGGCCTCGATCTCTGTGGGCCACAGGTCGGCGTTGATCGCCACCACCTGGATCGTCAGCTCCTCGAAATGCCGCGCCGCTTCCCCGTCGGCATGTCGCGACAGCATGTCTTCCATGGCGCTGATGGCCACCTTCGGCGGAGCGGCCGCGATGTCGTGCATGACCCAGTCGCGCAGCTCAGGATCGGTGCTCTCGATGAACATCGATGCCACGAACTGGCGTGCGGTCGGCGCGAAGTCCCCCTGGAACGGTTCCAGCATCTCGTCGCGCTGCTCCTGGCTGATCGCCGAGGCCAGGTGGTGGAAGGTATCGACGCCCACGATGCCGATGACCCGTTCCGGCATCAGGCGTGCCGCTTCCACACTGACCGGCCCGCCCATGGAGTGTCCAACCAGAATCGCGCGCTCCACTTCCAGGTCGTCCAGCACCGCCTTCACGTCCTCTCCGAAGGCCGGCATGGTGTAGGCGTCACGGCCCAGCCCGGAGTGGCCGTGTCCCGCCAGGTCGAGCGTGATCACGCGATGATTCTGCGAAAAGTACGGCAGTTGCCCCCGCCAGTACCGCCCATCGCTGCTCCAGCCATGGATGAAGACGAGGGTGGGGTCGCCACTTCCCTGCACCTCGTAGGCTATCGGCACGCCGTCCGCCGAGTCGGTCATTCGCGGCCAGTTGACCTCGGCTGCCAGCGCCTGTTGGGCAAGCGCCAACAGTAGAACCAGTCCCAAGTAACGTATGCCGTGTAACGCCGGTCTCCTCATGACGCTCTCCTCGAGTCTTCCGTGCTTCCAGCAGCTTAGAAGAGAAAAAGGACAAGTGGAAAAAGGGGGTATCCGTATTTTCTGGTTGGCAGGAACGAATGAGCGACGGCCTTAAAGCCCTTGTCATTTCACGTCCCGAACAGGGTTCACAAAGGGCTGAAGTAACATGCGGTCCAGCCGCAGGTCGTGCGCTTCTCTGAATGCCTCGGTGCCGATCGCCAGGTTGCTGGGCCAGCGCTGACGACGATGAATCATCTGGGGGCGTCGACTAGCAACGATCTCCCTCAGCACCATCGCCAGCAGAACGAGGGCGAAGACGCCCCCGCGAATCAACGGCTCATGCGCCAGAAGCGTATCTGACATGGCATCGTCTCCTGTTACGCGACGGGCAGACCCGCCGCCTTCCACTCCGGATAGCCTTCCTCGAAGCGCCGGACACGGTAGCCGAGCTGACGCAGGCGCTGTACGGCCTCGTGCGACAGGACGCAATAGGGGCCGCGGCAGTAGGCCACGATCTCCCTGTCCTTGGGTAGCTTGTCCAGCATGGCTTCCAACTGCTCCAGCGGAATGTTGATTGCCTCGGGCAGGTGGCCAGCTTCGTACTCCTCCTCGGGACGCACGTCCAGCAGCGCCACCTCACCGCTGGCAAGTCCTGCCAGCAACGCGTCTCGACTGACTGCCTCAAGGGCGCCATCGGCGTCATCCCCCGCGAACAGCCGACTGACTAGCCGCTCCATCTCAGCCAGATTGGTCTCGGCCACCTGCCTAAGCAGGCCCATCAGGGTGACGATTCGCTCGTCGGTCAGACGGTAGATCATCTGCTTGCCGGAACGCTGGGCGGTGACAAGCCCTGCCCGGCGCAGATGTTGAAGATGCTGGGAGGCATTCCCGATCGTCAGATTGGCGATGGTGGCCAGCGTTTCCACTGGCGCCTCGCCCTGAGCCAGACGCTCCAGCAACGCCAGGCGATGGCCATTGCCCAAGGCGCGGGCGACCTGGGCCAACGTATCGAGAAGATCCTGTTGCGACGTCATGGGGTCTCTCCGAAGTGCCTAAGGTGAGCCGCATGGCACTTGACAGGCGGCGACATTTCTACCCATCATTCTATCGTTTTATTGAATGATGGCAAGGAGACACCATGCAGACGCTAATCATCATCAACGATCCCCCCTATGGCACCGAACGCCTTTACAACGGCTTGCGGCTGGCCCATGCGCTGCTGAAGCGCGAAGTGGATGTCACCGTCTTCCTGATGGGGGATGCCGTGTCCGGTGCCAAGGCGGGACAAAAGACCCCAGACGGCTTCTACAACGCCGAGCGCATGGTCAAGCGCGTTACCACCAAGGGCCGTGTGCTGCTGTGTGGTACCTGCCTGGATGCCCGGGGGATTACCGACGAGGAGGTGGTGAAAGGCGCCGAGCGCAGCACCATGGACGCCCTGGCTGAAGCCACCGAACTGGCCGACAAGGTGCTGGTGTTCTAGTCCCACCCAAATAATCGCAATCATCACACCCATGGAGCGCATCGCGATGGAGCCGGCACGCCGGGAAAAACAGAACGTGGCCATTCTGGTGACCAGCCAGATGCTGTTCATGGTGGCGTCGATCACCGTAATGACCTTGAGTGGCGTGGTCGGCCAACAGCTCGGCCCAGACCCCGGTCTAGCCACGCTGCCCATCGCCATGATGATGCTGGGTACCGTGGTCTCGACCCTGCCGGCCTCGCTTTATATGAAGCGCGTTGGCCGTCGGCGTGGCTTCATCACCGGGGCAAGCCTGGGTGGCGTGGCTGGTGGCTTGCTGAGCTTCGGCGCCATTTGGCTGGAGTCCTTCTGGCTGTTTTGCGCCGGCAGCCTGCTACTGGGGCTCTACCAGGGTTTCGCCATGTACTATCGCTTCGCCGCTGCCGACGTGGCCAGCCCCGCTTTTCGCAGCCGGGCGATATCCTTCGTCATGGCCGGCGGCGTGGCCGCCGCCTTTCTCGGCCCTTGGAACGCCAGCGCCGCCATCGGTCTCATCGCCGGCGTGCCCTCCGGTGCGGTAGGCTACGCCATCATGATATTGGTGATGACCGCCACCCCGCTGGCGATGCGCGCCCGGGGTTTCGAGATGAGCCAAGTTGCCTTCATCATGCAGTGGCACGTGCTGGGGATGTTCGCACCGTCGTTCGTGACCGGCAGCCTGATCGCCCGCTTCGGGGTGCAACGCATCCTGCTCAGCGGAGCGACGCTGCTCATCGGCACTGTGCTGGTCGCTAACCTGGGCACCAGCCTGGCGCACTTCTGGGTGGCGCTGGTGCTGCTTGGTGTCGGCTGGAACTTCCTGTTCGTGGGCGGCAGCGCCATGCTCTCTAGCGTTCATAACGAGGCTGAGAGGGGCAAGGTGCAGGGCATCAACGACCTGATCATTTTCTCGCTGGTGGCCGTCGGCTCGCTGATGGCCGGGCAGTTGCTGCACCATCTGGGGTGGGAAGCGCTCAACCTTGCCATGTTGCCGTTGATCCTGCTGGTGGCCCTGGCCATCTTCTGGTTCAGCTTGAAAACCCAATCACAGCTGGCCAGCCAAACCTCGGATGCAGCTGAGCCGTAAGGAGCCTGCCGCCATGCCAGCTCCTTGCGGCCTGCGACTCGGTGATTGATGGTGCAGCGATGAAGGAATAGCAGACTAAACGCCCTGAGTTATTTACTAAACGGGTGGTCAATCACGCGGGACCCGACAGGTATCGATAACGGGGAAAGGGGCGAATCATGATGGTCTGGGTGGTGGGTATCGCGGCATGCCTGACGCAGATGGTGGCGCTGCAGTCCCATACGCGGGCCGGACTGCTGCGGGCGGTATCTATCGCTCTGGGGCTGTGGTCGATCCACTTCGCCATGCTCGAGGCCTATGAGACCAGCGCGATCCTGCTGGTGGGTGTGGCCTACAATCTCGGGGTCGCTGCCCGCCCTCGCCGGTGGGTCGCGGCGCTGGCCATGTGTCTTTACCTCACCGGTGCCCTGGTGGCGATGTCTCTCTCGGGATGGGTGGTGGCGATCGGCTCGACGTTCTTTGTCGTGGGCGGGCTGATGAAAGACGTGATGTGGGTACGTAGCTTCTTTCTGGCCGGCCACGCGAGCTTCGGTTTCAACGGCGCGATCGTTGGCTCCTGGGTAGCCATTGCCAATGAGACACTGATGAGTGCCGCCAACCTGCGTGCCATGCATCGCGACCGGAAGAGTCGGCGCATCCCGGCCCCGCAAAATCTCGACACCCACTCTTGAGGAAAGCTGCCCATGTCCCATCAGCAATGGATCGCTCAGTGCATCGAGTCGGCCATCGATAATGCCTCGCGGGGCCAGGCGCCTTTTGCCGCGCTCGTGGTGAAAGAAGGCAGGGTCCTGGGGGAGGGCGTGAACGATGTGAAAGCCACCAACGACCTGACCGGGCACGCCGAGGTTCGCGCCCTTCAAGCCGCGGCCCGGGCGTCGGGGTCGCGGCGCCTGGCCGGGTGTGTGCTCTACACCAGCTGTGAACCTTGCCCCATGTGCCTGGGCGCCATCTACTGGAGCGGGATCACCGAGGTCTATTACGGGCTTTCCATCGAAGGGCAGGCCGAATTCAGCGACCTGCCCCAGCGCCAGTACGCGGAATTTCGACGCGCCCCTTCGGAGCGCAGCGTTCACGCCGTCCAGGTGAGCCCCGAGGGGATGGACCCCCGCCGTCCTTTCCTCGCCAAGTGAGTTAAACGCGGTCAGGAAGAGACCAGCTGGTACCCCCTGGCGGTCAATCGCTCGGCCAAGGTGGCGATATGCTCGGGCCCCACCTCACAGCAGCCACCGACAAGGGTCGCGCCCCGCTCGACCCATCTCAGGGCATGCTCTGCGTAGGC
>JAIVHL010000092.1 GCA_020201075.1 Halomonas sp. | reverse complement strand
GGCTACGAGCACCCGGTGATCTATGTCACCGACGCCTCCCGCGCCGTGGGCGTGGCCGGCAAGCTGCTCTCTGCCGGTCTCAAGGAGGCCTATGTGGCGGAGATTCGCGGTGAGTACGAGCAGGTCCGGGAGCGCAACGCCAAGCGTCGCCCCAAGGCTGCCGATCTCAGCTATGCCGAGGCCCGTGCGCGAAAGTTCGTCATCGACTGGACGAGCTATGTAACGCCGCGCCCGGCCGTCACCGGTCTCCAGGTGTTCGAGGATTACGACCTCGCTGAACTGGTGGAACGCATCGACTGGACCCCCTTCTTCATGAGCTGGCAGCTGGCGGGCAAGTATCCCAAGATCCTCGATGACAAGGTGGTCGGCGAAGCGGCACGCCACCTGTTCGATGATGCGCAGACTATGCTGCGCAAGCTTATCGACGAGAAGCGTGTCCAGGCCCGCGGGGTGATCGGCCTGTGGCCGGCCAACACAGTCGACGACGACGTCATCGAGGTCTATGCCGACGAATCACGACAGGAAGTAATCGAACGGCTGCACCACATCCGCCAGCAGTCGACGAAGAGTCGCGACGGGGTCTGCTACAGCCTGGCCGATTTCATCGCGCCCAAGGAGAGCGGCAAGCCCGACTGGATCGGCGGCTTTGCGGTCACCGCTGGCCACGGCGTCGAGGAACTGGCCGAGCACTACAAGGCCGCCGGCGACGACTATAACGCTATCCTCGTTCAGGCACTGACCGACCGCCTTGCCGAGGCCTTCGCCGAACGCATGCACGAGCGGGTACGCAAGGAATCCTGGGGCTATGTGCCCGAGGAGTCGCTCGATAACGACGCGCTGATCGCCGAGAAATATCAGGGTATCCGACCGGCTCCCGGCTACCCGGCCTGCCCGGACCATACCGAAAAGGCCACTCTGTTTCGTCTTCTAGACGCCGAGACCAACACCGGTTTGACCCTCACCGAGAGCTTCGCCATGTGGCCGGCGGCAGCGGTAGCCGGATGGTACTTCTCGCACCCGCAGTCGAAGTATTTCTCCACCGGCAAGATCACCAAAGACCAGGTCGAAGCTTTCCCCCATGCTGCTGCCCGACCCCACTCGACGCCAGACGATCCTGCGTCTCGCCCTGCCGATCATCGCTGGTATGCTCTCCCAGAGCCTGATCAATCTGATCGATGCCGCCATGGTGGGGTCATTGGGCGAGGTGCCGCTGGCCGGCGTCGGCATCGGCGGCTATGCGATGTTCATGATCACCTCGCTGGTATTCGGACTCTCTTCCGGGGTCCAGGCCCAGACCGCCCGTCGCCACGGCGAAGAAGCCTGGGATCGCCGCGCCGTCCCGCTGAACGCCGGCCTGGTGATCGCCGTCCTCTCGTCACTGCCCATCACGGTGCTCTGCCTGTGGCAGGCGCCACGCCTGTTGGCGCTGATCAATCAGGATCCCGCGGTGAACACGGTGGCCGTGGAGTACTTTCGCTGGCGGGTGGTGTCCCTCGTTGCCGTAGCGATGATCTTCTGTTTCCGCGGCTACTGGAACGGCATCCAGCAGACCGGCATCTACCTGCGCATCATCCTGATGATGCACGTCATCAACGTGGCAACCAGTTTGGCGCTGATCTTCGGCTATCTGGGACTGCCCGCCATGGGGGCGGCCGGCGCCGGTGTTGGCACCAGCCTGTCGCTGTTTGCCGGCCTCATTATCTGGGCGGTACTGAGCGCGCGTCATGCCGCTGGCAGCGGTTTTCTCGGCGGCTTCCCGAGGCGGCTTACCTTCGCGACCACCCTCCGCCTGGCAACGCCTCACTCCTTCCAGCAGCTGTGGTTCGCCGCCGGCTACGCCGTGCTGTTCTGGATCCTCGGCCAGATCGACACCTCGAGCGTCGCCGTGGGCCACGTACTGATCAACCTCTCGCTGCTGCTGATCCTGCCTGGCGTTGGGCTGGGCATGGCCGCCATGAGTCTGGTAGGTCAGTCGCTGGGCCGGGAGGCCCACGACGATGCCCACCGCTGGGGCTGGGAAGTGGTTCATGTGGCCTGGCTGTGCCTGGCGGTCCTGGCGCTGCCCATGGTGCTGTTTCCCGAAACGTTACTCGGGCTGTTCCTTCACGACCCCGCGCTGATCGACCTGGGCCGGGTGCCGCTGCAGCTCACGGCGCTGATGATCGTGCTGGATGCCGCCGCGCTGGTGTTGGCCCAGGCGCTGCTCGGCGCCGGCGCCAATCGAACCGTGATGACCACGACCCTGAGCCTGCAGTGGCTGGTGTTCCTGCCGCTAGCCTGGTGGATCGGCGTGGGCCTGGAGCAGGGCCTGCTCGGCATCTGGTGGACGCAGCTCGGCTATCGCTGTCTCAACTCCGCCTGGTTCGCCATCATCTGGCAGCGACGCCGCTGGCTGCGTCTTCGCGTGTGATTCGTCACGACAGATGTTGAGCGGAAAATCTTTTTCGCATAAAAATCTAATTATTTATTCTTTCCACGAATAAAGCCGGCCGCGTATGGTGCCCCTACAGGCACTGCCACCCTTAACCGCAGCAGGAACGGCTGAATGTACCGCTACGACAGCTACGACCAGACGCTTGTGGATGAGCGCGTCGCCCAGTTTCGCGATCAGATGGATCGCTATCAGGACGGCCGACTCGGAGAGGAAGAATTCCGCCCGCTGCGTCTGCAGAATGGTCTCTATATCCAGAAATATGCGCCCATGCTGCGCATCGCTATCCCCTACGGCATGCTATCGAGCACTCAGCTCAGGCGCCTGGCGTCCATCACCCGCCGCTATGACCGCGGATACGGCCACTTCACCACGCGCCAGAACCTGCAGCTCAACTGGCCGGCGCTGGAGGACGTTCCCGATATCCTCGGAGAACTCGCCGAGGTGCAGATGCATGCTATCCAGACCAGTGGCAACTGCGTCCGCAACACCACCAGCGACCAGTTCGCGGGCATCGCCGCCGACGAGGTGGAGGACCCGCGTCCCTGGTGTGAGCTGATCCGTCAGTGGTCGACCCTGCATCCTGAATTTGCCTTCCTGCCGCGCAAGTTCAAGATCGCCGTGACCGGAGCCGCCGCCGACCGTGCCGCCATTCAGGTCCACGATATCGGCCTGCGCCTGTGGCACGACGTCAGCGGCAACGTGCGGGTCAAGGTGCTGGCCGGCGGTGGCCTGGGCCGCACGCCGATGATTGGGGAAGTCGTCCGCGAGGACCTGCCCTGGCAGCACCTGCTTACCTACCTCGAAGCGATAGTCCGGGTCTATAACCAGTTCGGCCGCCGCGACAACAAGTTCAAGGCGCGCATCAAGATCCTGGTCAAGGCGCTGGGCGTGGAGGAGTTTGCCCGCCGCGTCGAGGAAGAGTGGGTCCACCTCAAGGATGGGCCCCAGACCCTCACCCGGGCCACCGTGAAGGCCGCCGGAGCCCACTTCGAGGAACCGCAGCGCCGACCGGTGAGCGAGGCCGCCATCGCCGAGTTCGAGCGCCTGCGCGGCGATAATCGCGCCTTCGCACGGTTTGTCACCAACAATGTCACCGATCACAAGGTGCCGGGCTACAAGGCGGTGACCCTGTCGCTCAAGCGCCGCGAACACGCGCCGGGCGACGTCACTGCCGATCAGCTTGACGCCGTCGCTGATCTTGCCGACCGCTACAGCTTCGGCGAGACCCGCGTGACCCACGAGCAGAACCTGGTGCTCTCCGACGTGGCGGTAGATGAGCTGGAGGACCTGTGGAAGGCGCTCGATGAACATGGCATGGCCAACCCCACCGTCGGCACCCTCAACGACATTATCTGTTGCCCTGGGGGAGACTTCTGCGGTTTGGCCAATGCCGTCTCGATCCCCATTGCCCAGGCGCTTCAGGAGCGTTTCGAGGATCTCGACTTCCTCTACGACCTGGGGCCTCTGGATCTCAACATTTCCGGCTGCATGAACGCCTGCGGCCACCACCATGTAGGTCACATCGGCATCCTCGGCGTCGACAAGAAGGGCGAGGAGTACTACCAGATCTCGCTGGGCGGCAACGCCACCGACGATGCCTCTCTGGGCAAGATCCTCGGTCCTTCATTCTTTCGCGAGGATGTTCCCGAGGTGATCGACAAGATCCTCAAGGTTTATGTCGAACAGCGTCATGACGATGAACACTTCCTCGACACCTATCGCCGAATCGGCCACAAGCCCTTCAAGGAGCGGGTCTATGCCTGATCGCCATCTGGAACCAATACGCACCCTGATCAAGCTGGGCCAGGCGGAACAGGACGAGTGGGCGCTGTCGCGTGTCGAAGAGGGACTGCCGAGTCGGCGCCCCGTGATCGTGCCCCTGGCGCTGTGGCGCGAGCATGACGAAGAGCCCGGCCTCGCTCCCTGGTTGACCAGCGACACCGAACTTGACGCCCCCCTGGCCGCGGAACTGTCACGGGCGCCGCTGGTGGCTATCGACTTCCCGGCCTTCACCGATGGTCGTGGCTATACCCTGGCCCGCTTGATGCGCGAACGCCACGCTTACCGCGGCGAAATTCGGGCTATCGGCGACGTTCTGGTCGACCAGCTCTACTACATGACCCGCTGCGGCTTCGAT
>JAIVHL010000147.1 GCA_020201075.1 Halomonas sp. | reverse complement strand
ACATTACGGCGGCCGTGGCGACCAAGGCCATGCGGGCGCCGCCGTCGCCGTTCACGGCCATGGGGGTGATCACGGCCACCAGCACCGAGCCCGCCATGGCGTTGATGAAGCGCTCGACGCGGGGTCCGATTGGCACCCGAGACATCACGAAGACGCCGCCGGCGCGGGTCAGATAGGTGGTCAGCGCCATGATCACAATGGCCAGCAGCACACCGCCGTTGGCGGCAGTCAGCGTCATGGTGTCGCCTCCTTACGGCTAGGGGGCAGCAGCAGGCCTACGAGGCCGCCGGTCAGTGCCCCGACGATCACGTGGACATGGGGCGGCAGCCAGGCCATCGCGGCCAGGGCGGCCAAGGCAGCAGCGCCCCAGGGCACAAGCACGCTGAGGTCGCGCTTGTCACCCACCAGCATGGCCAGCAGGAAACAGCCCATGATAGCGTCCAGACCCAATCGTTCAGGGTCGCCGATGCCGCTGCCGAAGGCCACGCCCAGGCCGGTGCCGATCATCCAGGCAGTCCAGAGGGCGAAGCCGCCGCCGACCAGGATGCCCAGCCGTTCCGCCCTGGAGCGGCCGCCCATGGCCATGGCCCAGTTGGCGTCGCTGAGCAGGATCAGGCTGGCGTAGCGCCGGCCGGCGGGCAGGTCGCGTAGGTGAGGGTAGAAGGCGGCGCCCATCAGCAGGTGACGTGCGTTGATTGCCAGGGTGATTGCCACCAGCGGCACCAGCGGAATGGTCTCGCCCCACAGTTCGAGGGTCGCGAACTGGGCGGCCCCGGCGAACACCAGGCCGCTCATCAGCAGAGTCTCAAGGGCGGAGAGCCCCTGCTGCAGGGCGGCAACGCCGAAGGCCAGACCGAAGACAATAACGAACAGGGACAGGGGCGCCATCCGACGAACGCCCTCGACCAGGTGGCCAAGGTTCAGGGGCGAGGTATCGGGCTGAATCATGAACGCCACACCTCGCTGACAAGTTGATAGCTCTTCAGGCGATCCTCCAGGGAGAAGACGTCGGTGTTGAGCATCAGCTCGTCGGCGCCGGTCTGCTCCAGAAAGGCCTCCAGGCCCTCGCGAACGGTCTTGGGGCCGCCAACGATGGCGGCGCCCAAAAACTGCTGCAGTTGCCTCTCCTCCATGGGCGTCATTTGCAGATGCTCCACGGGCGGCTTCGCACAGGTACGCTGACCACGCATCATGCCCAGAAACTTCTGCTGGGCGGTGGTGGCCAGGTAGTCGGCCATGGCGTCGCTTTCGGCGGCGATCACCGGCAGGCCAACCATAGCGTGGGGCCTGTTCAGTATCTCGGAGGGGCGGAAGTTGTCGCGATAGAGTCGCAGCGCTTCGAACAGATAGCCGGGGGCGAACTGGGCGGCGAAGGCGAAGGGAAGACCGAGGCGTGCCGCCAACTGGGCGCTGAAGCCGCTGGAGCCCAGCAGCCAGATCGGCACCTTGGTGCCCTGGCCGGGAACGGCGCGCACCCGCTGGTTGGGCTGCTCATCGCCGAGAAAACTCGTCAGTTCTTCGAGACGCTGGGGAAAGTCGTCGACGCCGGCGTAGGGGTCTCGACGCATGGCGGCCATGGTGGCGCCGTCGGAGCCCGGTGCGCGCCCCAGGCCCAGGTCAATGCGCCCGGGGTAGAGGGTTTCCAATGTGCCGAACTGCTCGGCGATCACCAGCGGCGGGTGGTTGGGCAGCATGATCCCGCCGCTGCCGACTCGGATGCGCTCGGTGGCACCGGCCACATGGCCGATCAGCACGGCGGTGGCGGCACTGGCAATGCCCTCAATGCTGTGATGCTCGGCGAGCCAGAAGCGGGTGAAGCCCAGTCGCTCGGTGAGCCGTGCCAGGGCCACGCTTTCGCGGAAGCTGTCCGCCGCACTGCCACCCTCGCGGATCGGAGCCAGATCGAGAACGGAGAGGGGGGTGTCGGCAAGACGGGGCATGGTTCCTCCAGAAAGTTAGCCTGCTGATTAATCCTACCATGCTGGGTGGCAGGTCGCCGTGCAATCCCTTCAAGATGAACTAAGCTGCCGCCACTGGCCTGGCGGCGGCACAGGCCGTAAGCTCACGGAACTGGTAAAAACGGATTTCGACCATGTCACCTATGCCCACCGCCCACGTCCCTCGCCGCGGGGCCAGCAAACGGCGTCAGCCCGGGCGTCGCGGACGTCTGCCCGGCCGAGCTCATATCGATCGCTGGCTCGATCGCCTGGTCGATATCGCCGTGATTGTGGCGCTAGTGGTGGGGGGTGTGGCGCTGCTGTTGACGCTGCTCTCGCTCTCACGGGGTTGACGTCGACCATCAACTCAATGGCGGTCGTCTCCCTCGCGCGGTTGCTCTACACTCGACACTTTCCCCGCCGGATTGAAGGATAACGCGGCCCATGTTGGGATTCTTGCAGGGATTTTCCTATGGTCTCTTTATGACCTGTCTGCCCTGGCTGCTGGTGGGGCTTGCCAACCCTCGCCTGGCGCTGGCTTTCGAGCCACCCGCCCGCTGGCGGGTCCTGGTTCGATACGGTCTTGTCGTGCCCTTTATCAGCATGCTGATATGGCTTACCTCGCTCTGGGGAGGCTTCGGGCCCAGCCTGCTGGGCTGGCTTGCAGGGATCGTCGCCATTCCCGTGGCGCTGCCCGTGGAGCGAACCCTGCGCGGCTGGCTGACCCGCCGTCGAGAGCGTCGCCGCGAGGCGCAGCGAGCGGCCGAGGCCCGTCAGCGCCGTGCCCGTGAGGAACGCGAGGCCCATGAGGCCGGCGTGGCCGTACTCGATCCGGCCCGGCCGCCCGAGGGAGCCGATGACCTGGTGCTGGCCATGTGCCGGGCCAAGCAGTCACTGCTCGATGTGTTTCGCCCCGACCTGGCGATCCAGGCAGACCGCCTCTACAGCCGGTATCTCCATGTTCTGAATGTGCTGGGTAGCCGTTTCCACAGTGGCGAGCTGGCCTTCGAGCGTTCGCGTGGCCTGGTGACCCAGGTCTGTCTCGGCGCGGTGGATACCCTGACTACCATGGCGTCCCAGGCGCGCGGGGTGGTCAGCGTGGACGGGGACTATGTGCGTCGCCGTCTGGCCCGGGAGGGCAAGCGGTTGAGCGAGGAAGAGCGCGCCGCCCTTATGCGGCGCCTGGATCTGCTGGTGGAGACCGAGCGTCGGTTGGATGAACTCTCCGCTGGCATCGAATCGGCCTTAACCGTGCTCGACGATACCGCCGTGGCCATGGCGCGCATCGAGACGGCGCGGCCCCAGGCCTCGGTAACCACCGAGAAGGCCCTAGACGACCTGCGCCGCTTCGTCGAAGGCGCCGATCGTTACGCTCGCAAGGAATGATCAGCCGGCCATTTTGCCGCGACGGCCTTCACGCCGGTTTTTATCACCCAGGAGGTGCCCATGACCCCGCAATCCGATGACGACCGTCGCCTCTCCCTGCCGCCGGTGGATGAGATCGCCGGCCAGTTGGAGTCGACCCGGACCGAGTCAGTCGAACCCGATGACCGAGATATCGACCCCGAACTCGAGGCCATGGCCGACCGCTTCGTCGAAGAGGTCATTGCGGAGGGTGCTGAGAGTGATAAGGACGCGGCGGTTCGCCAGCGCCGTGCCGTGGACGAGATGGGCCTGGAACTGCAGCAGCAGGCCGCCCACCGCAGCGCCATGCTGCAGACGCCGCTGCGCAAACTGGCCCATCAAGGTGACGAGGGCGGGCCGGTGGCCAAGGCCTTGGTCGAGCTTCGCGGGCGCATGGAAGGGCTCGATCCCTCTCGCCATCGCCTGGCGCCGACCATCCTGGATCGTGTGCTATCGATCATTCCCGGCATCGACAGCCGCCTGCAGCGCTACTTCCAGAAGTTCGATAATGCCCAGCAGGCGCTGGATGCCATCATCGAGGAGCTGAAGGGCGGTCGCGATATGCTGCATCGCGACAATCTCACCCTGAGCGATGACCAGCAGGCTCTCGGCGAGATCCTGCGCGAGTTGAACCGCCAGATCGCCCTGGGGCGCCTGATCGATCGCCGCCTGCAGGATGACATCGCCGCTCGCGATGCCGAGGATCCGCGGCGTCGCTTCCTCGAGGAGGAGCTGCTCTTTCCGCTGCGCCAGCGCATCGTCGACCTTCAGCAGCAACTGGCGGTGAGCCAGCAGGGCGTGCTGGCGCTGGAGGTGATCATCCGCAACAACCGGGAGCTGATGCGCGGTGTGGACCGAGCCATTAACGTCACCGTCTCGGCCCTCACCGTGGCGGTGACGGTGGCCATGGCGATGGCCAACCAGCGCCTGGTACTGGATGGAATCGAGGCCCTAAATACCACCACCTCGCAGATGATCGGCGGGACCGCCAAGGCATTGCGCCAGCAGGGCGTGGACATCCAGAAGCGGGCGTCCTCGGCGATGCTCGACATGCAGGCCCTCGAGGAGGCCTTCGGCGATGTGATGGGGGCGATCGATGATCTCTCGACCTATCGCCAGGAGGCCCTGCCACGGCTGGATGAACAGATCGATCGCCTGGCCGACCTGTCACGGCAGGGAGGGTCGGCTATCGACCGTCTCCAGCGGGGCAATCCGGGACCAGAGAAGCGGTCCGACGGCACGTAACCCGGCCAACCTGGGCTATGCTCCTGATGTGGCGCCTTTGCCAACCTGGGAGTGTAGTTCGTGAATGAGCACAAGAATATTTTCGTGATAGGGCTCAACGACTTCAACCGCGAGCGTCTCGAGACCCTGCGCGGGGCCGAGCGTTGGCGCTTCCACGGGCTGATTGCGCCGGCGGCGGTCTACGATACCGAGATCTTCGATATCGCCGCCATGCTGGAGGAGGCCACGGCCGAGCTTGAGGCCTTTGAGGGGTCCATTGATGCCATCGTGGGTTACATGGATTTCCCGGTCTCGACCATGCTGCCGATCCTCTGCGAGCGCTTCGGTATCCGCAGTACCTCGCTTTCGAGCCTGCTCAAGTGCGAGCACAAGTACTGGAGCCGTCGTGTGCAGCGCGAGGTGATCCCCGATCATATCCCCAAGTTCACCGCCTTCGACCCCTTCGATGACCAGGCGATGACGCGGATTGGCGAGGCGGGGCTCTACTTTCCCTTCTTCGTCAAACCCATCAAGTCATCCGGGTCGCGGCTCGGCTTTCGTATCGACACCCCGGAAGACTTCTACCAGGCCATCGAGCAGCTACGCGAGTCCATTGGCACCATCGCCGATCCCTTCAACACGGTATTGGAACATGCCAACCTGCCCCCGGAAATCGCCGCCGTGGATGGCCACTTCTGCATGGCCGAGGAGATTATCGGCGGGTGGCAGTGCACCGTGGAGGGCTATGTCTTCGAGGGCAAGGTAGTCATCTACGGCATCGTCGATTCGCTGCGCTATCCCCAGGTGCTGAGCTTCTTCCACTACCGCTACCCCTCGGGGCTACCGGACGATATCCAGGCCACCATGGTCGAGCTGACCGATACCATCATGACCCATATCGGCTACGACAATGCCGCCTTCAACGTCGAGTATTTCTGGGACGAGGTGCAGAATCGCGTCTGGCTGCTGGAGATCAACACCCGCATCGCGCAGTCCCATTGCGACCTCTTCGAGAAGGTCGACGGGATCAGCAACCAGCAGGTTACCGTTGACCTGGGGCTGGGCCAGCGCCCCAACATGCCGCACCGGCAGGGTGAGTTTCCCATGGCGGCTGAGTTCTTCCACCGGGTATTCTTTACCGATGCGGTGGTGACACGGGTCCCCACCGAGGCGGAGCTAGCGGAACTCCAGGCCGATTTTCAGGGTTGCCATATCGTCGTGCAGGTGGAGGAGGGGCAGCGGCTCTCCTCCTTGCCCGAGCAGGATGCTTACAGCTTTGCGCTGGCGAATATCTATCTGGGCGCGTCATCGGCCGAGCAGTTGCTCGCAGATTACGACCGTCTGGTGGCGCGATTGACGTTCGAGTTCGACGATATTCAGGGCTAAGAATCGAGACCGCAGCAAGCGGGACCACAAGGAAGCAGGAGTGCAGGGCCATGCGTATCGTTACCGATTTTCCCCGCCGAGTGCAGGAGGAAGAGACCTGGATTACCCTGTCGGACGGCTCTCGCCTGGCCGCAAGGATCTGGCGGCCGGTGGACGCCGATCACCACCCGGTGCCGGCCATCCTCGAATACCTGCCCTATCGCAAACGCGACCTGACCGCCGAGCGCGACATCCAGATGCACCCCTACTGGGCGGGCCACGGCTATGCCGGGGTGCGGGTCGACATTCGCGGCACCGGCGACTCCGATGGCGTGCTCACCGACGAGTACCTGCCCCGGGAGCTCGAGGATGGCCTGGAAATTCTCGCCTGGCTTGAGGCCCAGCCCTGGTGCACCGGCGATGTCGGCATGATCGGCATCTCCTGGGGCGGCTTCAATGGCCTGCAGATCGCCGCCTTGCGGCCTCGCCAGCTCAAGGCGGTAATCACCCTGTGCTTCACCGATGATCGCTACGCCGACGACATTCACCACATGGGCGGCTGTCTGCTCGCCGACAACCTCTCCTGGGCCTCGACCATGTTCGACGGCAACGCCTGTCCGCCGGACCCCGACCTGGTGGGGGAGCGCTGGCGGGAGATGTGGCTGGAGCGCCTGGACGGCAGCGGCCTCTGGCTGACCCAGTGGCTCGAACACCAGCGCCGCGATGCCTACTGGAAGCACGGCTCGGTGTGCGAGGACTACGCGGCCATCGAGTGCCCGGTCTATGCCGTCAGCGGCTGGGCCGACGGCTACTGCAATGCCGTTTTCCGGGTGCTGGAGGGGCTTTCGGTACCGCGCAAGGGGCTGGTCGGCCCCTGGGCCCACAAGTACCCGCACCTGGGCGTGCCGGGGCCGGCCATCGGCTTTCTGCAGGAGACGCTGCGCTGGTGGGACCAGTGGCTCAAGGGCACCGACACCGGGATCATGGAAGAGCCCTTGCTGCGGGTCTGGATGCAGGAATCGGTGCCGCCCTCGGCGCGTTACGATGAGCGCCCCGGTCGCTGGATCGCCGAGCCGTCGTGGCCATCGCCGAATATCCTGCCAAGCTCTTTCCGCCTCACCGCCGGCCATGATCTCTTGCCCGAAGCCGAGGGCCTGGACGACGACACCACCCTGGATATCCGCTCGCCGCTCTCGGTGGGCCTCTATGCCGGCAAGTGGTGCTCCTACAATGCGCCGCCGGACCTTCCCCACGACCAGCGCGATGAGGATGGCGGCTCGCTTATCTTCCAGACACCCCGCCTCGAGGCGCCACTGGAGATCTGCGGCTCGCCAATAGTCGAGCTCGAACTCACCGCCGACCGGCCCGTGGCCATGGTCGCGTTGCGTTTATCCGACATCGCCGAGGACGACAAGGCCACGCGGGTCTCCTATGGCCTGCTCAACCTCACCCACCGCGATAGCGACGAGTTTCCCGAACCCCTGGAGCCGGGCAAGCGCTACCGGGTTCAGATTCCTCTCAAGCATATCGCCCAGCAGTTCGCCGCCGGACACGCCATCCGTCTGTCGGTCTCCACCAGCTACTGGCCGTTGGCCTGGCCGGCGCCCCAGCCGGTGCGGCTGACCATCCTGCCGAGTCGCTGTCGGCTGGTGCTGCCGGTGCGGGCGCCGCGACTCGAGGAGGAGGCCGCACTGCCGGCCTTCGGCGAGCCGGAGGGCGCGGTGGCGATGGCCAAGACCCTGCTGCAACCGACCCAGGAGACCTGGCAGGTCATTCGCGACTTGGCCAACGATCGCACCACCCTGGAGGTCGTCAACGACGAGGGGCGCTACCGGATCGACGATATCGATCTGGAGATTGCCGCCCGGGTCACCGAGCGCTATCAGTATTCCTACGGCAACTACGACAGCATCAGCGGCTGGACGGAATGGCAGCGCAGCTTCAAGCGCGGCGACTGGGAGGTACGGACTCTGACCCGCACCCTGATGACCAGCGATGCGGACAATTTCCGTATCCGCGCCACCCTGGATGCCTGGGAGGGCGATACCCGGATCTTTGCGCGGACCTGGGATGAGACCATCCCCCGCGATCTCGTCTAGGAAGGTAGGGGCTGCTATGGTGAGCGCCTGATTCTGACAGGGATTTGGCCATGAGCCTGACTGCCGCCGTGCCGACCACGCCGCGCGCCTCGCGCAAGGAAATCTTCGGCTGGGCGATGTTCGACTTCGCCAATCAGGCCTATACGCTGCTGATCATCACCGTGGTGTTCGGCGAGCTGTTCACCACGGTGATCGTCGGCGATCGCGGCGACGGCTACCGCCTGGCCAACTTCCTGTGGAGCCTGGCGCTGGCGGTGAGCTACCTGATGGTAGTGATCACAGGCCCGCTGTGCGGCGCGGTGATGGATTATCAGGCGTCCAAGAAGCGCTTCCTGTTCGCCAGCTACCTGGCCACCGTGGCGACCACCGCCATGCTCTACTTCGTGGCGCCGGGCTATGTGCTGCTGGGCCTGACGCTGATCATCCTTTCCAACTACGCCTATTCCATGGGCGAGTCCTTTATCGCCGCCTTCCTGCCGGACCTGGGGCCACCGGAGGACATGGGCAAGATCTCCGGCTTCGGCTGGGCCCTGGGGTATGTCGGCGGGCTCTTCGCCGCGGGCTTTACGCTGCTGGTGCTGGGCGAGGCCTCGGCGGAGAACTTTGAGCGCGTGCGCTGGGTGGGGCCCTTCGCCGCCGGCTTCTTTTTGATCACCGCCATTCCTACCTTCCTGTGGGTCAAGGAACGGGGTACTCCCCAGCCGCCGGGCAAACCCTACCGCGAGATCGCGCGAGAGCGCGTCGCCACAACTCTGCATGAGCTGCGGCGCTTCCGCGATCTGGGGCTCTTCCTGGTCTCGCTGCTGTTCTCCATGGCCGGGGTCTACATCATCATCGCCTTCGCCTTTATCTATGGCGCCCAGGTGATCGGCTGGGACGAATCGATCCGCAATATCATGTTCATCATTGTGCAGATCACCGCTGCGGCAGGCGCGCTGGGCTTCGGCTTCATCCAGGACCGCATCGGCACCAAGGTCACCTACCTGATCACCCTTGTGCTCTGGGTGGTGGCGATCCTGGCGATCTGGGCCACGCCCGAGGTTACGGCGTTCCTGAACGCCCGCTTCGGCCTCGACTGGCAGGCCCAGCACCTCTTCCTCTTCGTGGGTTGCCTGGCGGGGCTCAGTCTGGGCTCCAGCCAGTCGGCCAGCCGCGCCCTGGTGGGGCTCTTCTCACCGAGCCGCAAGGCCGCCGAGTTCTTCGGTTTCTGGGGCCTGGCCAACAAACTCGCCGGAGTGATCGGCATCGTGGCACTGGGCCTGTTGCAGACGGTGGTCGGCCTGCAGGCCTCAATCCTGCTCTGTGTGGGGCTTTTCCTCATCGCCATCCTGATCTGCCTGGGGGTTAACCAGGCCCGTGGTCAACAGGCGGCAAGGGACTGGGAGACCCGCGATCGGGCGGCCCGCGATCGGGCGGCCCGCGACCGGGAGGCTCGTGACCGGGCGGCGCCCCATGCTGCCGGTGATGCCTGACGGGGCGATATCCATGACCCCCGGCCTCCTGCTGATGGTGGCCTTGACCTTCCTGCTCGCCGGGACCGTCAAGGGCGTGATCGGGATGGGCATGCCGACGGTCTCCCTGGCGTTGCTTACGGCGACGGTCGGGCTCCAGCCGGCCATGGCGCTGTTGCTGGTGCCGACCATCGTGACCAATATCTGGCAGGCGTTGGTAGGTGGGCGGCTCATGGCCATCCTTCGTCGGCTCTGGCCTTTCCTGCTGGCGTCGGTGGTCACCGTCTGGCCCGGGGTGATGGTGCTCGCCCGAGTCGACGCCCGCTGGCTGTCGCTGCTGCTGGGACTGCTGATCATCGTCTATGCCTTGATCAACCTGCGCTTGGCCCACCTGACCCTGCCGGTGCATCAGGAAGGCCGTGCCGGAGTGATCTCGGGCCTCGCGAATGGGCTTTTCACCGGCATGACCGGTTCCTCGGTCTTTCCCGGCGTGGCCTATCTCCAGTCCCTGGGGCTCCCGCGGGATGCGCTGGTCCAGTCGATGGGGTTCCTCTTCACCCTGGCGACGCTGTCTCTGGCGTTGGCCATGGGCGGTGAGCGACTCCTCACGTGGCCATTGCTGGTGCTGTCGTCGGCGGCGCTGGTGCCCGCGCTGCTGGGTATGCAACTGGGACGCTTGCTGCGTGTCAGGCTCTCCGATGCGGTGTTTCGTCGACTCTTCTTCCTCGGCCTGCTGGTGATGGGGGTGTACCTGCTGATGCGTTCCCTGATCGGCTAGGATAGTTGGCAGGCGGTCGGCGTTGAATGCCTGTCTACGGCGAAGGTCAGAGTCTGGTAAGGCCTATGCGTTAGGCGCGAAGGGCTAATGCCCGAATCTCAGGAGGCGAGAATGAGCAACGATGACAGGTCGGTGAGGCGAACCGGGCTCGGCATGATGCTGCTGTTCTGGATGCTGTTTATCGGTACTGGAACCTGGTGGTTCCATGGCTACCTGGAGAACCAGCGCAACCCCAATGCCCATCTGGTCACCGCGGTGGACGGCGATGGCTCGGTGGTGCTCGAGCGCAATCGGGCCGGGCATTTTCTGGCCACCGGTCGAATCAACGGCGAACCCGTGGATTTCCTGCTCGATACCGGAGCCACCTACGTGGCTGTTCCGGCGTCCCTGGCTGAGCGGTTGGGTTTGGAGCCAACCGGCAGCGCCTGGTTCAACACCGCCAATGGTCGCGTGCGCGGCGAATTGACGACGCTGGACGAGGTCGGCTTGGGCGGGTTTTCGGCGCGCGAGGTGCGGGGCTCCATCAGCCCCGGCATGGAGGGGGATGTGGCGCTACTTGGCATGAGCTTCCTCAACCGTTTCGATATCGAGATCCGAGACTCGCGGATGGTTCTTCATCCCTCGGAACGCAACTGAGGTATTCATGGCAATGCCGAAACGTGGTCGCTGCGCCGATGAGCCCAAGCAGATTCCGGCGATCGGATGGCTGGATATTGCCTGGCGTGTCAAAACACAGGTCGTCCGGGACCTCGTTCCCCTGATGGCCGCCGGCATCGCCTTTAATGCCATGCTGGCGCTCTTCCCGACAATCGCTGCGATTATCTCGATCTGGGCGCTGGTGATGGATCCCCAGGACTTGGCGAGCCAGATTGTGCAGCTCAGCCACTATCTGCCATCCGACAGTTCGAGCCTGATCAACGATCAGGCTCGCAGGATAAGCGAGAGTACCAGTACCGGCCTCAGCCTTACGGCTCTGGGCAGTGTAGTGGTGGCTATGTTCATTGCCTCCAAGGGCGTGTTGTGGATGGTGATAGGCCTGAACGTGGTCTACGGCGAGGAGGAGCATCGGGGATCACTGCGTCGTGGATGGATCGTAGCGTTGCTGACGATGGGCGTGATTCTCGTCTTGCTGATCACCATTGCCTTTATCGCTTTCTTTCCTCTGGCCATTGGCATGCTGGGTCTCGATACCCCGGTGGTCACGGCTATCGTATGGCTTCGCTGGCCGGTGCTACTGCTGGTCATGATGCTGGTCATCGCCGTTTTTTATCGCTTCGGCCCCTATCGGCGTCCCCCACGCTGGAAGTGGATCAGCGTTGGCTCCATCGTCGCGACGTTTTTGTGGCTGATCGGCTCCGCTGGGCTGTCGTTCTATTTCGGCAACGTGATCAATCCGAGCGATATCTATGGCTCGCTGGGGGCTGTGGTGGTGCTGATGCTGTGGTTCTGGCTGTCGGCGTTCATCGTATTGCTGGGCGCAGAGTTCAACGCGGAAATGGAGCTGGCCAAGGAGCTGACCGCCATCCGCCGCGCGACCTCGGCGCCGATCAACGTCAATTTCTTCACTCATGTGTCGCCTGAGCCGGATGCCGCCGCCATGGCGCGTTGGCACGGGGCGCTTGCGCCCTGGTATGCCGAGCTAGGCCTGGACATCGATGCCGTGCCCGAAGGGGCCGGCCGCCGGCCCTTCGATGCGGCGACCTGCGACGCCCTCGAAGCCTTCCGACCGGAGGTGGTGAGCTTTCACTTCGGGCTGCCGGAGGCCGCGCTGCTCGAACGGGTCAAAAGCTGGGGTGCCGCGGTGCTCTCATCGGCGACCACGGTGGCTGAGGCGCAGTGGCTTGAGGCTCACGGTGCCGATGCGATCATCGTTCAGGGGCTGGAAGCGGGTGGCCACCGCGGCATGTTCTTGACCGATGAACTTACCACCCAGGTGGGCACCTTTGCCCTGCTGCCCCAGGTGCGGGAAGCGGTTCAACTGCCACTGATTGCCGCCGGCGGCATTGTCGATGCCCGCGGCGTGGCGGCGGCGCTGGCCCTGGGCGCCGACGCCGTGCAGGTGGGCACTGCCTTTCTGTGCTGCCCCGAGTCGACCATCTCAACGATTCACCGTCAGGCGCTGATGAGCGAGGCTGCCCGCCACACGGCACTCACCAATCTTTACAGCGGTCGCCCGGCCCGCGGCATTGTCACTCGGCTGATGCGCGAACTGGGGCCCATGAGCGATGTTGCGCCCGCCTTTCCCTTGGCCACCGCCGCCATCGCCCCGCTGCGCGCCGCTGCCGAGGCCCGCGGGCTCGGTGACTTCTCACCGCTGTGGGCCGGACAGAATGCCAGTTGTTGTCGCGAGGTGCCTGCCGCCGAGGTGGTGCGCGAACTGGCCCAAGGCCTGGGCGAGATCAGACCCGATGGCGAAGCTCGATGATCCGTGTGGGTGGCTGAAAGCTGTCGGCGCGACTCTCTGCCCAGAAACGCTGGAATAGCGGCTGGTCGGGAAGGTGTCTCAGCAGTTCGCCCGGCGCCAGGGTTGGATAGAGCTCATCATAGGAGCAGAATCGGTGACGCGACACACGGCGCATGATGTGGCCGGGACCAAGGTCGGCGGGGCTTTCCAGGCCTGCAGCGGCCATCATTTCGACCAGGGCCTCCAGAGTGTTGCGATGATAGTTATAGACCCGCTCGCTCTTGTTGGCCACGTCCAGGTGTCGACTACGGCGCGGGTCCTGGGTGGCCACGCCGCTGGGACAACGCCCTGAATGACAGTTCATGGCCTGGATGCAGCCCAGCGAGAACATGAAACCGCGTCCGGCATTGCACCAGTCCGCCCCCAGCGCCAGGGTGCGAGCGATATGAAACGCTGAAGTGACCTTGCCGGCACCCGCCAGGCGTACACGATGTCGCAGATTGGCGCCGAGTAGAGTGCTGTGAACCAATGACAAGGCTTCTACCAGCGGCATGCCTAACCGGTTGATGAACTCCAGGGGGGCTGCGCCGGTTCCGCCTTCGCCGCCATCCACCACAATAAAATCGGGCAGAATGTCGCTTTCCATCATCGCCTTGACCATGCCGAACCACTCCCAGGGATGACCGATGGCCAGCTTGATGCCCACCGGTTTGTCGTCCGCGAGTTCCCGCAGATGTGCGATGAAGTGCATCATCTCCAAAGGGGTTGAAAACGCCGAGTGGCTGGCCGGTGAGACCACGTCCTGGCCGAGGGGAACGCCCCGCGCGGCGGCGACCTCCGCGGTCACCTTGGCGCCTGGCAGTATCCCACCGTGGCCCGGCTTCGCGCCCTGGGAAAGCTTGATCTCGATCATCCTGACCTCGGGGCGGGTGGCATTCTCGGCGAATGTTACCGCGTCGAAATTGCCCTGGTGGTCTCGGCAGCCGAAATAGCCTGAGCCGATTTCCCATACCAGGTCACCGCCCTGCAGGTGGTGGCTCGATATGCCGCCCTCGCCGGTATCGTGATAGAAGCCGCCACGCCTGGCCCCATGGTTGAGGGCTTCAATGGCGTTGCCAGATAGTGCGCCGAAGCTCATGGCCGAGATATTGAGCAGGCTGACGCGATAGGGGTGACGGCGCTCGCTGCCGACGTCTACCCCGAGAGTGTCCGGATCCGGTTGGGAGGGCGACAGCGACGGGTTGATCCATTCATAGCCCTCCGCGTACATGTCAAGTACTGAGCCGAAGGGCTTCTTGTCGAGGACATTCTTGGCACGCTGGTAGACGGCGCTGCGTTGTTCGCGGGAAAAAGGCCGCTCCTCGGTGTCTGACTGCACGAAATACTGGCGAATTTCGGGGCCTATGCCCTCCATGCAATAACGTAAATGGGCGAGAATCGGATAGTTGCGGCGAAGGGTCCGGGAGCGCTGCCGCAGGTCCCAGGTGCCCAGGGCCACTAGACCGGCAAACAGCATCACGGGCCAGAAGTGGGCACCCATCGCCCAGGCAGGAAGGGTGACCAAAAGCCCCAGCAGACTTGCGATATAGGCCCCGTAACGCAGCGGGAGAGGCCTGGAAACACGAATTGCCATGGGTAACTCCAGAAAGTTCGGTCGGCAGCAGATGCCGGGTATAGGCCACATTGGTATACGGTCGGTCGCCGGAACAACACCTTACACTTCGCCCACTTCCCCCGTCGCGGTCAGCTGATAGTATGGATGCATGAACAGTATTTATGATGCCGCGCCGGTCACTGCTCCCTTGGATGATCCGCGCTACTATCTGACGAATTTTCGCTTCGTGCTGGGGTGGGTAGCCCAACGCCACGGTGACCTGCTGGAGGAGGCCGAGCATGGCTTCCTGACGGAGTTTGCCGCTCTTCCCGAGGCGTCCCAGGCGCTGCTGGTGCGCATGGTAATGCGCAAGGGCGAGCATTTTCGCACCTCGCGCCTGGGTTATTCCGAGATCGGCGACAACCAGGTGGCGTTGGCGCCTCTTGTGGCGGCGGGGCTGGTCGATGATGTCCCCTTGCTTGGCCTCGAAGAGCTCTTCCGTCAGTTGCGCCTTCCCGAGCTGCGCCGCGCCCTGGTGGGGGAGATCGCGGCGGCGGGACTGCCTGCTGCCACCGGCAAGGCCGCCCTATACGATGCGCTGGCCCCGCGGCTCACCGAGCCACGCCTGCTTCACGACTGGTGGCCCGAGGCGCCGGATCGGGTGGTGAGGCTGACCGTGATGGCTACCTGCGACCGGCTGCGGCTGATGTTTTTCGGCAACCTGCGCCAGGACTGGGCCGAGTTCGTGCTCGCCGAACTGGGAGTGCAGCGCTTCGAGCGGGTGACCTTCAGTGCCGAGTCGCGGGCCTTTCGGCATCGCGAGGAGGTGGACGCCTACCTGGCTCTGCATCGTCTATGGGAGCGGCTCAATGCCGGCGAAGCAGTGGAAATGCTGGCCGCCGAGCTGCCGGCGATACCGCCAGACAACGCCTGGCTGGCGGCGCGTCGCCAGAGGCTTGGTGTGGCCCTGGCTCGCCAGGCCGAGCGGGCAGGGCAGGCCGAGCTTGCCTTGGCCCTCTTCAGCGAGGCGGGCTGGCCGGTGGCCAGGGGCAGCGCGGAGGCACGCATACGCCGCCTGCGTCTGTTGGAGCGCCAGGGCCAGCATGCTGAGGCCCACGAGCTGGCCGAGACCCTGGTCATGGCGTCGCCGAGCGAGCCTGAGGCCCAGGCCCTGGCGCGACTTCGGCCTCGGCTGCGGCGTCGGCTGGGCGGGGCGCCGTTGCCGCGTGAGAAAGTGCCGTCTCACGAGCGTCTCGAGCTCTACCTGCCGCTATCCTCCCGCGTCGAGCGGGCGGTGTGCGAGCACCTGCATCGTGATGATGCCCCGGTAGCCTATGTGGAGAACAGCCTGATCACCGGGCTATTCGGCCTGCTCTGCTGGGAAGCGCTCTTTGCCCCGTTGCCCGGCGCCTTCTTCCACCCCTTTCACAGCGGTCCGGCGGATCTCTACCGCGAGGACTTCGTAGCTCGGCGTCGCGGCGCCTTCGATGCCTGCCTGGCTCGACTCGACGATGGTCGCCATCGACAGACGATCCTGACCACCTGGCGTGAGAAACAGGGGCTCGCCAATCCCTTCGTCCACTGGGCCGCGCTCGATGAACAACGCCTCGGGCTGGCGCTCGTGTGCCTCCCGTCTGCCCATCTGCGCGCCTGCTTCGAGCGGCTGCTGGCCGATCTCAAGGCCAACCGCGCCGGCCTGCCGGACCTGATCCAGTTCCGGCCCGATGCCCCGACAGGGCAGCCCCGTTATCGCTTGATTGAGGTGAAGGGGCCGGGCGGTGCGACTTCACCGCCCGGAAGGGGGATCTCGACCATCGCTTCACCCCAGCGCCCAGCGCCGAGGAGGGCATCGCCGGCCACGCTGAGATTTCCCGCCGCCGCGGCGAGGGGGTTGAGAGCGAGGTGCCGCTGCGTGGCGTGATCGAGGGGCTCAGGGTCAGCGGCCGCGCCGACGGCTATGACCCGGCGGCAAACTGCCTGGAAGAGGTCAAGACCCATCGCGGCAGTCTGGCACGCATGGCAGACAACCAGCGCGCCCTGCACTGGGCCCAGGCGAAGGCCTACGGCGCGCTGCTGTGTGCCAACCGGGGCCTCGAAGAAATCACCCTGGCGCTGGTCTATCTGGAGGTGGGCAGCGGCCGGGAGACGCGCCTGGAGCAGCGCTTCGAGGCTGCCGAGCTATCGGTTTTTCTCGCGGAACAGTGTCGGCGTTATCAGGCCTGGGCCGAGCAGGAGGCGCGCCATCGTGAAGGGCGGGATGCCGCCCTGCGAAGGCTCGCCTTTCCCCATGCGGAATTTCGCTCCGGACAGCGGGAGCTGGCCGAAGGCGTCTACAAGGCGGCGGCCACCGGCCGCTGCCTGCTGACCCAGGCGCCCACCGGCATCGGCAAGACCCTGGGCACCCTCTTTCCCCTGCTCACGGCCATGCCCCGTCACGATCTCGATTGCATCGCCTTCCTGACCATGAAGACCCCGGGCCGCGCGCTGGCGCTGGAGGCTCTGCGTCAGCTGGGTGCGGGGTCGGGCGCCAAACAAGAAGCAGGGCCCCATGATGACGCTCGCAGGAATGTACCCGAGCGGCTGCCGCTGCGGGTGCTGGAGCTGATCGCCAGGGAAAAGGCCTGTGAGTACCCCGGCCGCGCCTGTCACGGTGAAGCCTGCCCGCTGGCGAAGGGTTTCTACGACCGCCTGCCGGCGGCGCGCCAGGCGGCGGTGACGCGGGGCTGGCTCGACCGAGAGGCGCTGCGCGAGGTGGCCGGCGAGCATGGCGTTTGCCCCTACTATCTTGGGCAGGAGCTGGCGCGCTGGTGCGACGTGGCGGTCGGCGACGTCAACCACTGGTTCGACGCCAATGCGCTGCTCCACGGCCTGGCGAAGGCCAACCGCTGGCGGGTCGGCCTGCTGGTGGACGAGGCCCACAACCTGGTGGAGCGGGCCCGCGGCATGTACAGCGCCGAGCTCGACCAGCGCCGGCTGGCCCGGCTGCGACGCTCGGCGCCACCGGCGATAGCCCGGCCGCTGGGGCGCCTGGCTCGCCAGTGGCAGACGCTGGTCAAGGAGGCGGGGCTGAGCGAGTCCGGCGAGAAGGGCCGTCCGGCCTATCGGGTGCTCGAGGCGCTGCCCGGGAGTATGGTCGGCGCACTACAGGGGGCGGCCAGCGCCATCACCGACTACCTGGGGGAGCACCCCGAG
>JAIVHL010000091.1 GCA_020201075.1 Halomonas sp. | reverse complement strand
CTCCCACAAAACCCAGCAGCCTTTCACTCCACCTCGGGGCGCATGGCCGGGAACAGCAGCACGTCGCGGATCGAGGCGCTGTCGGTCAGCAGCATCACCAGCCGATCGATACCGATGCCCTCGCCGGCGGTGGGCGGCAGGCCGATCTCCAGGGCACGAACGTAGTCGGCATCGAAGTACATCGCCTCGTCGTCGCCGGCTTCCTTCTCCGCCACCTGCTCGCGGAATCGCTCAGCCTGGTCCTCGGCGTCGTTGAGCTCTGAGAAGCCGTTGGCGATCTCGCGGCCGCCGACGAAGAACTCGAAGCGCTCGGTCACGAACGGGTTGGCATCCTTGCGCCGCGCCAGCGGGCTCACCTCGGTGGGGTACTCGGTGATGAAGGTGGGCTGCTTGAGGCGGTGCTCCACGGTCTTCTCGAAGATCTCGATCTGGATCTTGCCCAGGCCCCAGCCGTCCTTGACGTCGATGTCCAGGCGCTCGGCGATCTGACGTGCGGCGGACTCGTCGGCCAGCGCCTCGGCGTGGATATCCGCGTTCATCTCGAGGATGGAATCGAAGACGGTGATCCGCTTCAGCGGGCTGCCGAAGTCGTACTCGAAGGTCTCCAGCACCTCGCCCGCGCTGTTGCGCACGCTGTTGACCACCGTGGTGGTGCCCAGCACCTCCCGGGTGAGGGTGCGCAGCATCTCCTCGGTGAGGTCCATCAGGTCATGGTAGTCCGCGTAGGCCTGATAGAACTCGATCATGGTGAATTCGGGGTTGTGCCGAGTGGAGAGCCCTTCATTGCGGAAGTTGCGGTTGATCTCGAACACCTTCTCGAAGCCGCCCACCACCAGGCGCTTGAGGTAGAGCTCCGGCGCGATGCGCAGGTACATGTCCTGATCCAGCGCGTTGTGGTGGGTGACGAAGGGCCGCGCGGTGGCACCGCCGGGGATCTGCTGCAGCATGGGGGTCTCGACCTCCATGTAGCGGCGAGCTTCGAAGAAACGACGCATGGCGCTGATCACCGCGGCGCGGGTCTCGAACACCTGGCGCGAGTCCGGGTTCATGATCAGGTCGACATAGCGTTGGCGGTAGCGCGCCTCCAGGTCGGTGAGGCCGTGAAACTTGTCGGGCAGCGGACGCAGGCTCTTGGTGAGCAGCCTGGCCTCCTCCATCTTCACGTAGAGATCGCCCTTGCCGGACTTGTGAACCGGGCCACGCCCCGCAACGATGTCGCCGATGTCCCAGCCCTTGATCTCCTCGAGCGCGTCCGCCGGCAGCCCCTTCTTGTCGACGTAGAGCTGGATCTGCCCGCTGACGTCCTGGATAACGACGAAGGGCCCCCGCTTGCGCATGATGCGCCCAGCCACGCTGGCCTGGCGGTTCAGCGCCTCCAGCGCGTCCTTCTCCTTCTCGCCCAGCTCCTCGATCAGCTCGGCCGCATGGCTGTCGCGGCGGAAGTCATTGGGGAAGGCGCTCTCGCCGCGCTCGGTGGCCCGTTCGCGGCGCGCGGCCAGCTTGGCACGGCGCTCGGCAATCAGGTGGTTCTCGTCATTCCGTGAAGGGCTGTTCTGTGAAGAGCTGTCCGGAGAAGAGCTTTCGTTGGCCATGTCGTTACAATCCTTGCTTGAGGCTGGCGACGATAAATTGGTCGATATCACCATCCAGCACCTTGTCGCAGTTGCTGGACTGCACGCCGGTGCGCAGATCCTTGATGCGCTGGTCGTCCAGCACGTAGGAGCGGATCTGGCTGCCCCAGCCGATATCCGACTTGGACTCCTCCGCCTCCTGCTTGGCCACATTGCGCCTATCCATCTCGTGTTCCCACAGCTTCGCCTTGAGCTGCTTCATGGCGAAATCGCGGTTGGCGTGCTGGCTGCGCTGGCCCTGGCAGGCCACCACGATACCGGAGGGCTCGTGGGTGATGCGCACGGCGGAATCGGTGGTGTTGACGTGCTGACCGCCGGCGCCGCTGGAGCGGTAAGTATCGATGCGCAGGTCCGACGGATTGATCTCGACCTCGAAGCTGTCATCCACCTCCGGGGACAGGAACACCGAGGCGAAGGAGGTGTGGCGACGGCCGCCGGAATCGAAGGGGCTCTTGCGCACCAGGCGATGCACGCCGGTCTCGGTACGCAGCCAACCGAAGGCATAGTCGCCTTGAACATGCACCGTGGCCGATTTGATCCCCGCCACCTCGCCGCCGGAGAGCTCGGTGATATCGGCCTTGAAACCGTGATGCTCGGCCCAGCGCAGGTACATGCGCAGCAGGATGTTAGCCCAGTCCTGGGCCTCGGTACCGCCGGAGCCGGACTGGATGTCCAGATACGCGTTGTTGGGGTCCATCTCGCCGGAGAACATGCGCCGAAACTCGAGTTTCTCGAGGCTGGCCTGCATGCCGTCGAGCTCCTTCTGGACCTCGACAATGGTGTCCTCGTCCTCCTCCATCTCGGCAAGCTCGAGCAGGTCGCGACTGTCCGCCAGCCCCTGCTCCAGCTCGTCGATGGTCTGAACGATGGCTTCCAGCGTCGCGCGCTCCTTGCCCAGCTTCTGGGCATAGTCCGGATCGTTCCAGACGCCGGCATCCTCGAGCTCGCGGGTGACTTCCTCTAGCCGGTCTTTCTTCTCGGCATAGTCAAAGATACCCCCTCAGGACATCTGTCCTCTCAGACAGGTCCTTGATGAGGGTGTGAATCGGATTGGTTTCCAACATGGCTCACTCGCCTGAATCTGCGGTGGAAAAGCGACCGCCGCGGCGCAGGCATCGAACCAGCGCCCCGGCGGCATGAATAGGGCTTGTGCTAAAGGTCTTATGCTAAAAGATGAGCATTGTAGCGAACCTGACGCCACCCCGCATCCGCCGGGGGCGCCCGACGCCGGCGACGGCCCAGACGCAGGAAACCCGGCCGAAGCCGGGTTCCGTGGTCGCGCCGGCTGCCTGTCGCTCAGAAGCGATAGGTCAGCTGGGCGCCGAAGCCGTGGGCTTCGTTCTTGTAGTCGGCGATGTAATTCGCTCCCCCCGCCTCGTTGAGCGAGTCTTCCCGCGACTGACTCACATTGGTTCCCCGCTCGGTCAGATAGGAGTAGGCGAGGTCGAGGGTCAGCTCTTCCGTGGGACTCCAGCCGGCACCGATGGAGAAGATGCGGCGATCATCCGACGGAATACGCACGCTGCGACGCTCGTCATTGGTCGGCGTGAAATCTAGCGCGATGCCGGCACGCAGCGCCAGCTGCGGATTCAGCTGATACTCACCGCCCACCGAGTAGGCCCAGGCATCGGAGTAATCCTGAATTTCCTTGGTGATGGTATTGCCCTGACTTCCCGTCACCAGAATCTGGTCGAAGCGGCTCCAGCGTGCCCAGGAAGCCCCCGCCATCAACGTCAAGCGGTCGCTCATCTGTTGCGTAATGGAAAAGTTAACGGTTTCTGGTGTGCTCAGATCCAGGTTGGCGTCATCGGCTCGCACCACATTGCCGGCCGGGTCATAGGCACGAAAATCACCCGTCAGGGTGTAGTCAACCTTGGAGCGATAGGTCAAACCCAAGGTGGTTTCGGGAATCGGCTGATACATCAC
>JAIVHL010000146.1 GCA_020201075.1 Halomonas sp. | reverse complement strand
CGGCAGAGGGCGGGCGTCAGTGCTTTCTGACATAATGCCGCGATATTTCGCGTGGCCCGGCGGGAGATCGTCGTCGGGTATTGGGGAAGACTTCGGTTTGAGGAACAAGGTGTAACGGATGAAGGTGTTGATCATCGGCGGCGGTGGCCGCGAACATGCCCTAGCCTGGAAGGTGGCGCAGTCTCCCCTGGTGACGTCGGTGCTTGTGGCGCCCGGCAATGCCGGAACCGCCCGGGAAGCGGGCCTGGCCAACGTCGATATCGGCGTAGATGACCTCGACGGCTTGGTGACCTTCGCCCGCGACGCGAGCATCGATCTGACCATCGTGGGTCCCGAGGCGCCGCTGGTGGCCGGCGTGGTCGACCGCTTCCGCGAAGCGGGGCTGGCGATCTTTGGTCCCGCCGCCGGCGCTGCTCAACTTGAGGGCTCGAAGTCCTTTACCAAGGATTTCCTGGCCCGCCACGCTATCCCCACTGCTGATTACCGCACCTTTACCGAGGTCGCGCCGACACTTGAGTACCTCGCCGAAAAGGGTGCCCCCATCGTTATCAAGGCCGACGGCCTGGCCGCTGGCAAGGGGGTAATCGTTGCCATGACCCTCGACGAGGCCGAGGCAGCGGTGCGCGACATGCTCGAGGCCAACGCCTTCGGCGACGCCGGGGCGCGAGTGGTCATCGAGGAGTTCCTCGACGGCGAGGAGGCCAGTTTTATCGTCATGGTGGACGGTGAGACGGTACTTCCCATGGCCACCAGCCAGGACCACAAGCGGGTGGGAGAGGGTGATACCGGCCCCAATACCGGCGGCATGGGCGCCTACTCTCCGGCGCCGGTGGTCACCGACAAGGTGCATCGGCGGATTATGGAGCGGGTCATCCTGCCCACTGTGCGTGGCATGGCCGCGGAGGGATACCCATACACCGGTTTCCTCTACGCCGGCCTGATGATCGACGCCGAGGGCGACCCCAGGGTAATCGAATACAATTGCCGCTTCGGTGATCCCGAGACCCAGCCGATCATGCTGCGTCTTAGGTCCGACCTGGCTGAGCTTTGCCTGGCCGGTGCCACCGGCAACCTCGCTGGAAAGACCTGCGACTGGGATTCTCGCGCCGCGGTGGGCGTCGTGCTGGCCGCCGGTGGCTACCCCGGCCACTATCGCAAGCATGACGTCATCGAGGGCATCGAGGCCGCCGAGGCTACCGGCTGCAAGGTCTTCCATGCCGGCACCGGCGAGAAGGCCGGCCGGCTGGTCACCACCGGGGGTCGCGTGCTCTGTGTCACTGCTCTGGGTGAAGGCGTCTCGGCCGCGGCTGAGCAGGCCTACCGTGGCGTCGACGCCATTCACTGGGAGGGCGTGCTGTGCCGCCGCGACATTGCTTACCGGGCCATTGCTCGAGAACGCGGCGAGCGCTGAGCTGCCACGATACCCAGCAGGACCATCCTTCTCGATTCAGTACAAGACAACTATAAGGAGGCGAGCATGGAACGCGTCAGGCTCGAGTTTCCCGAGGCGGACATCGTGCACCGCCATCCGCTAACGGTGCGTGTCACCGATATGAACTACGGCCGCCACCTGGGACACGACACCCTGGTCTCGCTGCTTCACGAGGCGCGCATCCAGGCCTTCGGTGCCCTGGGGCTCACCGAGTGGGACATGGGTGGCTATCCCAGCGTGGTGGCGGATCTCGCCGTCCAGTACCAGTCCGAGGCGCGCTGGCCCGATGCCCTGGTGGTGGAGACGGCCATCCAGACGTCCGCCGGACGCGCGATTACCGTTTACCACCGTGTCTGCCACGCTGAAGGTGGCCGCCCCGTGGCGACGGCCCGGCTCAACGTGATGCTGATCGACCCGGTTGCTGGGCGTCCGGTGGCGGTGCCCCAAGCCGTGGCGGCGGCGCTTGCCGGAGCAGGGGGCGCCTGATGTCCCGCGAATATCCGATCATCGCCGTGACCGGCTCCTCCGGCGCCGGCACCACCACGGTCAAGCGCAGCTTCGAGCGTATGTTCGCCCGAGAGGATGTCCACGCCGCCGTTGTCGACGGCGACGCCTTCCACCGCTACACCCGGGAAGAGTTGGCGCGAATCTTCCGCGAAGAGCCCGAGCGCAAGGACGAGCTCTCCCACTTCGCCGTGGAGGCCAATCTGCTCGACAAACTCGAGGCGCTGTTCCAGGAGTATGGCGAACAGGGCAGTGGTACCTACCGTCACTATATCCACGCTGAAGACAAGCAGATGATCGAGGCCGGCTATCGAGTCGGCACCTTTACCGAGTGGCAGTCGCTGCCCTTTGGCACCGACCTGCTCTTCTACGAGGGATTACACGGTGGTCTGGTAACGCCCGAGCACGATATCGCCCGCCACGTGGACCTGCTGGTGGGAGTGGCGCCGACCATCAACCTGGAGTGGATCCAGAAGATCGTGCGCGATACCAAGCTTCGCGGCCACTCCCAGGAGGCAGTGATCGACACCATCCTCGGTCGCATGGATGACTATGTGCGTTACATACAGCCACAATTTTCTCGTACCCACATCAATTTCCAGCGGGTGCCCACGGTGGATACCTCCAACCCCTTCGAAGTGCAGGATATCCCTGCCGACGCTGAATCCTTTGCGGTGATCCGCTTCCGGGAACCGGCCACCGTGGACTTCCCCTACCTGCTGGCGATGATTCCGGATGCCTTCATGAGTCGGCCCCACACCCTGGTGGTGCCGGGCGCGCGGGTGTCGCTGGCCATGGAGCTGATTCTCGCGCCGCTGGTGCGCCATCTGCTGGCCCAGCGGCGCTTTCGCTGAGTCCTGAAGAAGCCAAGCCCCGAATAAGGAGAGACACCATGGCCTGCCTGTTCTGCCAGATCGTCAACCGCGAGATCCCGGCCGACATTGTCTTCGAGGATGACGAGGTGCTGGCGTTCGAGGACATCGCCCCCCAGGCGCCGACCCATCTGCTGGTAATCCCCAAGCGCCATGTTGCGACTCTCAACGACCTCGAGGAGAGCGATCAGGCCCTGGTTGGCCGTCTACCCATCGTGGCCGCCAGACTGGCCAGGGAGCGCGGCTTCGCCGAGGAGGGTTACCGAGTGGTGATGAACTGCAACGATGACGGCGGGCAGACGGTCTACCATATTCATTTGCACCTGATGGGCGGTCGACCCTTCACTTGGCCAGCTGGCTAGCCGGCGACCGGCAGGCAATCTCGAGAGCTAAAGCGCTCGACGCTGCGGTTGCAGTCCCTTCCGACTCCTCTGACGCCACCCACCGGTGGCGTCGGTCATTTGGGGTAGCGCTTCTGGTGGCAGGAGCCCTCGGCTACAATAATATATCCATTCCGGATCGAGGCGCGACGAGGTCGTCATGAACCGCAATTCCTCCCGAAGCGACAAGCTGATCCATCAGCTAGATACCGTGCTACGTACCCTGGTGCCCCATGCCGCCCAGGCGTCTCGATCATCGCCGGCCACTCCCGAGGTGCTTGACGACCCCATGGACGAAGAGGAGTGCCGCCACGCGGCCGGGCTGATGCGCATCAACCACACCGGCGAAGTGTGTGCCCAGGCGCTCTACCAGGGCCAGGAGCTGACCGCCAAACTGTCCGCTGTGCGAATGCACATGAAGGAGGCGGCCAGGGAGGAGATCGATCATCTAGCCTGGTGCGATGAGCGTCTCGAGGAGCTACATGACCGACCCAGCCTGCTCAATCCGCTCTTCTATGCGGTCTCATTTGGCATCGGCGCGGTAGCAGGGGCCGTGGGCGACCACGTGAGCCTGGGCTTCGTGGCTGCCACCGAGCAGCAGGTGGGCCGCCACCTGGAGGATCATCTGGTGCAGCTGCCCTCAGCGGACCAGCGTTCCCGGGCGGTGCTGCGTCAGATGGCCATCGACGAGGCCCACCACGCCCAGTTGGCGCTGGAAGCCGGCGGCGCCCGCTTCCCCGCCCCGGTCAAGTTCGGCATGTCGCTGATGGCCAAGGTAATGACCGGGAGCGTCTACCGGGTCTGAGCCTCTCCCCTATGCCTCCACGATGGTGAAGGAGTGGGTTATATCGACGCCGCCCTTTACCAGCATGATCGAGGCGCTGCAGTACTTCTCTGCGGAGAGCTCCACGGCACGTGCCACCTGCTTATCCTTCAGCCCCTTGCCACTCACGGTGAAGTGGACGTGGATCTTCGTGAATACGCTGGGCGTGGTATCGGCGCGCTCCGCCTCTAGGCTGGCCACGCAGTCGGTTACCGGGGCGCGGGCCTTTTCCAGGATGTTGAGGATGTCGAAGGAGGTGCAGCCGCCCAGGCCCATCAGCATCAGTTCCATCGGGCGCGGCCCGGTGTTTTGCCCGCCGTGGTCTGGCGGGCCGTCGATCACTACGCTGTGACCGCTCCCGCTCTCGGCAACGAATTGACGACCATCGGTCCATTTGACAGTGGCTTTCATGGCAATGGTTCCTTTTCGATTGACGGTTAAATTTGGCCAGCATACAGGGGTATTGCAGCTGCCCATAGCGAGAGGCGCCGGGGACAGGCCGAAGAGGGGGTCCGAGGACCAGGGATGGCCGAGGTAGCGTACAGGGAGGTATTCACAGCGCCCCCTCGAAGGCCTGTCGCCGGAACAGCCTCGAGCGATTCTGCCACCCGCTAACAGCCTTTGGCTCAGCTCCTCAGGCGTCGGTCGAGCGCGGCGAGCCGTTCCGGCGTGCCTACGTCGACCCACTGGCCGCGGTGGTGGTGGCCGCCCACGCGTTCCTCCGCCATGGCGCGACGCAGCAGGGGCGCCAGGGCAAAGGCGCCCGGAGACTCCTGGGCCACAAGTGCCGGATCGAGCAGGCTGATCCCGGCGAAGGTTAGAAGCGGTTCGCCCTCGGCGTGGATCCGGCCGTCATGCGTCAGGTGAAAGTCGCCCCCCGGGTGGTGATCGGGGTTGTCCACGAGCGCCAGGTGAGCCAGGTCGCCGTCGCGAAGGGTGAGATGGGTTGGGTCCAGATCGCACCAGACGTCGCCGTTGACCAGCAGAAAAGGCGCCTCTCCCAGGAGGCCCAGCGCCTGGCGTATGCCGCCGCCGGTCTCTAGCGGGACCTCTTCACGGCTCCAGGCGATGCTCACTCCGTAGTCGGCGCCGTCGCCAAGGGCCGCCATGATCTGCTCGGCCCGGTAGCTGACGTTGATCACTATCTCGACGATGCCCGCCGCCCGCAGGCGTGCCAGGTGGTGAACGATCAGCGGCTGGCCGGCTACCGGCAGCAGTGGCTTAGGGCAGCGGTCGGTGAGGGGGCGCATGCGGGTGCCGAGCCCCGCGGCGAGGATCATCGCCTTCACGGCGAGTCCTCCAGCCTTGCTATCAGCGCCGGGCGGAAGGTCTCGGCCAGCCACTCCTTGAAGGCCTCGTGTCCTTGCAGCCCCGCCAGGCTGTCTTCCAGGTGGACGAGGAAGTGCGGCAGCCGCGCGAGATAGCCTGATTTTGCGTCGCGCAGAGTCAGCCGGCAGAAGATCCCCAGCACCTTCAGCGAGCGCTGGGCGGCCATGGCCTGGGCCTGGGCCAGGAAGGTGTCGGCATCGACCCGTGAGAGTAGGCGACCGTCGGCCGCGGCGCGCTGCCGGAAGCCCTCTACCCAGGCGGCGAAACGGGCGGCGTCGAAGCGGCAATAGCGTCCGCGCAGCAGCGAGATCAGATCGTAGCTGATTGGGCCGGCCACGGCGTCCTGGAAGTCGATCAGATGTAGTGCATCGTCCTTGACCATCAGGTTCATGGCGTCATAGTCGCGGTGCACGGTCACCACTGGCTGGGCTAGGGCCGAGGCGATCAGTTTCTCACGTAGCGCCGCCCAGCCCGACGGTGTCGCCATGCCCAGCCACTGACCCAGGCACCACTCGGGGAAGAGATCGAGCTCGCGGCCCAGCAGGTCGTCATCGAAGGAGGGCAACTCGTTCGGCCCCGCCCGGTTCTGCAGATCATGGATCAGCGCGATGGCGCGCTCGTGCCAGCTCAGGGTCACGGCGTCGGTTTCGCTGCCGAGGCAGGCCTGTAGGGGGGTGTCGCCGAGGTCATCGAGCTCGAGGAACCCCTGGGCCAGGTCGACTCCGTGAAGCGTTGGCACCGCCAGGCCGGCTGCGGCCCAGCGCCGGGCGATGGCCACGAAGGGGCGGCTATTCTCTTGCTCCGGCGGAGCGTCCATCAGCATGCGGGTGGTGCCGTCTGGAAGATGCAGCCGGTAGTAGCGCCGGAAGCTGGCGTCGCCGGCGGCCAGGCGCAGGTCGACCGCCTGCGGAGAGAGGCCGTGGCGCTGGGCGGCCCACTGGCTGAGGAGGTCGAGGCGCGAAGGGTCGGCATCGGGCATGTTGGCCGGGCTCCTGAGTGGTGTGAAAGGTTCCGGTGGCGAGTCGGTTGACGGCTGGTGGGGGGCGCCGCATGCTGAGCGCATCGTGGCCCGCCGGCAGCACAGGCGCGGTGCTGCCTGTATAATACCGATTCACCCCGCCAAGGACATCGAGGAACATGGGTAAGCGACTCTCATGGACGGCTCTTGCCGGCCTGGCGACTCTGAGCTTGGGCGGCGCCCCCTTTGTTGCGGCTGCGCCCGCTTCCCTGCCGGCCGATTCCCTGGATTTCCGTCCCTGGGGCGACGACCGTCCCGCCGGTGCGCTGTGTCGAGGCGTCTACGTGGTGCCCGACTATCGCCTTCCCGAGCCACCTCCGGGGCAGGTGGCCAGCGAGTCAAACAGCGCCAGCTACGGCGAGGATGGCGAGACGATCCTGCTCGGCGAAGTGGTTTTGCGCCGTGATACGGCCCAACTCGAGACGCCCGAGGTGCGGGTGCCCGGCAGCCGTGAGCGCGCTTTTGCCGAGGGTCCGCTGGCGCTACGCGACGTGAACCTGCTGGTGCGCGGCGACGCTGCCGAACTCTCGTTGGTCAGCGACGCCGCGCGTATTGATAACGCCCACTACGTCATTCATGATCGCCACCTGCGCGGCGATGCTGTTCAGCTCGAGCGCCTTGAGGACGGTCGCTACCGGCTCACCTCGGCAAGCTTCACCACCTGTGACCCGGGCGACAATTTCTGGAGGCTGGTGGGGGGCGACGTGGTGCTCGACCGTGAGAGGGGGGTTGGTACCGCTCGCCATGCGCGGCTGGAAATGGGGCGGGTACCGGTTTTCTACTGGCCCTGGGTACGCTTCCCCATCGACGACCGTCGCCAAACCGGCTTCCTTTGGCCGGCGGTAGGGTTCTCCAGCGGTGATCTGGACTATGCCCAACCCTTCTACTGGAACATCGCTCCCAATCAGGACGCCACCCTCACGCCGCGCTGGATCACCGATCGCGGCCTGCTGCTGGGCGGCGAGTACCGTTATCTGCTGCCCAGCGACGCCGGGCAGATTGAGGGGGCCTTCCTCGGCAGCGACGACGGCGGTTCCAGCGACAACCCCAACGATGCCGCCCGCCGCTTCGAGGGCGAGGACCGCTGGTATGTCGACTACCGCCACGCCGGCACCCTCAATCCCCGCAGCCGTTACCAGCTGCGCTACGGGGGCGCCAGCGACGGGCGCTATTTCGACGACTTCGGAAGCGATTTCGCCGATCAGAACACCTCCGCCATGCCCCGCCTGGCGCAGATTGATTATCGCGGCGACCTCTGGCGACTCGACGCTCGAGCCCAGGGTTTCCAGAAACTCGACGACCCCCTGGCCGACCGCGACAAGCCCTTCTACCGTCTGCCGAGCCTCGCCGCCAGCGCGCGCTGGAACCAGGGCGGCTTCTATCAGCAGTGGGGTTCCAACTATAGCTACTTCTGGCGAGACGTGGATCAGAACGAGATTCCCCTGGACCGTGAGTCTGCGGTGGGCTCGCGACTGCATCTTTCCCCGGCTATAGGCTGGCGCCTGGAAGAGCGTTGGGGATACCTTGAGCCTCGACTGGAGTGGCTGGCCACTGCCTACGAGCTCGACTACGCCGAGCGCCGCAACGTCGAAGACCGAGATACCAGCCTGACACGCGAGGTGCCGGTGGCCTCCCTCGACGGCGGGCTCATCTTCGAGCGCGAGCTAGCGCTCGGCGGTCGCGGCTACCGCCAGACCCTGGAACCTCGCGCCAACTACGCCTATGTGCCGGCCCGGGATCAGTCGGAGTTCCCCGTCTTTGACACGAGTGAACGGGCCTTTTCCTTGAATCAGCTTTGGTCGCCGTACCGGTTCTCCGGCAGTGACCGAGTAGGCGACCTCAATCGTCTCTCGCTGGGCGTCGACTCGCGTCTGCTGGAAGATGCGCGCGGCCGCCAGCGCCTCGCCGTGGGCTTGGGACAGGCCTACTACTTCGAGGATCGCACCATCGATATGGTGGGCGATCCCGACGTGATTCCCGATCGCGACCGCGACTTCCCCGGCTGGTACCGCGCCACCCGCGACCGCTCCCCCCTGGTGGCGGGGGCCGACTGGCAGCTCACCGACCGCTGGCGCACCCGCTGGCAGTGGCTCTATGACGACAGCCTAGAGCAGACCGAACGCACCGCCGTGGACCTTCAATACCGCTCTGCGGCGGGCCATGCGTTGAACCTCGGCTACCGCTGGGAACTCCAGGGCTTCGATCCCTCGGCGGAGCCGGGGGATGATGAGTTTCGTGATTTCAACCGCGAGGAGTACGACCTGTCGTTTGCCTGGAAGGCTAACCGTCGCGTCGACCTGATCGGTCGTTTCCTCTACGACAACACCAACGATCGCGCCCTGGAGCAGCTGGCGGGTGTGCAGTGGAACGACTGCTGCTATGGTCTACAGCTGGTCTGGCGGGAGTGGATCGACGACAACGACACGGCGATTGCGCCCGACGACTTTACCGATCGCGGTATCTTCCTGCGCTTCGTGTTCAAGGGCCTGGGCGGCGTGGGCCGCGAGGCAGACAGCTATTTCGAGCAGGCCATACCCGGCTATCGCTCCACCGCCTTTTGACCGTGCGACACCTGCTGTTGCCAACTTCTAGAGAGGAAAAATGAAACAGAAGCAGACAGTGAGCCGCCGACGTACCGCCGTGCTGGCCGCCGGCCTGGCCATGGCGCTGGGTCTCGCCGCGGTGCCGCTGAGCCTCCAGGCTCAGCAGTTCCAGTCAACTCAGCGCCAGGCGCTGGACCGCATCGTGGCCGTGGTCAATCAGAGCGCCATCATGCTCAGCGAGTTGGAGGAGCGAGCGATTCAGACCCGCAGCCAGCTCGCCGCCCAGCAGATCGATCTGCCCCCGGAGCGGATACTGCGCGAACAGCTCCTCGAACAGATGATCCTCGAAGAGATTCAGCTGCAGATGGCGCGGGAGGCCGGACTCTCCATCGACGATACCGAGCTCAACCGACAGGTAAGGTCCATCGCCGAGAGCAACGGCATGAGCCTGGAGCAGTTTGCCGATGCCCTGGAGGCCGACGGCCTGGCACTGGCCACCGTTCGCGAGGAGATCCGCCGCGAGCTGGTGCTGCGTGAGCTGCAGCAGCGCCAGGTCGGCAGCCGCGTCAACCTCTCCGAGCGGGAGGTGGAGCGCCTGATGGAACAGGAGAGCGTCAGCCGACAGCAGGCCCAGCAGGCGCTGTTCCAGCGTCGGGCCAACGAGGAGCTGGAGGTCTGGCTGCAGGAGATCCGCTCCCAGGCCTTCGTCGACAACCGGCTCGACAACCGCTGATGTCGGTGCCCCCGGTGCTGGCGCTGACCACCGGTGAGCCCGCCGGCATCGGCCCGGAGCTCGTCGCCATGCTGGCTGCGGCGCCGGTAGCGGATTCCCGGGTAGTCGCAGTGGGAGATCCGCAGCTGTTGGCCGAGCGTGCCGCCCGTCTGGGCCTGGACCTCGAGGTTGTCGCTCTGGCTCGACATGAAGCGGTGCCTGAAACAGTGCCTGGCCGACTGCTCGTGTGGCCAGTAGCGCTGCGTGCGCCGGCGAGTCCAGGCGTACTGAACATCGCCAATGCCGACTACGTGCTTGAGACCCTGGACGTCGCGATCGCCGCCTGCCGTGCCGATTACGCCGCGGGCATGGTTACCGCGCCGCTGCACAAAGGGGTGATTCTCGACGCGGGGCATGCGGGTTTCAGGGGGCATACCGAGTATCTGCGCGACGCCTGTGGCGTGGAGGAGGTGGTGATGATGCTCGCCACCGATTATGCCCTGCATGCCTCTCGGCCCGGCTGGCGAGGCCCGGCGGCGCTGCGCGTTCTCGATACCGACCTGAAGCGCTGGTATGGCCTGATCGCACCGCGCATCGCGGTATGCGGGCTGAACCCCCACGCCGGCGAAGGTGGCCATCTAGGACGCGAGGAGATCGAGGTGATCGAGCCGGCGCTGGCGGCGCTGCGCGCCGAGGGGCTGAGGCTTGACGGCCCGCTGCCCGCCGATACCCTGTTTACTCCGCGCCATCTCGAAGGCGTCGATGCGGTGCTGGCCATGTATCATGACCAGGGCCTGCCGGTGCTCAAGTACGCCGGTTTCGGCAGTGCGGCCAATATTACCCTGGGGCTGCCCTTCCCGCGCACCTCGGTGGACCATGGTACCGCCCTGGACTTGGCCGGCAGCGGTCGCGCCGACCCCGGCAGCCTGCGGGTGGCCGTGGCCCTGGCCGCCCAGATGGCCAGCCGCAGCATCATCAAATCGTGATAGAAGGACACCCCTGAATGTCATCTCGACCCCCGGCTCACCGGGCTCGCAAGCGCTTCGGCCAGAACTTCCTGCGTGACCGCGGCATCATCTCGCGCATCGTGCGCGCCATCGGGCCGCGCGCCGGCGAGCGCATTGTGGAGATCGGCCCCGGCCAGGGCGCACTCACCGAACCGCTGCTGGAGGCCGCCGGGGGACATCTCGAGGTGATCGAGCTGGATCGCGACCTGATCCCCGGGCTCCGGGTGCAGTTCTTCAACTATCCCGGCTTCGTGATTCATGAAGGAGACGCCCTCAAGTTCGACTTCCGCACCCTGCGCGGGGAGGGCGAGCCGCTGCGGGTGGTGGGCAACCTGCCCTACAACATCTCCACTCCACTCATCGCTCACCTGCTCCAGGCGGGCGACGCCATCGCCGACATGCACTTCATGCTACAGAAAGAGGTGGTAGAGCGCCTGGCCGCGGCGCCGGGCGGGCCCGACTGGGGACGACTGTCGGTGATGGCCCAGTACCGCTGCCAGGTGGAGTCGCTGTTCATGGTGCCGCCCGAGGCCTTCGTCCCGCAGCCCAAGGTGGATTCCGCCATTGTGCGCCTGACGCCCCATGCCGAGCTGCCGCATCCGGCGCTCGACGAGACGCTGCTCTTCACCTTGGTCCGCGAGGCCTTCGGCCAGCGCCGCAAGACCTTGCGCAACAACCTCAAGAAGCGCATTGAGGTAGACGACCTTGAGGCGTTGGGCATCGACCCCGCTCGCCGCCCTCAGACCCTGACAGTGGAAGAGTTCGTGCGTGTCGCCAACCATCTGGCTGCCATCGGCGCCAAGGGTGCCGAGGAGGTGCCACAATGACTCCCATGTTGCCGGAGGCTCTGCAGAGCCAGATCAAGGTCGACGTCGAGCCTGAATTTCGCGAGGAGGAGTCCGCGCCCACCGAGGGTCGCTACGTGTTCAGCTATACGGTGACGGTACACAACGCCTCACGGCACAGCATCCAACTGATGGCCCGACACTGGAAGATCACCCAGGGCAGCGGCAATGTGCAGGAAGTGCGCGGCAAGGGAGTGGTGGGCCAGCAGCCGATGATCGGGCCGGGGCAGCAGTTCCGATACACCAGCCGGGCGATTCTCGATGGCCCGGTAGGCGTGATGGAAGGTGACTACACCTGCGTGGACACTGCCAGCCAGCGACCCTTCGAAGTGGCCATCTCACCCTTCCGCCTGGCCAGTCCCAATCAGGTGCACTGAATCGCCTGCGTTCGAAACCGCTTCAGGGAGAGTCCATGAACACCTATGCCATCGGCGACCTTCAGGGTTGTCATGCCGAATT
>JAIVHL010000018.1 GCA_020201075.1 Halomonas sp. | reverse complement strand
ATCGACAGCAGAATGGTGCGGGTCAGGTCCTCGCCGCTCTTGGCGTCCTCGACCCGAAACGGCACTTCGTCGAGAATCAGCTTGCGCAGATCCTCTAGCGTCACATAGCGGCTCTGTTCGGTATCATAGAGCCTGCGGTTGGCATACTTGCGAATCACGCGCACTGCGCTGCTCCTCGGTCAACGTGGGGGCGACTGCCCCTGTGCGACCATTGTGCACCGCGACACCATCCATGCAAGGCATAGTCGCCAACGCGAGGCCCTAATGAATCTGCTCCTGCTTGCTCCGGGGGATATCGAGACCCACCGCCTGGCCCGAGTGACCGACCCACGCCGGCTGCGCCACCTGCGCGAGGTGCATCGTGCCGCCCCCGGCGACAGCCTCACCCTTGGCGTCATGGGTGGCGGCATCGGCCAGGGGGAACTGCTCACCCTGAACGACCGGGAGGCCACCTTTGCCCTGGGGGGACTCGACCAATCGCCGCCCCCCGCCCTACCGGTGCACCTGGTGCTGGCCCTGCCACGGCCGCGCATGCTGGCGAGAAGCCTGGAGCATGTCACCGCCCTGGGGGTGAAATCGATCACCCTGCTGCACACCCGCCGGGTAGAGAAGAGCTACTGGCAGTCTCCGGAGCTCGCTTCTGAGAAGATCCACCAGCATCTGATCCTGGGGCTGGAGCAGGCTCGCGATACTCTGCTGCCCACGGTCAGCATTGAGAAAGGCTTTCGACCCTTCGTGGAGGATCGCCTCCCCAGCCTGCTCGAGGGGCGGCGCGGCCTGCTGGCCCATCCGGGAATGGCCAATGCCTGCCCGCGGGGAATCGATGCCCCCACCCTGCTGATGGTGGGGCCGGAGGGAGGATTCATTCCCTGGGAGGTGGAAAAGCTGCTCGAGGCAGGCTGCGAAGGGATTCATCTCGGGCCGAGAATCCTGCGGGTGGAGACCGCGGTCACCGCTCTGCTGGCACGTCTGTTCTAACCCCGGGGGCACAGCGACGGCTCAGCCGTCGTGGTCCTCGTCCGGTTCGTCCGGCTCATGCTCGAGAAGCCGCGATTCCTCGTTGCAATTCGGGCGCTGCAGGAATGTTTCGCGCACATCCAGCAGCCCCAGGTGAGCGAGGGTGCGCCGTCCCAGCAGCAGCGGATAGTTCATCTCCTCGCGGTCGCGCAGGCTGAACTGTTCCTCGTAGATGGTATCGCCCAGGCAAACCTTCATCAGCACCACCGGGCGCTCATCACTGCCTCCCGCGCCGCGCACACGCAAATCGCGATGGAGCGGCAGCTCGAGTTCCTCGGAAAAGACCTCGCCGCTGCCGGTGTCCTCCAGCTTGAGACGAAAGCGCACCCACTCCTCGTCCTCACGCTTGAAAGTCTCGATATCACGGGCATCCAGCGACGAGGTCAGGGCACCGCTGTCCAGCTTTGCCTTGACCGCCACCCCCCATGGCTCGATGGTGGCGCGCTCTACCCAGCCGAACACCTTGTCGGCCAACGCCGCGGGGGCCGCGCCGAGCAGCAGGAGTGCCGCCAACAGCATCAGCGTATTAGCCACTCGTTTCATAGGCTTAATCCCTTGTAGAAAACCTGGGCGTCAAGACATCATCGTGTCAAACGTTCCAGCAGACTCAGCGTAGCGAAACCGTCCGGCGCCATACCGATGGTGCGCTGGTAGGCACGCAGGCCGCTTCGAGTGTTGGGGCCCATGATGCCGTCAGGGGTGCCCACCTCGAAGCCGCGGGCGTTGAGCGATCGCTGCATCTCTCGCACCTGGGCACGACTCAGCGGCTGCTCGTCTCGAGGCCAGCCGGCCCGGATACCGCCACGACCGGCAATTTCGTTGGCCAGGGTACCCACCGCCAGGGCATAGCTGGTGGCGTTGTTGTAACGCAGGATCGACCGATAGTTGGGGCCAACCAGGAAAGACGGCCCGCGAGCACCCGCCGGCACGATCACCGAGGCGGCGTCGAACGCCGGCAAACTGCCGCCAGCGATCGGGCGCACACCAAGCTCTGCCCACTCCTGGGCACTGCGACGGGTAGCAAGCTCCGCCTGGGCATAATCGAAGCCGTCAGGGATCGCAATCTCTACCCCCCATGGCTCGCCGGCTCGCCAGTTGGCCCGGGCCAGGTAGTTGGCGGTGGAGGCCATGACGTCGGGAATGCTGCCCCAGATGTCGCGGCGACCATCGCCATCGCCGTCGACGGCGTAGGCCTCGAAGCTCGACGGAATGAACTGGGTATGTCCCATGGCGCCAGCCCAGGAGCCTATCATGCGCTGCGGGGCGATATCGCCCGTCTCGATGATGCGCAGGGCAGCGAGCAGTTCACCGCGGGCAAAGTCGCGGCGGCGACCGTCATAGGCCAGGGTCGCCAGCGACTCCAGGGTGGAAAAGCTGCCGAAATTGCCACCGTAGTTGCTCTCGATGCCCCAGATCGCCACGATGACTTCCGCGGGCACCTCATAGCGGTCCTGCATGCGGCGTGCGGTATTGCGGTGCTCGGCCAGCTTGTCTCGGCCCTGGGTCACTCGCTGACCGGAGACAGCGCTATCCAGGTACTGCCAGATGGGACGCACGAACTCCGGCTGGGAGCGATCAAGCTCAATCACCCGCGGGCGATAGCGGACGCCATCCAGGGCGCCGGCCAGGGTCGCCTCGGAGATGCCCTCGCGGCGGGCCTCCCGACGGAACTGAGCCAACCAGCCGTCGAAGCCGGCGGGAGATGCCGGCACGGCCGCGGTAGCGGTTGTGTCAGACTGCGCGGACGCCGCCGTCTGGACAGGTTCAGGGGATGGCTCATCCGCCGCATTGGCTTCTCGAGCGGGGCCACTCTGACAGCCGGCCGTCAGGCCCACCAGCAGGCCCAGGATTAGGGTCCGTTTCATCACGCTTGCGCTCTCCATGGCAGGGTAAGAGGCGATCATCGCGCAGAATCGGCGACGCCACCAGCTCCATCTACCCGTTGGCGAGTCGCCAAATCACCAGACCGTGGCAGGTCACCACCACCACCGTCAGCAGGTTACGCAGTGACTGGTACCAGACGGGCAGCAGCTCACGGCTCATCTTTCCGCACTCGTGAAGTCGCACCAGCAGGAAACCGGCAATCAGCACCCAGGCCCCGATGACCGGATGCAGCAGCAGCGCCGGCCAGGCGATCAGGCTGGGGACCATGCTCAGAACCAGCCGAGACCGGAACCCCCTGCTGTCGTCGGACTCCAGAGACATCGCCACGCCCCACTGCACTCCGCCCAGAAACGAGAGAATCACCGCGCTGTAATAGAGAAACGCCGGAACGGCGATGACCTGCCAGGCCACCGGCGCCAGCCAGGACGCACTCGACAGCGCCAGAAACGGAATCAAACCGGCGAGGCCGAGAGCCCAGGGCAGTCGAGGAAGGCAGGCAGCAGTCATGGCGTCTCCTGATCGGGTTCGGAAAAGAGCGAAAGCTGGGGAGACGGAGGAGGCGCTGGGCGCCGAGTGCCACGGCGGCTGGAGAGTCGCTCGAGCAGGACGTCGCTGTCCCGACGGGCCTCGGGGGTTTGCCGCGCCTCATGAATGATTCGTTTCCAGCGCCGCGCTTCCACCTCGAAGTCGTGCACTGGCAGCGGGTAATCCCGCCCCGGCACGAACCCCAACGCGGTGCGCTCGGCGGCCGGAAGTGCCCAGGGACGCTGGCGCCAGGCCTCGGGCAGACCGGTCAGCGCCGGCAGCCAGCGCATCACGAAGCGCCCCTGGGGGTCACGCGCATCGGCCTGCTTGAGCGGATTGTAAACGCGCATAGCGTTAGTTCCAGTGAGCCCCGCCTGCATCTGAACCTGAGGGTAGTGGATGCCGGGCTCGTAGTCGACGAAGAGCCGAGCCAGGTGCAGAGCCGGCTCCCGCCAGGGGAGCCCCAGCCCGAAGGTGGCAAAGGAAACCAGCATTGCCCGCATGCGAAAGTTGAGCCAACCGGTTTCGCGCAGCGCCACCATGCCAGCATCGACCAGGGGCACGCCGGTACGTCCTTCGCACCAGGCGGTCAGCCTTTCGGGGTGCGGGTGCTCCCGCAGGCCTCTCAGGGCGGGGTGCATCGTTTGATGCTCCAGGTCGGGCTGACTTTCCAGCTTCTGGATGAAGTGGCAGTGCCAGTGCAGCCGGGATTCCAGCGCCGCAAGCGCCCTGCCCCACTCGGCCTCGCCACGGCGCTCGGATCGCGCCAGTCGCAGCTCCTGCACCACTTCGCGCAGCGACAAGGTGCCCCAGGCCAGGTGGGGGGACAACCGGGAGCCGGCGTTTCGAGCGCGTTCGGGGCTGCCAATATCACGATGGAAGCGCTCACCGCGGCCGGCCAGGAAGGAGCGCCAAGTGGCGAGACCTGCGCTCCGGCCGCCAGCCTGACGGCCAGGACAAGCCTCACGCCCCACTCCCAATACACGCTGCTTCCATTGCTCACGAGGCAGGCCAGGCAAGCCTTTCCAGCCGGCGGGTGGCGATGCCGGCGATGGCGACGCGATGGGCGCCTGGACCAGAGCCTCCCACTGGGCCACCCAGCCGCGGCGTTGGCCGAGGCCGCGGACCACGCCCTGCTGGCGAGCCTGATGCCAAGCCACCCGATGCTCGCGACACCAGCCGGCCACGCGGCGATCCCGAGCGAAGGTCCAGTCATTGCCGGTCTCCTGGTGGGAGTGCAGCTCGATCGGACCCAGCGCCATTGCCACGAGCGCAAGCACATCGGTGATCTCCCCCTCCACCACACACAGCGGAAGACCCAGCGCCGCCAGCTCGTCGCACAGATCACCGAGGCTCTCGGCGATGAAGTCCCAGTGTCGCTGGGCGCTGTCGGGCTCCCGCCACAGCCCCGGCTCGATCACGTAGAGCGGCAGCACCTTCCCCGCCGCGCAGGCCTTCGCCAGCGGCGAGTGGTCGTGGGTGCGCAGGTCGCGCTTGAACCAGACCACCTGAACCGGCGGGTTAGCCACCCTGGACACCCGGCGGAATCAGGGAGGACTGACCCGCCTCCGGGATAATCTGCGGCACGGTCAGAGGCGGAGAGAAGCGTTCGGGGGCCACCGACCAGGGCCGATGGCGATCACTCCCGGCGGGCAACTTGGCGATGTCGGGTAGCCAGTGCGCCACATAGGCCCCATCGGGGTCGTAGCGCTCGGCCTGCCAGAGGACATCGAAGCGATGGCCTCGCGGGTCACGGCCGACGCCGGCCACGTAGCGCCAGTTGCCCCAGTTGCTGGCCGCGTCGTAATCGATCAGCGCATGCTCGAACCAGGCTGCCCCCATGCGCCAGTCGCCCCCCAGCTCATGCACCAAATAGCTCGCCACGTTCTGACGTGCCCGGTTGGAGAGCCAGCCGGTAACGGCAAGCTCCCCCATGGCCGCGTCGATAAAGGGCAGGCCGGTGCGGCCCTCGCACCAGGCCCGGAAGGGCTCATCGGCCCGGGGCAGCCGGCGGGCGCCGAACAGCGACGCCCCCTCCTGACGCGCCGCCCAATGAAAATAATCGCGCCACAGCAGCTCGAAGATGACCCAGTAGCTCGATTCGTTGGCGCCGTGCTGCGCTTCCCAGGCGCGCACCGCATCACGCACCTGGCGAGCCGACAAGCAGCCGTGGGCCAGCCATGGCGAGAATCGCGTGGAAAAATCGGCACCCAGGAGGCCGTTGCGGGTCTGCTTATAGCGAGAAACGGCGCCGCTCTGCCAGAGATAGTGGTCGATCCGCGCAAGACCCTCTGCCTCTCCGCCGGCAAAGTATAGACCGGCGCGACCATCACACGTCCAGCGTGCCGCTGTGCTGCACACCTTGATCAGCGCCGGGAAGCCTCGCGGCGCTGCATCGGGCCAGGGCGGCAGAGTCACCGGTGCCGGAGCGGCGTCGGGTACTGTTGCGTTACGTTCCACCTTGCGCCGAAAGGCCGAAAAGCCAGCCGGCAGAGCATTCAACGGCATTGGCAGGCAGGTCTCGTCAAACAGCAGCCCACTGTCTGACTGCCAAAGCTCGACGCCCTCTCCCAGCCGTTCCTGCAACTGTGACAAATCCTGGGACTCATCCCAGCCAGCGTCGCGACGCACCCGTATTTGACTTGGTCCATGGCGGGCGGCCAGTTCGGCCACTTCAGACGCCGGGTCACCAACGCGAACCAGCAGGTCGCTGCCGCGTTTGAGCAGCTCACCGCGCAGGGCAATCAGGCTTTCCCACAGGAATCGCAGCCGGGCAGGGCCGATTCGCGGGACATCCAGCCCGGGCAGCGGCATCAACCAGGCACGATCGAGCACGTAGACACACATCAGATGCTCGGGTGGCGTCTCGAACTGGAAAAGCGGGTTGTCTGCCAGACGCAGATCATGACGCAGCCATATGAGTGCCATGCTCATGGAGTCACCCCGATACGACGTGCCTCTCGGCGGCAGCGCTCACTGCAGTAGCGAACCTCTTCCCAGCAGCGCGCCCACTTGCGGCGCCAGGCAAAGGGTCGTTGACAGTGGCCGCAGGGCTTGCTGGGCAGGTGTGGTTTGCGATGCACGGTAACGACCTATCATCATGGACAGGGAATCATTATCGTACAATTAATGTATAACTTAAAGCCCTGCGCATTACCGCGCCCAAACGGCAAAGGCCGCCCTTGGGCGGCCCTGTTCGGCAAAATGGCGAGAAGCTTCAGGAGGGGTCGCTCTCCTTAGGTTCACGTCGGGCGTTGGCCTCGGTCTCGTGACCGCTCTTCAATTGATGGGTCAGCGGATCATAGTTGGGCCGCAGCTCATCCTTGACCGTGCCGCTCCATAGCTTGGAACCCACGAAATAGCCGGCTCGGCCAATCACATGCGCCGCCACCGGCGCGGTCATCAGGATAAACACGATGATGGCGAAGGCACGCGCCGCTACCCCCACTTCGGCGAAATGCATCGCCACCGCCAGCATGATCAGGATCACCCCCAGGGCCGCAGCCTTGGTAGTGGCATGCATGCGGGTCAGAAGGTCGGGCAGACGCAGGATCCCCAGCGAGGCCAACAGCATCAGCAGCGCGCCGGAAATGACAAAGACGCCCTTGATAAACTCAATCATCGCGCGGCCCTCCCCGTTCCAGAAAGCGGGCGAAACCGATGGCGGCCAGAAAGCCCATCAGGGCGATGACGATGGCGGCATCGATAAAGCTCGAGACGTCGGACTTGATGGCATAAACGCCTACCTGGCCTACCACGATGCTGGCGAACAGCTCGAGGGCCACCACCCGGTCGGGCAGGCTGGGCCCGCGCACCACGCGCACAAAACACAGGATCAGCGCCAGGCTCATGATGACCTGGCTGATCAGGATCACGGTATCCATGTCGGCACCCTCCGGCCAGACTCAGCGAAACAGTTCCAGGGCACGGTGTTCCATTTCCTTGAGGTTGCGGCGCAGCTCCTCCTCATCATCGAGGAACATGGCGTGGATGTAGAGCACCTTGCGGTCATCGGAGACGTCCAGGCTCAGGGTGCCGGGGGTCAGGGAAATCAGGTTGGCCACCATGGTGATCTCCAGCTCGGTCCGCGCCGCCAGGGGCATGGCAATCACGCCGGGCTTCATATGCCAGGGCGGAGTCAAGATATCGAAGCCCACCTTGAGGTTGGCCATCAGCAGCTCCTTGATGAAGAAGCCGATGAAACCCAGAATCCTCGGAATACGCCCCGGATAGCCCTTGAGGGACTCCACCTGAGGCTCGATCAACAGCAGGGCGATGTAGCCGAATACCAGCCCCACCACCAGGTTGAGTCCCGTGAAATCACCGCTGAGCACGACCCACGCCAGCGCCAACAGCAGGTTCCAGATGGCGCCAGTCATGGGCTTGCCTCCTCGATTGCCGGCGTCTCGATAAGGGCCTCGATGACGTCCACGTTATCGCCGAGCACGGCGTCGATATAACCCTGCGGGTTCATCAGCTGCTCGCCGATGGTATTCATCAAGCCCATCAGCGGCTCGGCAAAGACGCCGATCAGCAGAGTCATCCCTGCCAGCACCCCCACCGGCAGGGTCATCAGCCATAGGTTGGGCTTGACCATGCGGCCGTCATCGCCCACCGCAGTCTCGCGCTCGGGCACCAGGTTATCCTCAGGCAGCGACTTCCAGAATACCTCGTTCCAGATCTTGACCATGGAGTAGAGCGTCATGAAGCCAACCGCCAGAGCGATGCCGGTAACCACGTAGGCTTCGGCCTCGATGCCGGCGCGCACGATGAGGAACTTGGCAAAGAAACCCGACAGCGGCGGGACCCCGGCCAGGGAAAAAGCAGAGAGAAAGAAGGCCACGGCCAGCCAGGGGCGCTCCTTGTAGAGACCGCCCATCTTCTTGAGCTGATAGGTGCCCTGCAGACGCCGGGTGATGCCGCTGATCAGGAACAGATTGGTCTTGACTACGATGTTGTGCATGATTGCAAAGACGCCGCCGGCGATCGCCAGAGGCGTGTAGAGCGCCAGCCCGAGGATCATATAGCCGATCTGGCTAACGATATGAAACGACAGGATGCGGCGGAACTCGAACTGAGCCGCAGCGCCCAGCACCCCGGTCACCATGGTCAGGCCAGCTCCCCAGATCAGCAGATCCTGGGTGTAGTCCATCGTCTGGTCGAACATCAGGGTAAAAACCCGAAACAGCGAGTAGACCCCGACCTTGGTGAGCAAGCCAGCGAACAGCGCCGAAACCGCCACCGGCGGCGTGTGATAGGAGGCCGGCAGCCAGAAGAACAGCGGAAAGGCCGCTGCCTTGATGCCGAAGGCCACCATGAACATCACCGCCAGCACTTCTACCATGCCCTGATGCTCCGCCTCATGGAGGCGCAGGGCAATGTCAGCCATGTTGAGGGTCCCCACCATGCCGTAGAGCAGGCCAACGGCAGTGAGGAAGATCACCGAGGCCAGCAGGTTGAGGGTGACATACTTGATGGCCCCCTCCATCTGCGCCTTCTCGCCGCCGAGGATCAGCAGCGCGAAGCTGGCCACCAGCATCACTTCGAACCAGACATAGAGGTTAAAGATATCCCCGGTAAGAAAGGCACCGGAAACCCCCGCCAGCAGCAGATGCATCAGCGGATAGAAGCCGAATTTCTCGTGATCCGGACCGGTGGACGCCAGCGAGTAGATCGCCACTATCAGCCCTATCAATGCGGTCAGCACGATCATCACCGCACTGAGCATATCGGCCACCAGGGTGATGCCGTAGGGAGCATCCCAGCCGCCCATCTGCATGGTCACGTAGCCGTCCTGATGGACAGAAGTGAACAGCCATAGCGCTATGGCCAGCAGCGTCAGGTTGCCTGCCACAGCGGTAAAGCGCTGCATAGGGCGCGATCGCCAGAACAGCAGCGAGATCGCGCCCGACAGCAACGGCAAGAGGACAGGAAGTGCGACTTCGGGCCTCACGTATCGGTATCCTTCATCATATCCAGGTCATCGGCCTTGACGATCTCGTAGGCCCGTCGAATCAATACCACAGCGAAAGCCAGCACGCCGAAGGCGATCACGATGGCGGTCAGCACCACGGCCTGGGGCAGCGGGTCGGCTACCACTCCCTCAGGAGCCAGCATGCCCTTGGGAATCAGCGGCGGCGCGCCGCGAGTCATCCCCGCCGAGGTAAAGATCAGCAGGTTGGCGGCATTGGTCATCAGCATCAGCCCGATCACCAGCTTGACGATGGAGCGGCGCAGCATCAGGAAGATCGCAGCGGCATACAGCATGCCAATGGCGATGGCCATCAGGGGTTCCATGAGACATCTCCTTTCCGGTGGGCGGCGTTCTCAAGGCTCATCCTTGTCCACCTCCATCAGCGTCATCACCATGGTCAGCACCGAGCCCAGCACGGCCAGGTAGACGCCGATATCGAAAATCAGCGGCGTCGAGGCCTTGAAGTCGATACCGGGAATGGTCCACCACTGGGCGGTGAGAAAGGCTTCGCCCATGAACCAGGCCGGCACGACCGAGATCATGCCCACCAGCAGCCCCATACCGATCAGATCTCGAGGGTCGATCATGCGCAGCACCTCCTTGGTGGCGCTGACCCCGAAGGCGAAAAGGTAGAGGGTAAAGGCGCCGGCGGCTACCAGGCCGGCGATGAAGCCGCCGCCGGGCTCATCGTGACCGCGCAGCAGCAGGAAAATCGAGAACAGCAGCTGCAGCGGCATCAACAGCCGTGCTGCCGTGTTGAGAATGATGGTGCCGGATTTAACCATCGGCGTTCTCCTTGGCCGGGGCGCTCTTCTTCGGCTTCTCAGGCGCACGCAGCTTGAGCATGGCGAAGACCCCGATGGCGGCCAGGGCCAGCACGAATATCTCACCCAGGGTGTCCAGCGCGCGATAGTCCACCAGGATCACGTTGACGATATTGCGCCCATGGGCCAGCGTCGCACTGTTGGCGATCATGTAGTCGGAGATCGGCACAAACTGGTCGATGCTCCAGGCGGTGAGAATCAGCAGGGTGATCAGCACGCCCAGGCTACCGGCCACCGCCACGTCGCGCACCCGCTCCAGGGGAGTAGAAAGGTTCGAGAAGCGCGGCAGACGAAACAGCACCAGCACCAGCAGGATCACCGTCAGGGTCTCCACCAGCAGCTGAGTGATACCCAGATCGGGAGCGCTGAAAAGAATAAAGATCAGCGCAATGGAGAAGCCCATGATGCCCACCGAGACCACGGCACCGAGCCGCGAGCGGGAAATAGTGGCGAACAGGGCGCCCATCACCATGGTGCCGACCACGACGGCCTCGTGGAACTGAACGTCCAATGCGACGCGGAACTGGAGTCCATGGCGCAGCAACAGCGAGTTGCCGATCAGGGCGATCAGGGTAACGATCATCACCAGAATGTAGTTGCGCATGTAGCCGTTCTGCAGCACTCGAGTCTGCCACTCGGAAACCACGACCACGCCCTCCATCAGGGCATCGTAGCCGGCTTCCGGGCCGCGGGAGAGCAGCGGGTCGAGGCGCGCCAGCCATGCCCGGATACGATCCCAGCGCTTGAACACCAGATAGCCCAGCGCCAGGCTGACCAGAGACATCAGCAGCGGCAGGTTGATGCCGTGCCACAGCGACAGCTTGACCTCTACCGGCGCACCGACGACCGACGAGGCCGCTGCGGTGAGCAGCCCGGTGGCGGCTAGCCCTGGCAGCAGGCCAAGAAGCAACGAGAGAGCGGCCAGCAGCGCCGGTCCCAGCAGCATGGAGGCAGGCGCCTCATGGGCCACTCTAGGGGTCTGTCGGCGCTGACCATAGAAGGGGCGCAGCGCTACAATCGCCGCCACGCCGATGGTCAGGATCGCCGCACTGAACGCCAGCAGGACGACCAGTCCACGCCAAGCACTGGCACCGAGCACCGATTCGAACATCAGCTCCTTGCCGATAAAGCCTAATAGCGGTGGCACTCCGGCCAGTGACAGGGCCGCCACCATGGCCACCACCGCGGTGATCGGCATCAGCGGTCGCAGCCCCCCCATGGCGGTGACGTCCTTGGTGCCGGTCTCGTGGTCGAGAATGCCGGCCACCATGAAAAGTGAGCCCTTGTAGAGTGAGTGGGCCAGCAGGAAAGTGACGAAGGCGATCATCGCCCCCTCTGTGCCGATACCCAGCAGCATGGTCAGGGTGCCCAGCGCCATGATCGTGGAGTAGGCCAGCAGCTTCTTGATGTTGGTGTGGCGAATGGCCAGGAAGGCGCCGGTGAACATGGTCAGCGCCCCCACCACCGAGAGCGTTACCGTCCACATCTCGGTACCGCCCAGGCTCGGCTGCAGGCGCGCCAGCAGGTAGATGCCCGCCTTGACCATGGTGGCCGAGTGGAGGTAGGCGGAGACCGGGGTGGGTGCCGCCATGGCGTTGGGCAGCCAGAAGTGAAAGGGGAACTGGGCGGACTTGGTGAAGGCGCCGAGCAGCAGGCAGATCAGCAGCGGCGTGTAGAGGTCGTGCTCGCGCAGCACATCCCCCATGACATTGATCTCGCG
>JAIVHL010000090.1 GCA_020201075.1 Halomonas sp. | reverse complement strand
CCGCGCCATGCCATCATCGCTGCATGACATCATCCCAGGACACCCTGCCGCTCGAAGCGCGGATTCACGCGCACTACGACGCCCTGCCGCCGGCGGAGAAGCGCCTGGGCGACCTGCTGCTGAGCTTTCCCGGTGATATCGCCACCTACAGTGCCGGTGAGTTGGCCGATGCGGCGGGCACGTCGCGGGCCGCAGCTTCGCGGTTTTTCCAGCGACTGGGATATAGGGATTTCAATGAGGCGCGACAGCAGGCGCGGGAAGCCAAACGCTGGGGATCACCGGTTTACCTTGCGTCCGCCAGTTCATCCGGCGGGAAGACCGGCAGTGGCCTGGCGAGCCAGCCAATTGCCGACCACCTGGCCCAGGAGAGCCTCAACCTGACCCGGACGCTAGAGGCCATTCGCCCGGATCGCCTGCGGGATGCGGTAGATGCCATTGCCAACGCCAAGCGCGTCCATGTAGCGGGGTTTCGCAACAGCCACGTGCTGGCCGGTTACTTGCAGCGGCAGCTGCAGATTGTGCGGGCCGATGTCGCACTGCTGCCAAAAGCTGGCCAGACCCTGGCTGAGGATCTCGTCGATATTGCCGAGGGTGATGTGCTGATCATGGTCGGGATGCGTCGACGCACACGCATGGTCTCACGCGTTCTTGAAATCGCCCACCAGCAGGGTGCCCGCACGCTGCTACTGGCCGATCCTTCACTCGTAGAGCCGACCCGACATGTCACCTGGATTCTAGCCTGCGAGGTGCGTTCCCAATCGCTCTTCGACAGCTATTCGGCCACCATGAGCGTGATCAATCTGCTCTGCACCTCGCTGTTTCATCATGAAATCAACAGCGGTCAGGAACGGCTTAAACGCATCGAGACACTGCACGATGAGCTCGACGAACTCGATGCCCTTAGCTGGCTGTCACAACGACATCTCGGCAAGACTTCGTCGGATTAACAAAAGCCAGCTGACAGGTAGAACACCCTCTAAAGAACACCCTCTCATACAGATAAATTTCAGCATATCCCCTTGTTATAATTGGTGATCACCCTGGTGACTTCGCCGTTTCTGCTTTTTTTCCTTTCGACTCTCGCCTTTCCTTTGCCTGAATAGTAGGGCGATCTTTACTCGTTTCAACCATCTATCCTGCAATACGTATTTGCCTCTTATCGATGCATCAACACACTGCATCTACACGATGCATCAATACGACGCATCAACACGATGCAGTGACGCACCATAATGCAGCATAACGTAACGCATTCACCCCCTTTCGGCATCGCTAACACTTATTTAATGACCTGTTTTTAAAAAGAAACGCGTCAGATGGAACGCTTATTGAATGGAATTGATGAGACAATTCGCCAAGGGCTTCCGCCGATATGACCTCTCCCCTCCATCGACTCACCCGAATCAGTGAAGCGCTCAACCTCTGGGTGGAACGCTGTGCCGTGGCGCTGTTGTCCGTGCTGGTCGTCACCGTCTGGCTGGGCATTCTCTCCCGCTATGTTCTGCCCTTTAACCTCACCTTCACCGAGGAGCTCGCCCGCTACCTGATGATCTGGGTAGCCCTGCTGGCGATCTCCCTGGGCATCTGCAAACGTCAGCATGTCGGCATGCTAGTGATCTTCGATCGCTTGCCGCGCCAGGTGCGCAAGGGACTCGCGCTGTCCTTCGACCTGATCGGCATCCTGTTCTTCGCGGTGATGTTCTATTACGGGCTCATCTATGTAGAGCGCGGCTTCAACCAGTCGACCATGATCTTCGGCATTCCCCGCGGCTACCCCTACCTGATCATCCCCATCGCCTCGGGTCTGGCATGCCTGCAGCTCGCCCTCGCCGCCGCCCAAGATCTCATGGTTCGGGCCCCCCAGCCCGCCCAACCACTCGCCTGACAGGACACGTCTCATGCTGATTGTCGCTTCCGCCTTCTTCGTTTTCCTGTTCCTTGGCATGCCGGTGGGGATCGTGCTCGGGGTCGCCGGCATGATCGGCATCTTCGACACGGGCGGCATGCACTTCCTGGCCATGGTGCCGGATCGCTTCTTCGCGGGGCTCAACCTCTTCCCCTTCCTGGCCATGCCGTTCTTCATCCTCGCCGGCGAGATAATGAACCGCTCCGGCCTGACCATGAATCTGGTCAATTTCGCCCAGTCGCTGGTCGGCTGGCTGCGCGGCGGCATGGCGCACTCCAACATGCTCGCCTCGGTGATGTTCGCCGGCCTCACTGGCTCGGCCACCGCCGATGCCGCTGCCTTCGGCAACACCCTGGTCCCCGCCATGAAAAAGGCCGGCTACTCGGGGTCCTATGCCTGTGCGGTCACCGCCGCCGGTTCCATCATCGGACCGATCATTCCCCCCTCTACGTTGGCCATCATCTACGGCTCGCTGATGGGAGTGTCGATCGCCGGCCTGTTCGCCGCGGGGATCATTCCGGGGCTGCTGCTCTGCCTGGTCTGCATGTGCCTGATCGCCGCGACCGCACGTCGCCTGAACCTGCCAAAGGACGACCGCCGTCCCAGTCTGACCCGCATCCTCAGGGAGTTCCGCTACAGCCTGCTGGCGCTGATCCTGCCGGTGTTCATCCTGACGGCGATCCTGACCGGCATCACCACGCCTACCGAAGCCGCGGCGCTGGCGGTGTTCTACGCGCTCTTCGTGGGGTGCGTGATCTATCGCAATATCGGGCTGCGCGACCTCTACCAGATGCTCGCCCGCACCACCCTGATCACCGGGGTGATCTTCCTGATCATCGCCTCGGCGTCGATCCTCGGCTGGTGGATGACCTTCAATCAGATCCCGCAGCTGATCGCCAGCGGCTTCCTGTCTATCTCCCAGAACCCGGCCGTGGTGGTGGGCATGATGATTGCCCTGCTGCTGTTCATCGGGCTGTTCATGGACATCAACGCCGCGCTGATCATCCTGGCACCGGTGCTGGCGCCGCTGACCGTGGCGATCGGCATGGAGCCGGTGCACGCCGGCATGATCATTATCCTCTCGTTGACCATCTCGCTGATGACGCCTCCGGTCGGTGCCTGCCTGTTCGTGCTGGCCTCCGTCACCGGCGAGCGCATCGAATCCATCACCCGTTCGCTGTGGCCATTCATCCTGGTGCAGCTGGTGGTGCTCATCGCGGCGGCCTACTGGCAGCCGATCACCCTGTTCGTCCCCCGTCTGCTCGGGTTGGCCGGCTGATGCCGGCGCCTGGCGGACCCTTTGCAACTCAGGAGTCATCCATGTCACTTACCACCCGCAACGTCCCGTTCTCACGCCGAGCCCTGGCCACTGCCACCCTCTCGCTGACTCTGCTCGCGAGCATGTCGGTGCATGCGGCCACCACCATGCGCATCGCCCATCTCAATCCCCCCGAGGCCACGGCGAGTAACTCCGGGGCCATGACGGCGGTGTTCAAGCAGCTGGTGGAAACCGCCAGTAACGGCGAGCTGTTGATTGAGGTCCGATCCAGCAGACGGCGTTTGCCAACTTCGACGAGGTACAGAGCTACCTGACCATCAGCAACCACCTGATCACGCCCTACCTGTGGTTGATCAACGACGAGTTCTATGACGGTCTGTCGGAAGAACATCAGCAGATTATCGACTGGGCGTCGAAGGTGGCGGTGAATGCTGGCCGCTCCATGTCGCGTATCATCGAGGCCTCCGATAGCGGCCTGCCCAAACTGTCTGGCGGCATGGCCGTGAACGCCATTACTCCCGAGGCTCGCGAGGCCTTCGTGGCGGCCGCACAGCCCGCCGTTCGCGAGGTGATCGAAGCGCGCTATGGCGAAACGGGCACTGAATTGCTCAATGCCATGCTGGCCGCCATCGACGAGGCAGCCGAGTAAGGCGGCTATGGCACCTCACCCTGGATATTGAACCTCACAGTAGAATCCTGTTTAAAAATAGTGAACGGAACCAAAAGTGGGGGGATGCCAAGGCATCCCCCCACTTTTGCAACACTAACTGTCTGCCCGTAACCAGCCATTCTGGCGCGTCGTATCGCTCGGTGTTACCACCCCCTAAGCTTGGCTCCGTATTTCTACGACGGAGTACCCCCCATGTCCCAGCAACGCTACCAGCACCGCTCGCCCCAGCAGTGGCAGACCTTGATCGAGCAACAAGCCACCAGTGGACTCAACCAAGCCGCCTTCTGCACCCGGGAAGGCATCGCTAAGAGTTCGTTCCAGCTCTGGAAGCGCCGGCTGAGGTCAGCCGGGGTAGCGGCACCGGTGTCCTCTCGGGACTCGGATACCAAGGCGGCGCTCTTCGCACCGGTGATGGCCACTGAGGCGCAGGTCGCCGATCATGACGCGCACGGTTGAGAGATCGAGCTCGATCTGGGTGACGGTGTCTGCCTGCGTTTCCGTCGAGATGGACGATGAGACCACCCCTCCAGCTCTGGTTATGTACCCAACCGACCGATATGCGCTGTTCCTATGATGGCCTGGCGGCGCTGGTGCGGCGCCACCTAGGATAGAGGAAGATCTGCCGGCACCGCCTCCCGCGCCCACGTACTGCAGGTGAGCCACGGCTCGCGGGACTATCTCGACTCTCAGCGAGGCAATGACATACTGCCCTGGGACGCGACATCCTGGCCCGCGGGGGAATGCCGTGAATGGCGAAGCGTGAGTCTATCTTTCGGCCCCTGATGATAAGCCGGGATTGATTTCCTTCCCGGCCATTGACGGAGCAATGCGATTGCATTACCTTTAGTGCATTGCTTATGCATTACCATTGCGTGGAGGCCGATCATGAACACCTCAATTGAGGATGATTCCACTCTCACGGATCGCTACCAGACAACCGTTCCGGCATCCGTTCGTCGTGCGCTGAAGCTGAAACGCCGCGATCGAATTCACTACACGATTCGCTCCGATGGGAAAGTGCTGCTCACTCGCGCCCGCGATAAGTCCAGCCAAGACCCCGTGATGACCAGCTTCTTGGCCTTCCTGGAGCGCGATATGCAGGAGCGCCCGGAAAACATTCGTCCTGTCACTGCCAGTACCTTTGCCGAGGCCGAACGCCTGACATCAGGCATTGAGGTAGACCTTGATGAGGAACTATCAGAAGACGACGAGGATACATGAGTCCTCTGGAGATAAACGGATGGACGATTTACGCACATCCGTTATTTCTGGAGCAGGTCGATGCGCTCACCATTAAGGTGAAGCGACTCCAGGAAAAGTATCCTCTCGGATATCGCAGCAAACCGGCCACCAAGCGTCTGGCGGCGATTGTTAAGCTGGCCAAGAACGACATCCCACAGGATCCGGCAGGCCCTCAGTATCGCCAAGGAAATACCCTCGGGGCTGAGCACACACATTGGTGCCGGGCAAAGTTCTACCAGCAGTACCGGCTTTTCTTTCGCTACGACCTTGCGAGCAAGATCCTCATCTATGCCTGGGTCAACGACGACTCGACCAGGCGTGCCTATGACAGCAAACAGGACGCTTACGCTGTCTTCCAGAAAATGCTCAAGAACGGTAACCCACCGGATAGCTGGAACGACTTGTATAGAGCGGCCGTCGGCAATGGCGAACACATCAAAGGGCTTCTGGGGGCAGAGGATGATGAGCCTTGATCTCGACATGCTGGGGGGACCAGCAGCTCGGCGCGCGATTTCGGCATCAATTCGCTTCAGGCGCGTTGACGACACCTTCCCGCGCGGCCCGACGCAGTTCAAGGCGTCGCTCGTAGAGCCCCTTGACGACGAGAGTCAGCAGTACCAGGCAGCCGCCCACGATCGCCAGGGGCGTTGGCTGCTCCGCGATGATCCACCAGGCCAGGAAGGTGCCCGCCACCACCTCAAGCAGCAGCAGCAACCCCACCTCGGCGGCTGGCAGATAGAGGGGCCCACGCTGCAGCAGGGTCACCCCGCACGGCACGATCACCAGACACAGCAACCCCACTGCCGCCAGCTGACTCGGGGCAGGCAGCGCGACGCCATCGCCCAGCAGCAGCACCAGGCTGGCGCCGCTCCCGACGATCAGGCCGTTAAAGGTGAGCATCGGGCTCATGTCCACGCCCGGCCGGGTGCGGCACAGGGTAAAATTCAGCGCCAGGGTGAAGGCCGCCAGAAAGGCGAACGCATTGCCCACCCAGGAGCCGGCATCGATATCGTCGATCACGATCATGGCAATGCCGGCCAGGCAGACCCAGATCGCCACCCAGGTATGTCTCGGCAGGCGCTCCTTGAGGATCAACCAGGAGAGGCCCGCGGCGATCAGGGGGGACGTGGCCAGAATGAGCAGCACGTTGCCCGCCAGGGTGTACTGGTTACCCAGCACGAAGCCGCAGGTGGTCAGGCTGAACAGCAGTGCCACGGCGATACCGGTGCCGCCGCAGCGGCGATACGCCGCCAGGGTGTGGCGACCGTGTCGAACCAGCACGATCAGCAGGAAGCCCAGCGCC
>JAIVHL010000089.1 GCA_020201075.1 Halomonas sp. | reverse complement strand
TTTACTGACTTGAAACGCAAAAAAAGCCGTGATGCTGGACACTAAAAAATTGTTCATGCACATTGAACGCACTGCTTACATCTGCGGTCTCAAAAGCCTTCGCCTTGTATCGGTTAACATATAATATATTCTTGTTAGGATATTTTTCTCGGCTTAATCTAGCCTCTGGGCCACGTGAGCAAGCACTGACGCACCATCCACGGCATGCCGGATGAGGCCGCCGGGGATGGCATTTGCGCGAGTTCTGGTACAATCGCGCGACGATTGATGTAGACGGAGAAACGATGGAAACGGAACTGAATGAGTTCGAGCGGCAGATGCGCCGCGACATCAACACCTTTATGGATAACGCCCAGGAAACCCGTCGCAAGGCGGCTACCTCTGCTCCCGAGTGGCCGAGGGAACCCGGCGAAGAGGCCAAGCCCAAGGCGCCGCGCAGCAAGGCGGCCGGCTCGCCCAAGACAGGCCACTTGGTGAAGCTGGCGGTCCGCAACAAGCCCCTCGAACTGGATACTGTCTTCGAGCATGTTTCCTCCAGCATCTCGAGGATCGAGGCGCAGTTCGAGGCCGAAAAGGCCGCCCGCAAAGCCGGCTATTCCATCATCGGCCACGTTATCGAGACCCAGCGACTGTAATGCCTCACCGACGGGGCTAGGCGTTGGGAGTTTTCCATCAGGAGCCGTCCGTGAGAATCACTCAACTCAATATCTACCCGGTCAAGTCGCTGGGCGGCATCGTCCTGGACGAGACGCAGCTCACCGCGGAGGGCATGGCCTGGGACCGCCGCTGGATGGTGGTCGACGACGTGGGCCGCTTCGTCAGCCAACGTCAACTGCCGCGCATGGCCCAGATCCGCCCCCTTCTTGAAGATGATGCCCTGGTGCTAAGCCATCCGGCGGCCGAACCGCTGCGCGTGCCACTTTTCACCGAGGCGAAAAAGCGGTGCTCGGTCTACGTCTGGGAGGATCGCTGCGAGGCCCTTGATGAGGGCGCCGAAGCGCGGGATTGGCTGGAACGTGTGCTCGGCGACCTGCGCGGCAGCGGTCTGCGCCTGGTGCGCTTTGCGCCCGACTATCAGCGCCGCGTCGAGTCCGATTTCTTGGCACCAGGCGAGCAGGCCCACACCGGCTTCGCCGACGGCTATCCCTTTCTGGTGGCCACCACGGCGTCGCTGGCCGCGCTGAACCAGGCGCTCGAGGCCAACGGCGGCGAGACACTGCCGATGGATCGCTTCCGCCCCAACATCGTGATCGAGGGGGCCGAGCCCTTTGCGGAGGATGGCTGGCGCGACATCGGCGCGGATGGCTGGCGGCTGGGGCTGCGTAAGCCCTGCCAGCGCTGCAAGATCACCACTGTCGACCAGCAGAGCGGCGAGATTCGCCACCCCGGCGAGCCGCTAAAGACGCTGATGGCCATCAAGCCGCGGCTGGCCTGGAAGGGCGCCTTCTTCGGTCAAAATGCCATTCTGCTGGCCGGGGAGGGGACGACCATCGCCGTGGGTGACACCCTGACGGTCGGCTGATCCCTGTTCGCCGAAAACCGGATCGCTTGGTAAAATTTTGGAAGAATTTTCCATGAAATGTTTGCCGGGCTATGATGCACGAGCATATTTTCCATTCCCATCAGGAGCCCTGCATGAGCTTTCACGTCTACCTTTCCGGCGAGATCCACACCGACTGGCGCGATGAGATCCGGCGCGGCGCCGCGGCCGCCGGGCTGGATGTGGTGTTTACCGCACCGGTGACCGACCACGCCGCCAGCGACGCCGCCGGCGATCATCTGGGCGAGACGCCCAGCCAGTTCTGGCGCGACCACCAGTCCTCCAAGGTCAACGCCATTCGCACCCGCACCCTGATCGAGCAAAGCGATCTGGTGGTGGTGCGTTTCGGCGACCAGTACAAGCAGTGGAACGCCGCTTTCGATGCGGGCTACTGCGCCGCTCTGGGCAAGCCCTACGTGACGCTGCACGCCGAAGAGATCGTCCACCCGCTCAAGGAGATCGACGCCGCGGCCATGGCCTGGTGCACTACCACCGACCAGGTCGTCGAGACCCTGCGCTACGTCCTCAAGGCCTGATGCGCGAACGCCTGGAGCACTACCAGGTTTTTCTCTATCTGGCGGCGATCCTCGCCGGGCTATGGCTCGGCACCTCGTCGCCGGCGTTTGCATCGGGCCTCGATGCGGCCCTGTGGCCGCTGCTCGGGCTGTTGCTCTACGCGACCTTCACCCAGGTGCCCATGATTCGGCTGCGCCGCGGCCTGGCCCAGGGCCGCTTCCTGACGGCGGCGGTACTGGGTAATTTCGTGGTGATCCCGCTGGTGGTCTGGGGCCTGGTGCAGTGGCTGCCCCCCCCGTCAGCCTGCTGCTGCAGCTGGTCTTGCTACCCTTTTACCTGTGGCTGTTCCTGGATCAGGCGACCCTGGCCAGCTTGCTTCAGCGCGAACTGCTGATCGCCTTTGTCGGACTGATCCTGTTGCCGCTGGCGGCGGCTTTCTTCACCGAGCGCTGGGTGAATCCGGCGCCGCGCAGGCTGGACCTGATCGCGGGGCTGGGCTGGCTGCCGGTCCCGCTGCTGGCCCTGGTGCTGCTGGTGATCACGGCCGGGCAGGCGCCGCAGCTCGCCGAGGCGCCGCGCCTGCTGGCCTTGTTGACCCCGATCTTCGTCGTCTTTCTCGCCGCCGCCGCCCTGCTGGCCCTGATCCTGGCCCGGCTGCTGGCGCTGCCCGTGGCCCAGGGGCGGGTGTTGGCTTTCAGCTTCGGCTCCCGCAACTCCTTCGTGGTGCTGCCGCTAGCCCTGGCGCTGCCGGCGGGGATGGAGGCGGCGGTGATCGTCGTGGTCTTCCAGTCGCTGGTGGAGCTCTTCGGCATGCTGATTTTTCTGCGGTTGATCCCGCGTGTGCTCTTCGCCGACCGGACCTGATGCGGCCCTGGCGCTTGGCCCCAAGAGTCCAGTGGCTCTCAGTTAAGAAGGCGCGGTGCAGGATCCTGATGTCGAGTGGCTATTCATTGATGGCTCTTACGTCAAGGCACGCCGGGACAGTAAAACTCCCCGTCGTCCTGCCGGAGTCGATCCGGCACCTGATAGCGCGTGCTGCGGCCTCCTCCCGGCAGCTTCACCAAGCAGCCCTTCTCGACCAGTCCAGCGAGGTGACGGGTGGCGGTTGCCTTACTGACCTTGGCGACTTTCTGATACTGCGACGCACTAATGCCGTGCCCAAAGCCTCTCTCTCCTCCATCTAGAAGGCGGTTCAGCACCTTCACCTGCTCGGGGAGCAGGCCGGTTGCCCTGAAGCGCTGCCAGAAGCGGGCCTTGGCCAGCGTTCGTTCCACCTGTTCCAGAACGTTCAGCAAGGTGGCATCCAGGGTCTCCAGGAACCAGACAAGCCAGGCCGTCAGGTTCGGTGTTCCCCGCTGGCTCGCTTCCAGGCGGCGATAGTAGCCGTCCCGGCGGTCCAGGATGGCGGCCGACATGGCATACAGGCGGATACTCTGCTGATCCGCCTGCGCCAAGGCACGATCGGCAATGGCCCGAGCAATCCGGCCATTGCCATCTTCAAACGGATGCAGCGTCACAAACCAGAAGTGTGCCAGGCCAGCTCGAACCAGAGGGTCCAGTTCCGGGTCATGACGGCTGGCCTCGAACCACGCGAGGAACTGATCTACCTCGTGCTCCAACCTCTCCCGCGGCGGCGCCTCGAAATGTACGTTAGGACGATCCAGGCGACCCGACACTACCTGCATTGGCTCTATCCCGCGCCATTGCCCCGGCCGCAGCGTCGTCAGGGCGGCGTCAGCATCAGGGAACAGCCAGCGATGCCACTGAAACAGCCTTTCGGCGTTCAGCGGAGTATCAGGCTTGAAGGTGGCATCCAGCATCAACTCCGCCAGGCCTTCGGCGCGTGGTGAGGTAGCGTCCGTTGGTTCCTCCACGCCAAGCCGCCGGGCCAATGATGAGCGGACTGACGCCACATTCAGACGCTCCCCCTCGATGGCCGAGGAGGTGACGATGTTCTGCAATAGCGTGTTCAGGGCGGTTCTCGCCTCAGCATCCTGGTCATCCGCGAACGTCAGGGCCCCCGATCGTCCCAGCAAGATGCCGAGATCCCTCCAGCACACCTGGGCCCGCGGTTGAATCTCGGCTGCTTGCCAGGTAAAGCGCGGCCAGTCGGGATGCTGCCAAATCCACGTCGTGGCGTGATCGGTCATGCCAGGCCTCCAGGAAGACGGAAGAGCCGTATCGCGCGCTTTTTCGGCTCATAATTTGAGCCGAATATTGATTGGTTTCGGCTCAGCTGGCAAGTCTTAGCGCTACCAGGCATCGCGAGGCAGTCGGTCACCTGAAGCGAAACTACGAAAGCATTGTGACCTTGGCGAGCGGCTTTTTATGGCTCCCAATGTGAAACGTCAATATGGCCTAGGCTGATGGTAGACAGCATGAGGTTTTGGAAAGCATTCGGAGAGCCATCCCATGACGCAGCGCCAGTCGATGAAAACCCGCTATCCCGAGGCAGGGCAGCCTGCCTACCCCGAGCGGCCCAATCCAGGTGTCTACTCGCCACAGGCGATTGATCACGCCTTCAAGGCCAACCTGGCTCGCCTGACAAAGGGCATTACCCCGGCCGGGCTGGCCAGTGTCTATGTCGAGTGGCTGTTGCACCTCTCGCTATCGCCCGGTAAGCAGTTGGAGCTCGGTGAGAAGTCCGTCCGCAAGCTGACGCGCCTGGGGCGCTACGCCCAGCGCCTCGCCAGCGACCCCGACGCAAGCCCCTGCATCGAACCCATGGAGCACGACCGCCGCTTTCGCGACCCAGCCTGGCAGCAATGGCCCTACAACCTAATGTATCAATCCTTCCTGCTCACCCAGCAGTGGTGGCATAACGCCACCACTGAAGTGGACGGTTTGTCGCCGTCCCGCGAACAGGTGATCAATTTCGTCACTCGCCAGTGGCTGGACCACTGGTCGCCCTCCAACGTCCCCTGGCTGAACCCGGAAATTATTAATGCCACGCTGACAAGCGGCGGCCAGAACCTGGTGGCGGGGTGGCAGAACCTCCTCGAGGACGGAGATCGCCTGATGTCGGGCAAGCCGCCGGTGGGCGCCGAGGCCTTTCGACTCGGCGAGAATCTCGCCGTGACCCCCGGTAAGGTGGTTTACCGCAATCGGCTGATAGAGCTCATCCAGTACGCCCCCACCACCGCGCAGGTCAACGCCGAGCCGGTGCTGATCGTGCCGGCTTGGATCATGAAGTACTACATTCTCGACCTCACGCCGGGCAAGTCGCTGGTCGAGTACCTGGTGGATCAGGGCTATACGGTGTTCATGATCTCCTGGCGCAATCCGGGCACCGAAGACAGCGAGCTTGGCATGGAGGACTACCGCCGCCTCGGTCCCATGGCGGCGCTGGACGTGGTGACCGAGGTCACCGGAGCGCCGCAGGTCCACGGCGTCGGCTACTGCCTGGGAGGCACTCTGCTCTCCATCGCCGCGGCGGCCATGGCCCGCGATGGCGACGAGCGGCTGGCGACGATCACCACCCTGGCCACCCAGGTCGACTTCACCGAGGCCGGCGAGCTGACGCTGTTCATCAGCGAGAGTCAGGTCGCCTACCTCGAGAGCATGATGAAGGATCAGGGCTATCTCGATGGTTACCAGATGGCCGGTGCTTTTCAGATCCTGCGTTCCAACGACCTCGTCTGGTCGCGCATGGTGCATGACTACCTGCTAGGCGAGCGGTCGCCGATGAACGAGCTGATGGCCTGGAATGCCGATATCACCCGGATGCCCTATCGGATGCACTCCGAGTACCTGCGGCGGATGTTTCTCGACAACGACCTGGCCAGCGGTCGCTATCAGGTGAATGAGCGGCCGGTGGCCATCCAGGACATTCGCGCACCGATCTTCACGGTGGGCACCACCCGGGACCATGTGGCGCCCTGGCGATCGGCCTACAAGATCCACCTGCT
>JAIVHL010000145.1 GCA_020201075.1 Halomonas sp. | reverse complement strand
CTGCAGGGGACCGACCAGGCGGCGCTTGCGCATTGCCGCCTGGAGGATCTCAAGCGCTGTGCGATAGACCTGAACTGATTCCGCACCGGCGACAACGCTGACCGCCGAGGGAGGCGTCCCGGCATCAGGGCTGCGGGGAAGGGGACAGCGAGATCGTCAGCGTATTCTCTGTCTCGCAGGGCTTGCCGTGACGCACGGTCAGGCGCCGCTCGGTGAGGTTCATCACCACCCCGAACAGGGTCTCCATCCGCTCCTCCTCGGGCTGGGCGGGGTTGAAGTGGCGACAGATCGACAGCGGTTCCCCGTGGTGGTCGCTGAGGATGTCGAACAGCTCGCTCTCGCCGATCTCACCCCGGGCGGGCAGCGATTCGCGGAGCAGTTCGTCCAGCCGCGCGAGACGCGGGCGGGAGTCGGGGCGAGGGAAATCCTCTACCCGGGAGGTGGTGGCGGGGGCATAGAGGTGGTTGGTGTGGGTGACCACGCCGGCTTCGGCCTCGAGTCGTCCCGGCTCTCCGGGGTGCACCTCGAGCCCCACGGCTTGGCCCTTGGCATCAGCTACCAGGAAATGGGCCGGGGAGCAGACTCGGTCGCGAGTGGCCACGGCCAAGGCGCTCTCCAAGTCGGGGCGCTCAAGGATCTTGCGCAGCGCCACGTGGATCGGCAGCCCCTCGCCGCAGGTCTGCGAACGAATGGCATTGAGGCAGACGCCGATGCCGTGGGCGTTCATGCCGATCTTGGCCACCATGCCGGCCTCCCCAATGCTGATCAGCGGTGCCTGGTTCTGGCCGCTGATCTTGAGTGCGACCACGTTGTGCAACTGGTCGGTGCGCCAGTCCCAGTTCTGGGCCAGCCACTGGTTATCGGCGTGCGCCAGGGCGAAGGCGGAGCAGCCGCCGCTGGCGCGGGTCAGCGAGATCTCGCTGCGGCAGTTGAGGGTGAGGATGTCGATGGGTTCTACCCCGGCACCCTCGGCGATAGCGTCCATTTCCTCGAGGATCTCGGGAAAACCGCGTTCGATCATCCTGCCAAAGCGCTCTGCCTCGATGCGAGCCTGAGCCCAGCGGATGCCCACGAAGTCATGGAACAAGCGATCATAGACCTCCAGGCTGCGCTGGATCAGCCTGGCGTGGGTCCGGCCGTGGGCCAGGCCAATCTCGTGGCGGCTGCCGCTTAGCTCGGTGACGGAGAGCAACTCCTGTCGCATGATTACAGCGCCTCCTCCAGCAGTTCGAGGAAGGCGGCCCAGGACTTCGCGTCGGCGCGTTCACGGTAGGCATCGCTGCCGAATACCGTGAAGGCGTGGGGCGCGCCGGAGTAGACCTGGATCTCGTAGGTCGCCTCGGCCGCTTCTAACTCCTCGGCCAGGGTGGCCACCTGGCTCATGGGGATGGCGCCGTCGGCGCCGCCGTGGGCGATCAGGATCGGGCCTACGTCTTCCGGCCACTGCTGCCCCTCCGGAGTCGCCAGGCCGCCATGGAAGCTGGCGTAGCCGTGCACGCCGTCGGCTTCGCCGGAGCGGGCCAGCTCCAGGACAACGGCGCCGCCGAAGCAGTAGCCCATTACGACACTGGCCTCGGCGCTGCCCTGGGCGCGGGCCTCGGCCAGGCCGGCGAGCGTCAGGGCGCGCATACGTTCACGATCTTGGTAGAGGCGGGCGGTCTCGGTGCGTTTCTTCTCGACCTCCTGGGGGCGGTTACCCTGGCCGTAGAGATCCACAGCAAAGGCGTCATAGCCCTGCTCGGCGAGCATATCGGCGCGCTGGCGTTCGTAGTCGTCCAGGCCGTCCCAGTCGTGGATGATCAGCACGCTGCCCCGGGCCTCGCCCTCGGCGCTGGCCAGATAACCCTCAAAGGCCTCGCCGTTCACGTTGTAGACGATGTCCTGTCCGGCGGGAGAGAAGGCGTGGGCGCTGCCGGCGGCGAGGCCGAGAGCGGCAAGTGCCAGCGTGGTGGAGGCCAGGTGAGTGGGGATCCGTCGGCGCATGGCAGTTACTCTTGTTGGGAGTGAAGGGCTCTCAGTATAGGCAGAAGGGGCATGCTTCCCGCCAGTTCTCGTGGTCGGATAATGGGATATGCCCCAGCGTTGGCAGGTGGGGCTTGAGTTTTGCCCGCGCGGCTTCCAGATTGTGAGTGTGATACTTCGCCACTAACACTCGCCACACTCATCAGGAACAAGAATATGAAGAAGCGCATATTGTCGATGGCGGTAGCGGCTTCCGCCCTGGCCCTGGCCGGTGCTGCACAGGCCGAGGTGAAACTGGGCTTTCTCGGTGGCTTCACCGGAGGCATCGAGAGCCTGACGCCGCCGATCTATGATGGCGCCCAACTGGCCGTTCAGCAGGTCAACGAGCAGGGCGGCATTCTGGGCGGTCAGACACTGGTCATCCCCAACGCCGACACCACCTGCTCGGATGCGTCGGCGGCCTCCAACGCGGCCGATCGCATGGTCAACACCGAGCAGGTGACCGCCATTGTCGGTGCCCTGTGCACCGGGGCGACGATCGCGGCGGCCAATAACGCGGGGATACCCGGCGGCGTGGTGATGGTTTCGCCCGCTTCCACGGCACCCGCGGTCAGTGAACTGGACGATAACGATCTGGTGTTCCGCACCGTGCCTTCGGATGCCTTCCAGGGTGAGCTGCTGGCCAAGCTGCTGCTCGAAAAGGGCATCGATTTCGTGGCGGTCACCTATGTCAACAACGACTACGGCCGCGGTTTGTCGGATGCTTTCGGCGAGGCCTTCGAGGCCGGCGGCGGCACCGTGGCTGACAACCTGGCCCACGAAGACAACCGCGCCGACTATCGCTCCGAGTTGGGGGCGCTCTCTGCCAGCGGCGCTGACACCCTGGTGGTGCTCGCCTATGCCGACACCTCCGGCCAGACGGTGCTACGCCAGGCCTACGAGAGCGGCATGTTTACCCAATACGTCGGCGCCGATGGCATGGTGGGCGACAGCCTGGTCGAGGCGATTGGTGCCGATGTTCTGGATGGCATGATCGCCACACGCCCCGGTAGCCCCGACCTGCCGGGCACCGACATCTTCATCGCGGCGGCCGAGGAGGCTGGCTTTGACCCCAGTGCGGTGTTCGCTGCCCAGGCCTACGATGCTGCCTTCCTGCTGGCTCTGGCCATCGAGCAGAACGGTAGTGCCGAGCGCGAAGGGCTCTCCGCGGCGCTGCGCAGCGTAGCCACGGAGCCCGGTGAAGTGATCCTGCCCGGCGAGTGGGAGAAGGCCGTAGAGCTGATTGCCGCCGGCACCGAGATCAACTACGAGGGTGCCTCCGGCACCCATGAGTTCGACGAGAACGGCGACGTGCCGGGCGTGGTGGTCGAGATGGTGGTCGAGAACGGCAGCTTCGTCAGCAAAGGCATCGTTGATCCCTGATCGCGGGCCGTCATGACATGATCGGAAGGCGATAGCGAAAGAAGGCCTCGGCGGAAAACCGCCGAGGCCTGTTTTTGGGTTCATCGCAGACTGGCGTGACCATGCCCGTTGCGCTCTATTCGTTGCGCTCTATCCGTGGTGCTTGACCTTTTCTGGCAGCAGCCCCTTGGGGGCAAAGCGCAGTACCAGGGTGATCAATAGGCCGATCACGAACACCCGAGCCTGCAGGGCGCGGCTGTCCATGTTGGACGGTGCATCCCAACCGAAGGCCCCCTCTCCGACACTCACCGCCAGCTGCATCAAGAAGAGCGCCAGCGGCTCGGACATGATCCAGATGATGTAGACCGCCACGGCGCCGAAGATGGTGCCCAGGTTGTTGCCCGGCCCGCCCAGAATCACCATCACCAGCACCAGGAAGGTGTGGTTGAGCGGGAGGTAACCCTGGGGGTCGAAGAGACTGTTGAAGGTGGTCAAGGCACCGCCACCGATGCCTATCAGGATGCAGCCCAGCACGAAGATCTCCAGGCGGCGGCGGTTGATGTCCTTGCCCATGGCGGCGGCGGAGGTCTCGTTGTCGCGGATGGCGCGGATCATGCGGCCCCAGGGGGCGTGGTAGGCGCGGTGCAGCAGGAAGAAGATGACCGCGATGATGGCCGCTGTGACCGACAGATAGATGGCCCGGGAAAGGGTAAAGCCCAGCTCTGCCGGACCCGGAGTGGGCCAGGGCAGCGGCGAGACGGTGGCGGTGCCGCGGGTCAGCCAGTCGGAGTTCTTGAGAAACGCCTTGATGATCTCGGCGATGCCCAGAGTGGCGATGGCCAGATAGTCGCTGCGCAGACCCAGGCAGATATGGCCGATGAAGTAGCCCACGACACCGGCCAGGGCGCCGCCGACGATCCAGCCCGTCCAGGCCGGCAGCCCCAGGCCCCCGATGAAGCCGGCGCGGGATTGGATCTCGTCGGTGACTTCGCGCAGCAGGCTGATCACCACCAGGTAGAGCACCACCCCCAGCACCACGGCGATGATAGTGCGCAGCGTCCTGGGCACCCCCAGGCGGTCGAGCCGCGTGGCACCGAAGACCACCAGGGCGGCTGCCGCGCCATAGAGCAGCACGCGCGCGAGCTCTCCCGGCAGTTCACTCCCCCAGAAGTCGTCGTTGACCGGCACGCTGAAGAACATGGCAGAAAAGCCGCCCAGCGCGACGAAACCCATCACGCCGGCGTTGAACTGACCGGCGTAGCCCCACTGGATGGTCAGGCCCAGGGCCAGGATGGCGTAACAGGCGGCCTCTACCAGCATGCGGGTGCTGTAGGCGGCGCCCATCATCGCGTATACGCCGAGGATGGCCACCAGCAGGAGGGCAAACAGGATCACCTCGCGCAGGGGAAAGCGTGACGGAGTGTCCACCAGGTCCTCGCGGTGCTTGTCATGTGCGCTCATCAGATCACCTTCCCCTTGAAGATACCGGTGGGGCGCCACACCAGGATGGCGACCAGGATGAAGAAGGGCACCACGATCTTGTATTCGGTGCCGACGAAGGCCAGGTTGCCGGCCTTGGCGAGCCAGTCGGGCAGGCTGTCGCGGAAGGGTCGCAGCAGCACCGCCCAGTTGAACACTGCGAGGGTTTCGGCAAAGCCCACCACGAAACCGCCGGCGATGGCGCCATAGGGGTGGCCCACGCCGCCGACGATGGCGGCGGCGAAGATCGGCAGCAGCAGGAAGAAGCTGAGGTCGGGCTTGAAGGTCACGTCCAGCGACAGCAGGGTGCCGGCGATGGCGGCCAGGCCCCCGACAATCACCCAGGTTACCGCCACGATGGTGTTGGTGTTGATGCCCGAGGCGCGAGCCAGGTCGGGGTTGTCTGACATGGCGCGCATCGCCTTGCCCAGCCGCGAGCGGTTGAGGAAGAGGTGCAGGCCGACCACGCAGGCGATGGTGAGTACCAGCAGGATGATCTGCGGCTCGGTAATCACGATCGGCGCGCGGACACCGTCGAAGGGCAGGGCGAGGCGGTAGATCTCCTTGCGCTCGCCGGCCATATAAAGGTTCTGGCCGCTGGTGCCGGCGAACAGGCGGATCAGCCCCTGAAGCATCAGGGTGACGCCCAGCGAGCCGATCACGATGACAATGGGCTTGACCCCGTGGGCACGCAGCGGTTTGTAGAAAGCCTTGTCGATGCCCACGGCCAGCAGCGCGGTAAGCACCATGGCCAGGGGCAGCATGACGACCGGCGTGGGCAGTCCCACGACCGACCCTACCCCCGGAAATGCCGCGGTGAGCAGCAGTACCATGAAGGCACCGAAGGTCATCATGTCGGCATGGGCGAAGTGGGCGAAGCGCATGATGCTGAACACCAGCGTCACGCCTACCGCACCGATGGCGTAGATCGAGCCGGTCACGCTGCCGGCGACCACGACGTTATTGATGAAGAACACCAGTTCATTCACGGCAGATCTCTCCCGTTCCCGTTGGCTTTAGCCGCCCAGGAAACTCTTGGCCACTTCCGGATCCGCCAGCAGGGCGGCACCGGTATCGGTAAAGCGGTTCTGGCCGGCGGCCAGCACGAAGCCCTTGTCGGCAATGGCCAGCGCCTGCTTGGCGTTCTGCTCCACCATCAGGATGCCGACGCCGGCGGCGTTGATCTCCTTCACCCGCTCGAAGATCTCGTTCATGTAGAGGGGCGATAGGCCGGCAGTGGGCTCGTCAAGCAGGAGTAGTTCAGGCTCTGCCATCAGCGCGCGGCCCATGGCCACCATCTGGCGCTGGCCGCCGGAGAGTTCGCCGGCGGGCTGGCGACGCTTGTCATAGAGGGGGGGGAAGAAGCCGTAGATCGTCTTGAGCATGCGCTGGGTGTTGTGCGGCTTCAGAAAGGCTCCCATCTCCAGGTTCTCCTTTACCGAGAGGCTCGGGAAGACGTTCTTCTCCTGGGGAATGAACCCCATGCCCTTCTGCACCAGCTTGTTGGGCGGCAGGTTGTGGATGGGTTCGCCGCGCAGCAGGATGTCACCCTGGCTGACCGTCAGCAGGCCGAATATGGCCTTGAGCATGGTGGACTTGCCCGCACCGTTGGGCCCGACGATCACGCCAATTTCGTCGGCGTCGATGACCATGTCCACGCCGTTGAGGATGTTCATCCCGCCGTAGCCGCCGTGCACATTGCGCGCTTCAAGTAGTGGCATCTTGGGGAGCTCCAAAGTAAGCCTCGATGACGTCGGGATTGTTCTGGATCTCCTCGATGGAGCCTTCGACCATCACGCTGCCCTGGGCGAGCACGATCACCGGGTCGCAGAGCCGGGCGATCATGTCCATGTCGTGCTCGATGACCAGGAAGGTGTAGCCCATCTCGCGGTTGAGCCGCTCGATGTTCTCGACCAGGTCGCCAAGCAGCGTACGGTTGACCCCTGCGGCGATCTCGTCGAGCAGCACGACCTTGGCGTCGGTCATCATGGTACGGCCGAGCTCCAGCAGCTTCTTCTGGCCGCCGGAGAGATTGCCGGCCAGCTCGTTGCGCACATGGTGCAGGCCGACGAAGTCGATTACCTCCAGGGCGCGGCGGCGCACTCCCTCCTCCTCCTGCCGGACCCGTCCGGGTTTGAACCAGGCATTGAACAGGCTCTCTCCGGCCTGGCGGGGCGGCACCATCATCAGGTTCTCCAGGGCGGTCATATGGGAGAACTCGTGGGCGATCTGGAAGGTGCGCAGCAGGCCCTTGTGGAACAGCTCGTTCGCGGGGCAGTTGGTGATGTTCTCGCCCTCGAGCAGCACCTGACCGCTGTCGAGCGGCAGGGCGCCGGCAATGATGTTGAATAGCGTCGATTTGCCGGCGCCATTGGGGCCGATCAGTCCGGTGATGGAGCCCTTCTCCACCGACAGCGAGCAGTCGTTGATCACCTTGAGGCCACCGAAGGCCTTGTGGACGTGACGCACGTCGATCATGGGGGCCATGAAGAGGGTTTCTCCGTTGTTGTTTTGGGCCGTCGCGACGCCGCCCGGGAGCTGGGCGGCGGCGGTACCGCCACTAACCCTGGCTGTCGTCCACCAGGAAGGTGCGGCCGGCAGCAAAGGCGCCAACGATCACCAGGGCGCCGATGGCCGGGATCAGGTAGCCCTCCACCTGGGGAATGGCGCGCAGGAAGACGAAGGCCACCGCCGCCGGAGCGACGAAGCGCACCAGTAAGCGCCAGATGGCGAACCAGGTTTCGTTGGTACGCATCTCCTTCATCACTTCGGAGTGGGTCAGCGCCCAGCCGGCAAACAGGGCGATCAGCAGGCCGCCAAGCGGCATGAAGATGTTGGTGAGAAGTTCGATGAACTCGAAGGCGCTGCGCCCGAACAGGGTGTGGAAAATCGTGCCCTCGGCATAGACGTTGAAGCTGGCCACGGTGAGCAGGCCCAGCGCCCAGCTGGCCAACACCATGGCAAACACCGCCTGGGGCCGCGTAAGGTCGAAGCGTTCGACCAGGAAGGCGGCCACCGGCTCGATCAGCGAGATGGAGGAGCTGATCGCCGCACCCAGCACCAGGATGAAGAAGACGCCGCCGACCAGCGCGCCGAAAGGCATCTCGGCGAAGGCCAGCGGCAGGGTGACGAACATAAGGCCCGGGCCCTGGCCGGCATCCAGGCCGGCGCCGAAGACCAGCGAGAAGATTGCCAGGCCCGCGACCATGGCGACGGCGGTGTCGACGACGGCGATGGCTAATGCGGTTCGGGTCAGCGAGATCTCACTGGACATGTAGGCGCCATAGGCCATGATCGCGCCCATGCCGAGGCTCAGGGTAAAGAACGACTGACCCATGGCCGCCAGCCAGCCCTCGAGACTCAGGTCGGCAATGTTGAAGGTGAACAGAAAACTGGCCGCAGCGCGGAAATCGCCGTTGGTCACGCCGTAGGCCAGAACGACCAGCAGGATGATGAACAGTGCCGGCATGATGATGCGCAGCCCACTCTCGATGCCCTTATGGATGCCCATTCCGACGATCAGCCCCGAGGCGATGATGAACAATGTGTGGTAGAGGGTAAGCAGTGCCGGTGAGGCGAGCAGGGCGTCGAAGCCGGCGCTGATGGTCTCGGCATCGGCACCGACCAGCGAGCCGGTGAGCATCTGCCAGGTGTAGTGGATCGCCCAGCCGGCGATCACGGAATAGAAACTCAGGATCAGGAAGGCGGAAGCGGCCCCCAGCCAGCCGATGGACTCCCAGGCCCGCGAGGTGTTGTGGGTGCGGGTCAAGAAGCGCATGCCCATGATCGGGCTGCGGCGGCTGTTGCGGCCTAGCATGGTTTCGGCGATCAGGATGGGAATGCCCACGGCGAAGATGGTCAGGGCATAGACCAGTATGAAGGCCCCGCCGCCGTTCTCGCCGGTGAGGTAGGGGAAGCGCCAGAGGTTGCCGAGACCCACCGCCGAGCCGACGGCAGCCAGCAGGAAAGTCCCTTTGTGGGTCCAGACGTTGTGAGTGCTCATGAAGGCTCCAGAACGCGAAACGGGTGGCCAGTAGGGCCCATGTCGCAACTTTGCGGGAAAATGCCGTCGGGAGCCAGTCATGCAGCGTTTAGCAGACGTTAAGTTCGCCGATAATGCCGCTATCGACTAGCGCGCTTTTTCGCCGTCCTCGCCGCCGTCCTCGTCCTCATCCTGCGCCTGGCCGATGCGCGGTTCCAGGGCGCGGGCCGCGTCGGGCAGGCGCACGGTATCGCCAAGGGCGAGCTTGCCGTGGGACTTCAGTCGCCGACCGTTGTTGACGGCGATGATCGCAGCTACCTCGCCAATGCTGGTGCCCTCCACATAGGCCTCTACCTTCACGCGCACCACGGCGCCCTGGTAGCGCGCCGAAAGGATATCGCCGGCACCGGGCGCCGAGTGGCCCGCGGGGTCTTTCTCGAAGTGGCGCATGACGCTGTCGGCGCCGGGGTCGTCCCATTCCACGTGCTTGTGCATACGGTTCTCCTTGTCGTATCGGAAACAGATAATGGCAGGTGGGTATCGGTACCAGCATAGTGGATTGAGAAGCCGATAACGACGACGCCCGCCGCGGGGAGTTCCCGGGCGGGCGTCGTGAGACTAAGCGGCTGCCTTACTTCTTGCTGGCGCGCTTGCGTTCGTTCTCGGTCAGGTGCTTCTTGCGCAGCCGGATGTGGTGCGGTGTCACCTCAACCAGCTCATCGGAATCAAGAAACTCGATGGCCTGCTCCAGGCTGAACTTAATTGGCGGCGTCAGGACGATGTTCTCGTCATTACCCGTGGAGCGCATGTTGTCGAGCTTCTTGCCCTTGGTCGGGTTGACCACCATGTCATTGGCGCGATTGCTGATGCCGATCAGCATGCCTTCGTAGACTTCGGTGGCGTGATCGATGATCAGCTTGCCGCGCTCCTGAAGCGCAAACAGCGCATAGGCCAGCGCCTTGCCCGGGACCATCGATACCAGCACGCCGTTGCGACGCTCGATGGAGGCATCGGGCTTGAGCGGGCCATAGTGGTCGAAGCGGCTGGTGAGGATGCCGGTACCGGAGGTCATGGTCAGGAACTGGCCGCGAAAGCCGATCAGGCCGCGTGCCGGGATGATGAAGTCCAGACGCACCCGGCCTTTGCCGTCGGGGTGCATGTTGGTCATCTCGCCCTTGCGGTAGCCGAGCTCTTCCATGATGGCGCCCTGGTGCTGCTCCTCGCAGTCGATGATCACCTCTTCGTACGGCTCCTGCTTGACGCCGTCGATCTCGCGGATGATCACCTCGGGGCGCCCTACGGCAAGCTCGAAGCCTTCGCGACGCATGGTCTCGATCAACACCGAGAGGTGCAGTTCGCCGCGGCCGGAGACCTTGAACTTCTCGGGGGTTTCGCCCGGCTCGACGCGCAGCGCCACGTTGTGGATCAGCTCCTGCTCGAGACGGTCCTTGATGTTGCGGCTGGTGACGAACTTGCCATCCTTGCCTGCAAACGGAGAATCGTTGACCTGGAAGGACATGGAGACGGTGGGCTCATCCACCGACAGCGGTGGCAATGCCTCGACATTGGCCGGGTCGCACAGCGTGTCGGAAATGGAGAGATCATCGATGCCGGTTACGCAGACGATATCGCCGGCGGTGGCCTCGTTGGTCTGCACGCGCTCCAGGCCCATGTGCGTCATCACCTGGCCGATCTTGCCCTTGCGCACCTTGCCATCCACGCCGATGACGCTGATCTGCTGATTGGGCTTGACCGCGCCACGTTTGATGCGGCCCAGACCGATAACGCCCACATAGCTGTTGTAATCCAGCGCCGAGATCTGCATCTGGAACGGACCGTCGAGTTCCACCTTGGGCGGCTCGACGATGTCGACGATGGACTGGAGCATCGGCGCCATGTCGTCGGCCAGCTCTTCCGGGTCCATGCCGGCAACGCCATTCAGCGCCGAGCAGTAGATGATCGGGAAGTCGAGCTGCTCATCGGTGGCGCCGAGGTTATCGAACAGATCGAAGATCTGGTCGATGACCCAGTCCGGGCGTGCGCCGGGACGGTCGATCTTGTTGACCACCACGATTGGTTTCAGCCCCTGGGCGAAGGCCTTCTGGGTGACGAAGCGTGTTTGCGGCATGGGGCCATCGACGGCATCGACCAGGAGCAGCACGGAGTCGACCATCGACATCACGCGCTCGACTTCGCCACCGAAATCGGCGTGTCCCGGCGTGTCGACGATATTGATGTGGTAATCCTGGCCTGACTGGTCCTGCCATTGAATGGCGGTGTTCTTCGCCAGGATGGTGATGCCGCGTTCCTTCTCCTGGTCATTGGAATCCATGACGCGCTCCTGGCCCTCGGCCTTGCGGTCCAGGGTGCCGGATTGGCTGAGGAGCTTGTCGACCAGGGTGGTCTTGCCGTGATCAACGTGGGCGATGATGGCGATGTTGCGCAGATTGGTGACGTCGGAATTGCTAGCGTTCGTGCTCATGAGGTGTGTCTCACTGATAGGTACGCACCTATGTACACGTTGTATTACGTACCCTAGGCGCGGGGCAGGGAATGTAGGGCGCGTATTGTACAGCCTCCCCCGGCTCGGTAATAGCGGATTCGTGCTTTCGATGGGCCGTCAACGCGGCGCGCCGGCCTTCACCCGGGCGCCACAGGCGCGCAGGCGCTCCAGCAGTTCGTCCAGGGCACTGTCGTCGTGGCCAGGATCACAGCCACCGATACGCTCGAACCAGCAGCGTGACAGACACAGGCCTTCGCTCTGGGGCAGACGTCTGATCCGTGCCAGCAGGCGCTGCAGTGGGCCGCGGTGCAGGGTGGGGAGCAGGGCGGCATCGAACCCACCCTCGGCAACCTCATTGGCCAGTTGCAACAGCACCTCGGCGCTGGTGGCATTGCCGATGCCGGGGAATATCAGTACCTCGCCGTTACAGCGGGCGATGGCGTCGTTGAGGCGCTGCCCCAGGGGGGCCGGGGAGACGCTGATCAGACGAGCCAAGTAGCGTTGCGCAATGCGCGGCAGTCGGGGGTCGCCGGTATCGTCGACAATCCGCAGAGAAAAGAGGGCGGCGTCGGCACGGGCTAGTGGCGCGACAATGGCCAGCTGCCGGGGTAGGTGGGAGCCAGCACTACGGGCGTCGATGAGGATGCAGCCGGTGAAATCGATCATGCGAACTCCGCGATTGGGCTGCACGATGAGGGCACGAGCCAACTGCCAGGGATTCGCTGCCGGCGCC
>JAIVHL010000222.1 GCA_020201075.1 Halomonas sp. | reverse complement strand
CTCGTCGGGTATGGCGCCCGGCAGCGGCCACTGCAGCAGGTCGCTGGTCAGTGTGGCGTTGAAGGGTAACGTCGGCTCGAGGGCATCCAGCCGGGCATCGAGGGCAGCGTTGATCGGTCCCTCGAGCTCGAGCCTGACCAGCAGTTCGGCCAGGCTGCCATCCAGCGCCAGGTCGATACGCTGGCCGGCGAGCTCGGGAAACTGATCCGGTAGCCAAAGAGCGGTCTGCAGCCGCGCCTGCAGCGGATAGTCGTCGCGCATCGATACCCGTGCCTGAAATCGCGCGTCGGCATCGCGGCTGATCACCTCCAGCGGATGGATTTCCACGTCATGGCCACGGGCAGTGAGGGTCAGCGCCAGGCGCTCGATGCCGTACTCCACGGCGCCCTCCAGGGCCGTGTCCTCCACCAGCAGTTCCGGTACCGACAGGCGCAGCGGCAGGCGGATCTCGGGGAGCAGGCGGCGAGGCTGCTCGGCTAATGGCGCGGCGGCCAGTCCCTCAAGCTCGGCGGCCACCTCGGCGGGCAGCGCTGACTGCACGGCGATGGCGGCATCGATGGCCGCGGAGGTCATCCTCGGGCCATCATGCTCGGTCTCACTCAGTGCCAGCTGGGCCCCTGCCGAGAGAGGCAGCAGCAGCCGAGTGCCGGTAAGCCGCGTGGGCAGCAGGGTAACGCTGTCTTCTTCGGCCAGCACCCCGCTGCTGAAGCTGTCCCAACGTAGACGGGTGCCGTCGGCCAGCACCACCTCCACGTCGTTTAGCACCAGGGCGCGCAGCTCGATGGGGAACGGCAGGCGAATCTCTTCCGGCGCCACGCCGGGAGAATCGGGTTCGTCGTCGCTCTCCTCTGCTGTGCCAATCCTGACCCGAGCGCCTTCCACGTAGAAGGTGTCGAGACATAGACGCCCCTTTAGCAGGCAGTCATCGCCCCAGGCGATCTCTAAACGGTTGAGTGCCACCTTGGCCGGGCCCGCCTCCAGCGCCAGGTTGTGAAGCACCAAACGATCAAGTGGCGCCCCCTCATAGGCCTCCAGGGTATACATGCCCTGCCGGACACCGGCATCGAGAAGAAGCCCTGTGCCCCAGGGGGAAAGCGCCAGGCCCAGGGCCAGAATAACGAGCCCCAGCAGCGTGAGCGGGAGTACAACCAGCAGTCGAATCAGGGCCCATAGCAGGCTCAGAACTCTGGACCGATGGCGAAGTGGATGCGCCACGCATTATCCTCGTCGTCGAAAGGGTGGGCGATGTCGAAACGGATGGGACCTACCGGAGAGATCCAGCGCACGCCGACACCGGCACCGGTATTGAGGTCTTCGGGCCCCCAGGCGTCAAAGGCATCGCCGGTGTCGATGAAGGCAGCGCCCCACCAGTCGCCGGTGACGCGGCGCTGCAGTTCGGCACTGGCGGTAAATAACTGCTGACCACCGGTCAGCCTGCCCTCCGCGTTGCGTGGCGAGAGGCTCTCGTAGGAATAGCCGCGTACGCTTCGGTCGCCGCCCGCAAAGAAGCGCAGCGACGGGGGAATCTTCTCGAAGGCATCGGTTTCCATGGCACCAATGCCCATGCCGGCCACCATGCGGGTGTTATCGCCGAACATGCGGATCCACTGGGTTTCGCCGGTCATTCGCAGAAAATCGGCCTCGGAGCCCCACAGGCCGTCGGAGACCTCGAAGGCGATGCGCTGACGGTCTCCCCAGTTCGGGAAAGTCGGGTTTCGGGTGCGGGTACGCGACCAGCGAATACCGGGATAAAGCAGCAGCACTTTCTCGGATTCCCCTGCCTGTGTGAAATCCACCAGGGTGCTGCGAACGTAGAGAGTCTGTACCCAGCGATTCTCGAACTCCCAGCGCCGTGCGCCTTCAAAAGTGGCTTCCAGGGAGCGTGTATCCTGGTTGTCCAGTTGACGAAAGCCATACTGAAAGCGGTAGCTGTCGCGGAGCGGATCGTCCAGGGGCATGCTGTAGACGCCGGAGAAGCGCTGCTCGGGTGCTGAAATAAAGAGGTCGTGGTCCAGCCCGTGGCCATAGCGGTTGATCCATGGCTGCTCCCAGGAGAAGCGCAGTCGCGGGCCCACATCGGTGGCGAAACCCACCCCCACCTCAAACTGATGGCGATCGGCCGGCGTGAGGATGACATCGATGGGCACCTCGAGAAGACCGCGGCTTGCCACCGCGGCGGCGGCCTCGACTGCCGCCATCTGCAGGGTCGGCGTGTCGGCTTGAACCGGCAAAGCATCCAGTTCCCCCCACCAGCCATCGGCATCGTCTGCGGGGACGGCATCGAGGAACAGCGGTTCTCGCTCGATCAGCCGGGGGCGCACGCTGATAGAACCGAACCAGCCTGTCTGTCCCAGCCGCTGATTGAAACGTGCCAGCTCACCGGACAGGTAGGGGTCGCCGGGGGTAAAGGTCAGCATGTTACGCAGCCGCTGATGCTCGATATGGCTGCCGCTGAGGGTGACGTCGCCGAAACGATAGCGAGTGCCGCTGTCCAGGGCGAGGTAGAGCCTTGCACTCTCGGCAAAGGGGCGTACCTCGAGGCGACGGTCCGTAAAGCGCCAGTCGAAGTAGCCCCGTTCAAGCGCCAGGTTGGCTAGCCGCGCCCGAAGTCGGTCATAGGGGGCATGTACCAGGGGGTCGCCCACGGCGAGAGGAAAATCATCGATGGCGTCCTGAAAAGGCGGATCATCGCGGGCATCTCCGTCCAGGAGAAAGGAAAGGCGTTCAATGGTGACTCGGGGGCCGGGGTCTATCGTCAGATCAATGTGGCGCGGTGGATTCTGGTCATCCAGGCGTAGCTGGATGTCGGGTTCGTAGTAGCCGTAGGCCCGCATCGCCTCACGAGCGAGGCGTTGGGTTTCACCCTCCACGCGCTCACGACTGAATTGTTCAGGGTCCAGCCCATCCAGGTAGTGGCGAATGTTGTCGGCCACGTCGCTATCCAAGCCGTTGATGCCGTCAATGCGAACATCCAGAGCCACTGCCCACCCTGGCATCAAGGCAAAAGCAGCCAGCAGCGTCGCGGTTCCCAGGCGTATTCCCAAACGATTCTCCCTCTCTTGACGCCTTCGTTCCATGCGACTCGTCTTCATATCCCGCCGGATTACCTGACTCAGGGACGCAGTGCCTCGAGGCGCGCGCTGAGTGCAAGCTGGGTGCGCCGTAGCTCGCCTATCTCCATCTCCAACGAGGCCAGGCGCGCGGCCATGGCATCGTCATCCGCGCGGTCATCATCGCTTGACTCGGCCAGGGCTTCAACCGCTCTCCCCAGGGCGGCCAAGCGCTCCTCAAGGATTTGGCGTTCACCCTCGGCGACATCCCTGGATTCGGTGAGGCGCTCATCGAGCTCGGCAAGGCGGCGGCTCTCTCGCGCCTGCGACTCGAGCAGATTGTCCAGCCTGCTCCGCTGGGCTTCCAGGGCATCGCTCAGCGCCGCGCGCCCCTCGGTACCGGCAAGCTCCAGAGAATCCAGTGAAACCTGGATTGCAGCCAGCATCGCCTCCCGGGTAGCGGCGGCCTCGGCGATTCTTACTAGACGCTGTTGCAAGGCATCCTGGCGTACCTCATTGGCGTTCAGTCCCGCCGCAAGATCCTCTTCAAGTACCGCCAGCAGGCCATCGTGGGC
>JAIVHL010000221.1 GCA_020201075.1 Halomonas sp. | reverse complement strand
CTTCCTTTACTGCGCCCTGGAAGGTCAATGTCGACATGGTTACACTCCTTTGCCCGCTGGCGTGTCTTGCTTATTTACCCCTTGAGATCAGCATAATGGATCGGGGTAAGGGTGCGTATCGGCCATGACAATAAATCACGTTGACCATTGCATAAGTCATAACAAATGCGTCCCGCGCCGGAGTAGCGGCGCGGGACGCGAACTGCATGGCAGGCGGAGCCGCCGGATGCTCAGAACAGGACTGACTCAGCGATAAACCGGGAACCGGCCACAGACGACCTCGACCTTACCCTTCACCTCGGCTTCGATGTCGGCGGAGTCGGCACCGTTTACCATGGCGTCGAGAATGTCGCAGATCCAGCCGGCGAGATCCTTGCACTCGCCCTCGGCGAAGCCGCGGGTGGTCACTGCCGGGGTGCCGATGCGCAGGCCAGAGGTAACAAACGGGCTCTGCGGGTCGTTGGGCACGGCGTTCTTGTTGACGGTGATATGGGCGCGGCCCAGGGCGGCGTCCGCGTCCTTGCCGGTCAGGCCCTGTTTGACCAGCGAGAGCAGGAAGAGGTGGTCCTCGGTGCCACCGGAGATCACCTCGAAGCCGCGCTCGATAAACACGCCGGCCATGGTCTGGGCGTTTTTGATCACCTGCTGCTGGTAGGTCTTGAACTCGGGGTCCATGGCCTCCTTGAAGCAGATCGCCTTGGCGGCGATGACGTGCTCCAGGGGGCCACCCTGGCCGCCCGGGAAGACCGCGGACTGCAGCTTCTTCTCGATGTCGGCGTTCCCCTCCGCGGAGAGGATCAGACCACCGCGCGGGCCGCGCAGGGTCTTGTGGGTGGTGGTGGTGACCACGTGGGCATGGGGCAGCGGCGTGGGATAGACGCCGCCAGCCACCAGGCCGGCCACATGCGCCATGTCGACCAGCAGGTAGGCACCCACCTCGTCGGCGATCTCGCGGAACTTCGCCCAGTCGATGATTTGGGAGTAGGCGGAGAAGCCGGCGATGATCATCTGCGGCTTGTGCTCACGAGCGAGCTTCGCGACCTCGTCGTAATCGATAAAGCCGCGCTCGTCGATGCCGTACTGCACGGCGTTAAAGTGCTTGCCGGAAAAATTGGGCTTAGCACCGTGGGTCAGATGGCCGCCGGCGTCGAGGCTCATGCCCAGGATGGTATCGCCCGGCTTGACCAGCGCCTGGAAGACCGCACCGTTGGCCTGGGAACCGGAATGGGGCTGGACGTTGGCGTAGGTCGCGCCGAACAGCTCCTTGGCGTAGTCAATGGCCAGCTGCTCGACGATATCGACATACTCGCACCCACCGTAGTAGCGCTTGCCGGGATACCCTTCCGCGTACTTGTTGGTCAGCTGGCTACCCTGGGCTTCCATGATCCGGGGGCTTGCGTAGTTCTCGGAGGCGATCAGTTCGATATGCGCTTCCTGGCGCGCGACTTCCTTCTGCATCGCGTCGAACAGGACGTCATCAAAACCGGCAATCGTCATGTCACGGCTGAACATGGGCGGAGGACCTCGCATCAAGGGAAAAATCTAAGGGCAATATGATACCCCACCCCCGAACGCCTTTCACATGAAAGGCAATCATTCGGGGCTGCGGCAATTTCATCTACTGCGTGCCTGTCCGTGCAGCTCGACCTTCGCACCTGCCATCCGGGCTCAGCGCGTCTGCACGTTGATGGAGAGCTTGTCGGGCAGGCCCAGCGGATCACCGGTGTAGGTGGCCAGGTTACTCTCGGCCGGCAGACCCACCGCGATCTCGAGCTCGCTGGCACTGCCTTCCAGCAGCGCTACCAGCCCCATCAGGATCGTCTGTATCTGAGGGCCAAACATCACGCCGAAGCCCTGGGCCTGGGTGCGCGCCTGCTCCAGATACTGGGCCTCGGTGACGCCTCCCATGGCCGCGCCCAGGGTCGCCAGGCGGCCGAACAGGCCCTCATCGCCGATGATCAGGCGAATGTCGCCGCCCAGCAGGGTGGCGTCTTCCAGCAGATCGCTGTCGGCGAAGACATCGGCCGGCTGCGCGCCCACGGGCAGGGCCAGCGGCAGGTCGATGTCGACCAGCAGACGCACGGCGTCATGGGCGGTGACATGGCTCTCGCTGTGGATCCGGCTGTGGTCGCTGCCCTCTTCCCAGTTGCCGAGGAAGGCGGCGTCCAGGCGCAGGGTACCGCTGCCGTCGGTCAGCACGTTGCTGACCATGCGCAGCTGGGTGCGCTCCTCCTCCGGTGCCAAGTCGATCATCTTGGCCAGGTCAAGGGAGAAATCCTCCAGGCGCAGGCCGCCCTCGCCGTCGCTGACGTCGCCGTCGACGGTGAGTCGCGACAGGCTGCCCACCAGCTGGTCGGACTCGATGACGAAATCACTCAGGGCGAGGCTGTCGAGGCTCTGATCCCCCTCCGCGTCCAGACCGCGCAGTCCCTCCAGCCGGAGGGATGCCAGAGTAAAGGATCCCTGACCCAGCTCGCCGAGATCACTGCCGGCGCCGGCGATGCCGGTGACATCCAGCAGGCCGATGGCCTGATGGGACAGGTCGTCGCCGCGCACGCTGTCGATGGTCAGGCGGCCGCTTCCGCCCGCCATGGGCGTGCCCCCGAGGAACTCCCCGGCAAATTCCGAGGCCAGCTCGATGACGATGTCGTCGATGGCCAGGCTGCCGAGACGCAGGGCTTGGGGGGTGAGCGCTCCGGCCCCCGGCAGCACCGCCTGGGCCGGCTCTCCGAAAATCACACGCTCGATGCTCATCAGCATCAGGTCCGACAGGCTGTCCTCGACGCGGATGCCCTCCAGGGTGACTTCGTCGGGCTGGTCGTAATCGCCGCTGACCACGTAGCGGTCGATAAGCAGCCGTTCGCCCTCATCGCCATCGAAACGGATGGATTCGGCGGTGGTGCGGTTGCGGATCATCCCCTCGGAGATATCGCCGATTTCCAGAGTGCCGGGACCAAAGAGCGCTTGCAGGTCGGCCTCCAGGCGCTCTGCATCCGCCATGGCGGGCGAGACCACGCCAAAGGCAAGGGTGAGACTGACAGGCAAGGCGAAGCGTCCTGCGGTGCGAATGGCATGATTCATGGGTCACCTTCTGCATGATCGAGGGAGAGAGCCCGATGGGCGATAAAACGCCTTGGTCAGGGTAGCTCAAGTGGCCGAGGAAAGACGCGCCTCTAGCCGCTCGTTGACCTGCTCCAGCACCGCCAGCCGAGCGCGACGCTTGTCGTCACAGGCCACCAGCGACCATTCGGCGCCGGGCGCGTGGGTGCGGGCAAACATTTCGTCGATGGCGAGCTGATAGTCGTCCCAGCGCTCACGGTTACGCCAATCCTCATCGGTGAGCTTGTGGCGCTTGTGGGGGGTCTCGGCGCGGGCCTCGAAGCGCCTGAGCTGCTCATCCTTCTCGATGGCAAGAAACAGCTTGATCAGTACCCCACCATGTTCCAGCAGCTGCTGCTCGAAGTGGCGAATCTCATCATAGGCGCGCTGCCACTGCGAGGGGCTCGCCAGCTTTTCGACCCGCTCTACCATCACCCGCCCGTACCAACTGCGATCGAAGATGGCGATGCGCCCGTCGACGGGCAGGCGACGCCAGAAGCGCCAGCCCCAGGGCAGCTAGGCGGCCTTGTCGAGGCGCTCGTCCACTGAGGCATCGGCCCGGCGCAGCGAGGGAACCCCCGGCAACTCGTCCGGCAGTGCCGCAAGCGTCGTCGCCGGCGGCTCGGGTGGCGCCTCCATGACGTCCAGCAAGGCACGGCCGACCCGGCTGAGCTGCTCGCCCGGGTCGCGGAAGGGCAGCCGCTGCCAGGGCGCATGGGGAGCCTGGGTATCGTCTCGCAGCGTCTTGCCGATCGCTTCGATGATGGTGTGCTGTGCGTGGCGCTGCCACTCAGTGGGCCCGGCCTGCCAGGACCGATCCGGATCCTGCTGCAGTTCGACCAAGTGGTGGCGCTGCTCGCGCCGGCCGATATCGTTCCATAGTTTCAGCAGCACCACGCCTTCAGCGGCCAGCTCGGCCTCGAAGTGGCGGATCTGCTCGAGGCGATCGTGGAAGGCGCCGGCAGAGAGCCGGCGCTCGGCGCGGGCGAAGAGCGCATCGCCATACCAGCCGTGGATGAAGATGCCGATGCGGCCGCGATCGGGTATTCGCCGCCAGTAGCGCCACCAATAGGGCCGCGACTGCTCCTCGCTGCTCGGCCCCAGGGCGTGCACCTCGGTATGGCGATTCTCCAGCCAGTGGTTGAGCCGGTTGACCACCTGCCCCTTGTGGGTCACCGCATGGCCGGTGAGCAGCAGGATTACCGAGCGCTCCTTCTCTCGGGCCAGAGAGAGCTGGGCATCCAGCAGCCGGTAGCGCAGGGTGTCGGTTTTCATGTCGTTTCCTTTACGTCTCGCCCAGCAGGCCAAGGCTGGCCGCCGGCGCCTGGCGACGCAGATCCCGGGACAACAGATGACCGATAGCGCCGATCAGCAGCGCTCCGCCCAGCGGCAGCGCCAACCACAGCCAGACGTGCAGGCGCGGCGTCAGATCAAACCAGGCCATGTAGATGGCGGCGGTAGCCAGTTCGGCCAGCAGTGCGCCCATCAGGCCGCTGGCAAGACCAAGGATGGCGAACTCGGCGCCCTGCACCCGGGACAGCATGCGGTTGCCGGCGCCGAATACCCGCAGCAGCCCGCTTTCGTGGGCGCGCACCGGGCGGCTCGCGGTCAGCGCCGCGTAGAGCACGCTGACCCCGGCCAGCAGCACGAAGACCAGCACCAGCTCAACGGCCCGAGTCACCTGGGTAAGCAGCTCACGCACCTGGCCGAGGATGGCGTCGACGTTGAGCAGCGTCACCCCGGGGAAGGCCCTCACCAGCTCACGCAGGGTGGTGCTCTCTTCGGCGTCCAGATGGAAGGCGGTGATGTAGCTGTGACCGAAGCGCTCCAGCACGCCGGGCGGGAAGATCACGAAGAAGTTGGGCCGGAAGCTGTCCCAGTCCAGATTGCGCAGACTGGCGATCTCGCCAACGATCTCCTCGCTGCCGATGGTGAAGGTCAGGGTATCGCCAAGCGCCAGCCCGAAGCGTTCGGCCAGGCCGTCTTCCATGGAGATAGGCACCCGCTCCACGCTGGGCTCGGCGTCCACCTCACCGAGCCAACCGCCGGATGCGGTGCCGTTCGGCGCATCGAACCACTCCCCGGCCACCAGGCGGTTGCCTTCGGGCAGGGTCTCCCGCCAGGTCAGGTTCAGCTCGCGGCGAAGGG
>JAIVHL010000220.1 GCA_020201075.1 Halomonas sp. | reverse complement strand
GGCGCCGAGCGTGCCGCCTGGCAGGCCATCCCGATAATCGCGCCAGGACCGCCAGCAGAGCCAGGTGCCCCTCAGATGCGCCGGGTTCGCCTCCCGGGGCGGGGGCAGCGGCTGCTCGGGGTGGCGCTGCTGGATATGGCCCGGCCAGGGATAGAAGAGAACGCCCGGCATGGCCATCCGGCGATGGATCACCGGTGGGCGTTCGGCACCTGCGGCAGCGCGCGCCAGCGCCTCGCGCAGGGTGCCGCCAAGGGTATCGCCAAGGGTGTCGAGAAGGGCCTGCCGGGTCTCCGGCAGGTCGGTCAGGCGAAGCTGGTGCCGATGGAGGTGCTCGCGCTTGCCGGCCAGGCTGTCGGCGCCGCCGGGGCCAATCCAGCGCGCCTGGTCACGGGGCCCGCCGGGTCCCTCCCTCAGCCCGAGGTAGTACTTGATGGCGACCTCGAGGTGGACCGGGTCTGCCTCACCGCGCCGGCGATAGAGCAGGTCCAGCTCGCCGAGGGTCTGCTTGCCGCGGTAGATGCGCAGGTTATGGGCCAGCAGCTCGGTGCCGGGGGCTTTCGCCAGCAGAAACTGCCAGAGCCGCTCGTGGTAGAGCCCCATGCGACCGGCGAGCGTCTCGCCGAGGCAGCGCTCGAGGTCGCCGGGCCAGGTCTCCAGATCGTCCAGCCAGCCGGCAAGGCGGACGTCGTCATCCAGCCCCAGTGCCTGGCGATCGGGCCGGCCCGGCCAGGGCGTATCGATCAGGTCCGGTGCCAGCAGCAGCCACGCCAGGTCGCGGACCAGCGGGTGATGGCAGCGGTCGAGCAGGGGTGGGGTGGCCGGCGGCATGGGGGGCGTCCTGTGCGTTGGCGGCGGGGTCTGCAATGACCTCAGGGACTCTTTATACTCACAGTACATTCATGATCTCTCAGGGGGTAATTCGCCATGCGTATCCCGTTCTCTCGCCTGACCCTCCTCGCCGCCGCTTCCGCCCTGACTCTCTCGGCGGCTCAGGCCGATGACCCGGTGGTGGTCTCCTCCAAGATCGACACCGAGGGCTCGGTCCTGGGTCAGCTGATCCTCCAGCGGCTCGAGGCCGGCGGCATCCCGGTGCAGGACCGGCTGCAGCTGGGCGGCACCAGCATCGTTCGCGAGGCCCTGTTGACCGGCGAGGTCGATCTCTATCCCGAGTACACCGGCAACGGCGCCTTCTTCTTCGATATGACCGACAGCGACGTCTGGCACAGCGCCGAGGCCGCCTATCAGACGGTCCGCGACAGGGACGCCGAGAACGGCCTGGTGTGGTTGGCGCCGGCGTCGGCCAACAATACCTGGGCGATGAGCGTGCGCGGCGATCTGGCCCGTGAACACGGCCTGTCCACCCTCGAGGATCTGGCGGCCTACCTGGCCCAGGGCGGCGAGTTCAAGTTTGCCGCCAGCGCCGAATTCGTGGAGTCCGAGCAGGCGCTGCCGGCGTTCCAGGACGCCTACGGGTTCTCGCTGAGCCAGGAGCAGCTGCTGGTGCTCTCCGGCGGCAATACCGCCTCCACCATGCGCGCCGCCGCCCAGCAGACCAGCGGTGTCAACGCCGCCATGACCTATGGCACCGATGGCGGGCTGAAAGCGCTGGATCTGGTGGTGCTGGAAGATACCCTGGGGGTGCAGCCGGTCTATCAGCCGGCGCCGGTGGTGCGGGCCGACGTGCTCGACGCCTATCCCGAGATCGAATCCCTGCTGGGGCCGCTGTTCGAGGCGCTGGACCTCGAGACCCTGCAGCGGCTGAACGGCGACGTGGCGGTCAACGGCCTGGATCCGCGCCGAGTCGCCGCGGACTTCCTTGACGGCCTGGGCGACTGAGCTCGGCGTGCACAGGGACGTGTCGACCCCCAATCGCGTGCTGCTGGCGCTGACGCTGGCCGCCGTGCTGGCCTGGCTGGTATTGCCGCTGGCCAGCATTGCCCCCAACCGGATCGTGCCCGGCAGCCCGCTGCACGCCCATGAGGCCTTCGGCTGGGCGGGCGCCCTGGCCGCGCTTCCCGGCCTGCTCGGGCTGGCAGTGCTGGCCTGGCGTCCCTCATCGCGGCGGCTGTGGCTGGCCCTGGCGCTCGCCCTGCTGCTGCTGATGGGGCTGCCGCTCTGGCTGGCCGGGGCGGCGGCCCTGGCCATCGATCCCTCCCAGCCCCAGGCGCGCATGGGACTGGGGGCGGCCTTCTGGGTGCTGCTCTTCTGCCTGGCGCTGATGGTGATCGAGCTGCGATCCCGCCTCGCCCTGGGCGCCGTCGCCGGCTGGCTGATGGGGGCCTTGGTGCTGGCCGCCTGGTGGCTGGCCGCCCCCTGGCTCGAGCCGCTGGCGCTATGGCGGGAGTACCAGGGGCGCAGCGACCAGTTCGCCGGGGCGGTGGTCGACCATCTGCTGCTGGTCGGCGGCGCGGTAGGCGCCAGCCTGGTGCTGGGCACCGGCATCGCCCTGGCCATGCGCCGGCATACCGGCGTGGAGCGGGTTGGCTTCGGGGTGCTCAACTTCCTGCAGACCATTCCCAGCCTGGCGCTGTTCGGCCTGCTGCTGGCCCCGCTGGCCTGGCTCTCGGCCAACGTCGGCTGGGTTCATGCGCTGGGTATTCGCGGGATAGGCTGGGCCCCGGCCTTTCTGGCGCTGCTGGGCTACAGCCTGCTGCCCATGGTGCGCAACACCTTCGTGGCGCTCTCCGGCGTCGACCCCGGCGTGCTGGAGTCGGCGCGGGGCATGGGCATGAGCCGCGGCCAGGTGTTCTGGCAGGTGAGGCTGCCCCTGGCCCTGCCGGTGGTGCTCGAAGGCGTGCGCATTACCACGGTGCAGGCGATCGGGCTGACCGCGGTGGCCGCCTTGATCGGTGCCGGAGGACTGGGCACCTTCATCTTCCAGGGGCTGGGCCAGGCCGCCATGGATCTGGTGCTGCTCGGCGCGCTGCCGATCCTGGCCATGGCGCTGATAGCCGATTCCCTGCTGGGCGCCCTGACGCGCCGCCTCGACCCCCGACTCGTCTCAGGAGCCAGCGCATGATCGAGCTGATTGGCGTCACCAAGCGTTTCGGCAGCGAGACCGCCGTGAACGACATTTCGCTGCGCGTCGAGCGAGGCGAGCTTTGCGCCTTGGTGGGCACCTCCGGCTGCGGCAAATCGACGACCCTGCGCATGATCAACCGCCTGATCGAGCACAGCGAGGGCGAGATCCATCTGGAAGGACGCCAGGTGCGAGAGTTCGACGAGCAGGTGCTGCGACGGCGTATCGGCTACGTGATCCAGAGCACCGGGCTGTTTCCCCACTGGACGGTGGCGCGCAACATCGGCCTGGTGCCGAGGCTGCTCAAGTGGCCCAGGGCGAAGGTCGAGGCGCGGGTCGAGGAGCTGATGACCCTGCTGGGCCTGCCCCAGGAGCAGTTCGCCGGCAAGTACCCCCACCAGCTCTCCGGCGGACAGGCCCAGCGGGTGGGCGTGGCCCGGGCGCTGGCGGCGGACCCCGACATCCTGCTCATGGACGAGCCCTTCGGTGCCCTGGATCCGATCACCCGCGAGTCGCTGCAGCTGGAGCTGCGCGAGCTGCAGTCGCGCCTGCACAAGACCATCGTCTTCGTGACCCACGATATGGACGAAGCGCTGGTGCTGGCCGACCGCCTGGTGGTGATGC
>JAIVHL010000017.1 GCA_020201075.1 Halomonas sp. | reverse complement strand
CGAATTCTACCGCGCCGCGCGCTTCTCGCGGCGATTTACCCATCAAGATTACATGCCTCGCTGTCCCCCGGCGGTGGCAATTAACCTTATTCCGCCGCAGGCGAGGAGCTATCCAATGCCGTCTCGATTCGAACTGGCCAATGCCATTCGCGCCCTCTCAATGGATGCCGTCCAGAAGGCCAAGTCAGGCCATCCCGGCGCGCCCATGGGCATGGCCGATATCGCCGAGGTGCTGTGGAACGACTATCTCAAGCACAACCCGACAGACCCCAAGTGGGCCGACCGAGACCGCTTCGTGCTCTCCAACGGTCACGGCTCCATGCTGCTCTACTCCCTGTTGCATCTCACCGGCTACGAGCTGGGTCTCGAGGAACTGCAGAATTTCCGCCAGTTGCATGCCAAGACCGCTGGCCACCCCGAGTTCGGCTTCGCCCCGGGCATCGAAACCACCACCGGACCCCTGGGCCAGGGCCTGGCCAACGCCGTGGGCATGGCCCTGGCGGAGCGCACGCTGGCGGCCCAGTTCAACCGCCCGGGTCACACCATCGTCGACCATACCACTTGGTGCTTCGTAGGTGACGGCTGCCTGATGGAAGGCATCTCCCATGAAGTCTCTTCGCTGGCGGGCACCCAGCAGCTCGGCAAGCTCATCACCTTCTACGACGACAACGGCATCTCCATCGACGGCGAGGTGAAAGGCTGGTTCACCGATGATACCGCCAAGCGCTTCGAGGCCTATGGCTGGCACGTAGTACCCAACGTCGATGGGCACAAGCCCGAAGAGATCAAGGCCGCCATCGAGATGGCGAAGAGTCACGACGACAAGCCGAGCCTGATCATCTGCAAGACCATCATCGGTTTTGGTTCGCCCAACAAGCAAGGCAAGGAGGATTGCCACGGCGCTCCGCTGGGCGAAGAAGAGGTCGCCCTGGCTCGCAAGCAGCTCGACTGGCCCCACGCCCCCTTCAACATCCCCGAGCCGATCTACCAGGGCTGGGACGCCCGTGAAAAGGGACAAGCCGCCCACAGCGAGTGGCAGGCGCGCTTCGACCGCTATGCCGCCGCGCACCCCGAACTGGCTCGCGAATTCCAACGCCGCATGAAGGGCAAGTTGCCAACGCCGCTCTCCAGCGAAGCAATGCTCGAGAAAGCCCAGCAGGCCGGCGACTCCATCGCCAGCCGCAAGGCTTCTCTCAACTGCCTCAATGAGCTGGGCCCGCAGCTGCCTGAGCTGCTCGGCGGCAGCGCCGACCTTGCCCCCTCCAACCTGACCTTCTGGGATGGCGCAAAGGCGATCACCCCGGGCTCTTCATCAAACCCCGCTGATGGCTCTCCGGGCGGCAACTACCTGCACTACGGCGTGCGGGAGTTCGGCATGGGCGCGATCATGAACGGCATCGCCCTGCACGGCGGCTTCATTCCCTACGGCGCCACCTTCCTGATCTTCATGGAGTACATGCGCAATGCCGTGCGCATGGCGGCACTGATGGGCAAACGCGCCATCTACGTCTTTACCCACGACTCCATCGGCCTGGGCGAGGACGGCCCCACCCACCAGCCGATCGAGCAGCTGACCAGCCTGCGTTCCACGCCCAACCTGGCCACCTGGCGCCCCTGCGACGCCACGGAAACCGCCGCTGCCTGGGATGCCGCCCTCAAGCGCAATTCTGGCCCCTCTGCGCTGGTGCTGTCGCGCCAGAACCTGCCCCACCAGGCGCGTACCAAGCAGCAGTTGGCCAACATCCAGCGGGGCGCCTACGTGCTGCGCGACTGCGAGGGCACGCCGGCACTGATCCTCATTGCCACCGGTTCCGAGGTCGGTCTGGCCATGGATGCCGCCATCGAGTTGGAACAGGCCGGGCATGCGGTGCGCGTCGTCTCCATGCCTTCGGCCTTCCGCTTCGATGGCCAGGAAAGCGAATATCGCGAGAAGGTGCTGCCGAGCGGTGTCACCAAGCGCCTCGCCGTCGAGGCCAGCCACCGCGACTACTGGTACAAGTACGTGGGCCTCGAGGGACGCATCATCGGCATGAGCACCTATGGCGAGTCCGCGCCGGCCGGGGATCTGTTCAAGCACTTCGGCTTCACCGTGGCCAACGTGGTGAAGGAAGCCAGGGAGCTGCTCGAGGGCTGAGCCTGCAGTGGCTGTACTGCGCGGTTTTCTCTGGCTGCTGGGGTTCCTGCTGCTCGGCGATATCCTGGCCACCCTCGCCGGCCTGCCGGTCTCCGCGGGGGTGATTGGCATGCTGCTGCTCACCGCCTGGCTCATGATTCGTGGCACGGTATCGGCCGATATCGCCGCTGCCGCCCAGCCGCTGATCGGTGTGCTGGCCATGTTAATCATGCCTGGCGTGGTAGGCGTGTTCTTCATCCTCGGTACCCTGGCCGGCCAGTGGCTGGCGATTCTCGCCGCCCTGGTGGGTGGCACTCTGCTCAGCGTCTTCACGACTTTGTGGCTGATGCGCCGGCTGATGGGCAAGGAAAGCCTCGACCATGAGTGAGCTCCTTGACCACCTACTGGCCACTCCGCTGCTGGCCATCGCCCTGACCCTGGCCGCCTATTTTGCCGGTGGCCGACTGTTCCGCCTGGTGGGAGCCCCCGCCTGGTGCCCACCGATCCTGGTCGCCGCCCTGCTGCTGGCCGGGGTGCTGGCGGTGCTTGGCATCGACTATGCCGACTACCGGGAGGGCGCAGGCTGGCTGATGTTGCTATTAGGGCCAGCCACCGTGGCACTGGGGCTACCTCTCTATCAGCAGATGGGCCACATTCGCGCCATGTGGCGTCCGCTGCTGGTTTGTCTGCCGATCTCCGCGCTGATGGCGGCGTTCTACGCGGTGGGGATCGCCTGGCTACTGAACGCACCGCCGGAGATCCTCGCCTCGCTGGCGCCCAAGTCGGTGACCGCCCCCATTGCCATCGGCATCACCGAGCAGCTTGGCGGTTCCGTGTCGCTGATGATGGGTGGCCTGCTGCTCACCGGGGTGGTAGCGATCGGCTTCGTCGATCTGGTCGCCCGCTGGCTGAAAATTCGCGACCCTCGCCTCATCGGCCTGGCGCTGGGCATCAACGGCCACGCAATTGGTACGGTACGCGCCTTCGAGATCGGCCCCACCGCGGGCGCCTTCGCGTCTCTGGGCATGAGCCTGACCGGCATCCTTACCGCCCTGCTGCTGCCGCTGGCCTGGCAGCTGCCGGGACTCGTCGGCTGAAGTGCGCTAATATCCCGGCTTTCGTTTCTTTCGTGACATCCCGAGACTTGGAGCCCCTGCCACCGCCATGGCCCACCGCATCGCCATCAATGGTTACGGCCGCATCGGCCAGTGCGTGCTACGCGCCTTGTTTGAAGAACAAAGAGCCGAGCAACACAGCGCCGAGCAGGTCGACCGGCCAGGCCCAGCCCACAAGCCGGTCCTTGAAATCGTCGCGATCAACGAGCTTTCCGACCTCGCTACCATCGACTACCTGACCCGCTACGACACCACCCACGGCCGCTTCCCGGCAACGGTAGAGCGAAACGGTGAGGGGCTGAGCATCGATGGCCGGTCGATCCGTGTACTCTCCGAGCCCGACCCGGACCGCCTGCCCTGGCGCGAGCTCGGCGTCGATCTGGTATTGGAGTGTTCCGGTAGTTTCAAGGATCGCCGCACCGCCGAGCGCCACCTGGCGGCCGGGGCCGGCCGCCTGCTCTTCTCCCAGCCGGCGGAGAGCGACGTCGACGCCACCATCGTCACCGGCATCAACGACCACGAACTCGCTCCCTGGCAGCGCATCGTCTCGGCAGCATCGTGTACTACCAACTGCCTGGTGCCCGTGCTCACCGTGCTCGACGATGCCCTGGGTATCGAGAACGGCGTCACCACGACCATCCACTCGGCGATGAACGACCAGCCGGTGATCGACGCCTACCATCAAACCGACCTGCGCCTGACTCGCTCGGCGATGCATTCCATCGTGCCGGTGGACACTGGCTTGGCGCTAGGCATCAATCGCCTGATGCCGCACCTGGCCGGGCGCTTCGAGTGTCTGCATGTGCGGGTGCCGACCATCAACGTCTCGGCCATGGACATCGCCATCACGGTTCGCCGCGACACTACCACCGCCGAGGTCAACGCCCTGCTGGCCGAAGCCAGCCGCGGACGACTAGCGGGACTGCTTGGCTACACCGCAGAACCGGTGGCCTCGGTCGACTTCAACCACGATCCGCGCTCCGGTATCGTGGATGCCACTCAGACCCGGGTAGCTGGCGGCCGCCTGATCAAACTGCTGTGCTGGTTCGACAACGAGTGGGGCTTCACCAGCCGCATGCTCGACGTCAGCCGGCGGTTGGCCGACATGCCCCTCGAGGATCCTGCCCCCCTTCCGGTTTCCAGATGAGGACCACGTCCCGATGAACGTCCGCAAGATGACCGACCTCGACCTCAACGGCCAACGCGTGCTGATCCGCGAGGACCTGAACGTCCCCGTCAAGCACGGTAAGGTGACCAGCGACGCCCGCCTGCGCGCCGCTCTCCCTACCATCCTGGCCGCCCGCGACGCCGGCGCCAGGGTGATGCTGATGAGCCATCTTGGCCGCCCCACCGAGGGTGAACCCGCCGAGGAGTTCTCTCTGGCCCCGGTAGCCGAGCACCTGGGCGAACTGCTCGGGCGTCCGGTCAGTCTGGTCGTCGACTATCTTGACGCCTCCCTGGACCTGGCCAACGGCGAGGTGGTGCTGCTCGAGAACGTCCGCTTCAATGCCGGCGAGAAGAACGACGACGAGACGCTGGCGAAGCAGTACGCCGCGCTGTGCGACATCTTCGTCATGGACGCCTTCGGTACCGCCCACCGTGCCCAGGCATCTACCCACGGGGTAGCCCGCTTCGCCCCGCTGGCCTGCGCCGGCCCGCTGCTGGCTGCCGAGCTCGACGCCCTGCAGAAGGCACTGGCCACCCCCGCGCGCCCGATGACGGCCATCGTCGGCGGCTCCAAGGTGTCCACCAAGTCGGCCCCCAGACCGCCGCGCGCCTGGCCGCCATGCTCAAGGACGCCGGCACCATCCTCTGGAACGGCCCGGTGGGCGTGTTCGAGATCGACCAGTTCGGCAAGGGCACCCAGGTGATCGCGCACGCCATCGCCGAGAGCCCCGCCTTCTCCATCGCCGGGGGCGGCGACACCCTGGCGGCCATCGACAAGTATGGCATCGCGGATCAAGTCTCCTATATCTCCACCGGCGGGGGCGCCTTCCTCGAATACGTCGAGGGCAAGACCCTGCCGGCGGTAGCCGCTCTCGAGGCAGCCGCCCAGCGGGGCTGATAGACTCCGACAATCGACTCCACGCAATACTCGCAAAAGGTGACACCATGGCACTGATCAGCATGCGCCAGATGCTGGACCACGCCGCCGAATACGGCTACGGCGTTCCGGCTTTCAACGTCAACAACCTCGAACAGATGCGCGCCATCATGGAAGCTGCCGACCGCACCGACTCCCCGGTGATCATTCAGGCTTCCGCCGGCGCCCGCAAGTACGCCGGCGCCCCCTTCCTGCGCCACCTGATCCTGGCTGCCGTGGAAGAGTTCCCGCATATCCCGGTCTGCATGCATCAGGACCACGGCACCAGCCCTGCGGTGTGCCAGCGCTCCATTCAGCTGGGCTTCTCCTCGGTGATGATGGACGGCTCCCTGGGCGAGGACGGCAAGACCCCGATGGACTACGACTACAACGTCGACGTCACCCGGCGCACCGTCGAGATGGCCCACGCCTGCGGCGTCTCCGTCGAGGGTGAGCTGGGCTGCCTGGGCAGCCTGGAAACCGGCATGGCCGGCGAAGAAGATGGCATCGGCGCCGAGGGCAAGCTGGACATGGAACAGCTGCTCACCGACCCGGAGGAGGCCGCCGACTTCGTCAAGGCCACCCAGGTGGATGCTCTGGCCATCGCCATCGGCACCAGCCACGGCGCCTACAAGTTCACCAAGCCGCCCACCGGAGACACGCTCTCCATCCAACGCATCAAGGAGATCCACGCGCGCATTCCCGACACCCATCTGGTGATGCACGGCTCCTCGTCGGTGCCCCAGGAGTGGCTAGAGGTGATCAACCGCTTCGGCGGCGAGATCCCCGAGACCTACGGTGTGCCGGTCGAGGAGATCGTCGAGGGCATCCGGCATGGCGTGCGCAAGGTCAACGTCGACACCGACCTGCGCCTGGCCTCCACCGGTGCGGTACGCCGCTTCCTTGCCGAGAATCCCAGCGAGTTCGACCCGCGCAAGTTTCTCAAGGAAACCATCTCCGCCATGCGCGACATCTGTATCGCTCGCTACGAGGCCTTTGGCACCGCCGGCAACGCCAGCAAGATCAAACCGATCAGCCTGGAAGCCATGGTGGCTCGCTACGAGAGCGGCGAACTCGCCCCCAAGGTGAGATAGACCCGCAGCAGTCAGGCGGCTTCAGGGGCGGCCCAGCGGATCGCCCCTGATTCATTCGGGGCTGGCACGAAGTCTGCTCAGCGGATCCGGCCAACCAGCGTCAACCCTTCCTCTCGCGGCCTGACCACAATGATCTCGCCAGACCCGACGCCACCGCCCACCAAGGCGGTGATGTTGACCTGGTGGGTGACCAGCACTAGCGCACCCTCGCCGTCCCAGTCACGAATCAATGCGCGAGCGGCCCGAGTTCGTTCGTATGCCTCGCCGCGATTACGAAAGAAGGAGTCAAGCGCCGGGGTTGGTACCACCTCACCGAGCCCGAGCAACCGGGCGGTATCGAGGGCGCGGCACCAGCGACTGGCATGCACCGCGCTCACCGCCACTCCGTTTTCACGAAACCTCTCGCCAATGGCCCGAGCCTGGGCGCGGCCACCGGCAGAGAGATTGCGCTGGGTGGTGCAGTCTTCGAGTTCGAATCCCGCCGGATCGCCGATTCCGGGGGCCAGGGAATGACGCATCAGCGCCACATGCCCACCCTCCGACAGGGCTTGCCATGCCGAGGCTTCGTCGTCTGCCCCGGCCACGACTTGACCGGCGAGAAGCATCGACCCTAGCCAGAGACACCATCCACCCACGCGGCGGCGGTTCCTGCTGGGCATCATCGTAAAGTCTCCATCGAATCCTGGCCTCCCCGGAAGCTTGAAACCTGTCCGGCAACATGATCGACTGCCCTGCCCGGCGAATGGCGAGCGCTTCACACGGAAGCGATTCCGGGAACGCGTCTGCATCCTGGCACAGCGTGCCCAACGCCACCTCTCCCCCGGCATTCAGATATTCGGCCACCGCCGGCGCTTCGTCCGGGACCAGCCTGACCGACCACAGATGCGGGGGTTCCGCTCCCACGGCCATCTTCAGACGGGCCACCAATGCTTGCGTCTGGGCTGGCTCACGTTCCGCGAGCCAGTCGATCAGCTCCTGGACGAGAGGCGAGATCAGCAGTTTCAGGATCCGGCGCGCCGTTGTCAGGCTGTGCTGGAGGACCAGGTCGGCCCGCGCGGCATCGAACGCGACCTGATTCTCGTGGCTGTTGTGCCGCACGATGCGGAACGCATCCGGGTTGAGATCCGTCACCGACAACAGCGTGCTGAGATTGTCGGAATCGCGATCCGTCGCGGCGATGACCCCGGCCGCGTCCTCGATCCCCGCCGCCAACAAGGCGCTATGATCGGCGTGCGCCTCGACGATAATCGTGCTTTCTCCAGCCTCGTCGGCATCCACGTCCGGATCGATGATACGCACGCCGATGCCGTGGGCACGCAGACAGCCCTGGATCCAGTGTCCCATCCGTCCGTAACCGCACAGAATCCAGTCGCCCCGCGGAACCTGTACCGGCACACCGAGCTGGGTGCCACGTGCTCCAACGAACCACGCATTCAGGTTGTGCAATTCGGGACGTGTGATCGCCCAGTAGACGAGTTGGGCGAAGATCTCGAAAGGGTCGACGACCGTCACATTGTCCAGCGCACGCAGATTGGCCTCGTGGCGGGCCGAGGTCGACCGACAGATGACCCGGAGCCGCGGATTCAGATGCCGCGCCATCACCGCGATCTTGAGATTGACGTCGTCATCGTTCGTCAGCGCGATCAGGGCTAGACAGGCAGGATGCTTCACTCCCGCGGCCAGGAGGTGTTTCGGCGCGCCGGCATCCGCGCGGATGCCCGGCATCGCGACCGTGTAATCGCGTACGCCCAGTGCCTTGATACGCTCTTCGTCGGCATCGAGTATCACCGCACGCATGCGGTGGTCGCTCAGGCCCCGGGCAAGCAGACTGCCGGTATCGCCGAAACCGCAGAGGATGACGAAAGGTTCCTTGTTGCGTTCGACCTTCTGGGCGAACCGGAACCCATCCATGGCCTGGATGAAATGGGGATTCTGAACCAGGCCGATGAGGGATCCGATGGCATAGAACCACGCAAACACGCCGGTATAGAGACAGAATATCGTCCACAGGCGCTGCTCATCGCTGAAGCCGTTCGGCAATTCGCCGAAACCGGTGGTGGTCGCCGTATAGGTGAAGAAATAGAAAGCATGGAAAAGATTCATGCGCGTCGTCTCACCATCGACGACATGGCCAGGCATCAGGGCCATGCCCACGATGCCTACCGAATACACGAACAGCAGCGCGAAGAGCGGCCGACGCATATAGCGCAGGACGATCATCGACACACGATCGAGATCGGAAGTCTGCGTCACGCGTTTACCCCTCCCTCTGCCCGCTCCGCTACGCAGCTGCCATGCTGCACTGATCTGCGCACCGTGCTAACGCCGCGAGAGCAGCGTATCGCCGACCAGGATCACCGTCGCGATGATATTGGCGACCAGCGCTCCCCTGGCGATCGACACGATATCGGCCATGTCGTCGGGCCCCGGTGCACCGCCGACAGCAGGTTCCGCGACGATCCAGACGATGCGTGCCGCGATCAGTAGAAGACCCGCCACCAGCCCAGACGCCAGCAGCAGCGCTCCGGTCTGGGAGCGATCCCCCAGTTTCAGACCGATCGCGACCAAGTTGGCGATGATGGCAAAGGTGAGAATCCAGATGTTGTGGTAGCTGGCCATCTCGATGCTACCCGCGACGAACGCGACATTGAGGCTCAGAGTAAGGACGATAAAAAAACCAAATACCACGCGTTCAAGATTCATGGACCTGCTCCTGGTCGGGGGCGTCGACAGTATAAGCATGAGCTTCCGTTGACCGCGAACACCGCCGCTGTGACTGCCTCACGATATTCAAGAACACTGTTCACAAAACACGCAAACTGGGCTTTAATATAGGGAAGGAATACCCAATATCCGTAACCATGAATGCATAACGCTTTGATTATTTGTGAGGCTAGGTGATGACCCGCCCCCTCTGTCTGCTCTTCGATTGCGATGGCACTCTTGTCGACAGCGAACCCCTGCTTGCCGACGAGATGGCTAGCGCCCTCAACGCCGTGGGCCTACCCTTCCAGGCCAGTGACTATATTGGCGAATTCCGCGGAGCACGCTTCCGCCGCATTGTCGCAACGCTGGAGAGCCGCCACGGCAGCGTTGATCCCGAGGTACTCGAGCCTCTGGAAGCGGCCATGCGCGCCAATCTCAATCGCCGCCTGGTCACCGAGCTCACCCCCATATCGGGCGCCAACGAAGCCCTGGCTCAGCTCCATGCCTACCCCATGGGCGTTGTCTCCAACGGTCCAGTCAACAAGATTCGTACCTCTCTCAAGGCGACCGGTCTCGCCAGCCTGTTCGGCGATCACCTGTTCAGCGCCTATGAAGCCAACTGCTGGAAGCCTGACCCCTGCCTCTACCGTCACGCGGCTATCGAGATGGGCTACTCCCCGGAGCAGTGCCTGGCCATCGAGGACTCGGTGGTAGGGGTGCGCGCCGCGCTGAACGCTGGCATGTCGGTGGTGCATCTCAACCGATTCCCAGACGTGGAAGAGACCCCGGAAGGCGCCATCATGATCACCAGCATGTTTCAGCTGCCCACCGTGGTCGCCCGGCTCACCATGGAGTCGCCTGCCTCACGGCGCGCCGTCACCCGCTGACATCGTGGCCCGTCTCAGCGCTCAGGCAAGCATGCAAGCGACACCCGCGAGCGCTATCATCCCACCGCTGTCATTGATCATCCGCCACCCACCCCGCCAGGGAGTCTCGTCATGCCTTCACTTCAGGACCAGCTGCGCGGACGCGTCTATTCCACCGAGCACGGCGAACTTTGTCCCGGCTGCCGCCAGCCGGTGGCAGAGTGCCACTGCACCGAAAACGCCGAACAGGCCCGTCTGGCCGAACTCGACGGCATCGTGCGCCTTCGCCGCGAGACCAGCGGGCGCAAAGGCAAGGGGGTAACCACGGTATCAGGCGTGCCACTACCCGACGCCGAGCTCAAGGCCCTGGCCAAGCAGCTCAAGAAGGTGTGCGGTACCGGCGGCGCCGTGAAGGAGGGGATCATCGAGATCCAGGGCGACCACCGTGAACGCCTTAAGACAGCGCTGGAGAATCTCGGCTACACCGTCAAGCTGGCCGGCGGCTGAGAAGCCGCGCGTCGACGCCGAATCTGCGCGAACACTCAGCCGCAGCAGGCGCGTAGGGCAGCCAGGGAGGCCTCCACCGGCGCCTCCACCTTGAGGGTGTAGAGATCATCGGCGCGAGTGAGGCCAAGGTTGAAGCAGGCGATGGGCTTATCATCGCGAGCGGCGGCCCGGACGAAGCGAAAACCGGAGAAGACCATCAGCGAGGAGCCCACCACCAGCAGGGCATCGCTCTCCTCCACCAGCGCGAAGGCTCGCTCCACGCTCTCCCGAGGCACGCTATCACCGAAGAACACCACGTCGGGCTTCCAGATGCCGCTGCCACAGCGAGTGCAGTCTGGCACCCGGAAGTCAGAGAAATCAGCCTCCAGATCGGCATCGCCATCGGGCGCCGCCAGTGCTGACACATCGGCCCAACGCGGATTGAGCTGCGTCAGCTCGGCGTGCAGCGCGTGGCGCATACGACTCGCGCCACAGGCCATGCAGCGCACGCGGTCGGCGCGACCATGCAGGTCGATGACCCGCCGCGACCCGGCCCGCTGGTGCAGGCCATCAACGTTTTGAGTGATCACCCCGCTGATTCGTCCCAGGCTCTCCAGCTCCGCCAGCAAGCGATGGGCAGGATTAGGCTGCGCCTGACCAAGCACCCGAAACCCCGTCAGGGCACGTGCCCAATAGCGCTGACGCGCGGCGTAGCTGCCCATGAACTGCTGGTGCTGCATGGGCGGCGAACGCTTCCACTCACCCCGCTGGTCACGGTAGTCAGGAATGCCGCTGGCGGTGCTGACGCCGGCACCGGTAAGCACCGCCAGGCGCGGATGGCGGGCCGCGAAATCATCCAGCGCCTGCCTTGCCTCGACGCCCAGCGTCATGCTCTGAATGGCTGACGTCATGCTGATGATCTCCCTGCGGTGTTTCACGATAATTGAGTGCAGATGATTGAGAGTGCTAAAAGAACCAAAAGTGCCGCGTGTCGAAAGAGCATGGCCCCGGAGGTCCGAGGTTGTCTAGAATGGGCCCATTGTCTCGATACTCCGCCGATCCCTCTCTGATGGGCAAGGAACCCCGATGGCCTGGCTGGAATACCTGCTACCCCTGATTTTCCTGTTCCCCCTGGCCGCTCTGGCGGTGGTCGTGGTGGCACTTCGCAACCTGCACGACGCTCGGGTGCGTTCACCCTTCGACGCCCACCCGCTGCGCGCCCCTGGCCAGGCCCTGCGTAACCGCCTCGACCGCGCCTTCGCCGGCCTGTTCCTCGACGGCGCCCTGGGTCCCATCGTCTCCCTGGCGCCACTGGTCTACGGCATGGGCCGAATGCTCTTCGCCAGCGAGCAAGACTGGGTCGAGTGGGCCCTCTACGGGGTATTCAGCACTCTGCTGGTGCTGCTGTTCTGCTTCCTACTGATGCGGGATTTCCAACGCATTCGGCGCCTGAAACTGGGCTTGGCCTGTGAGCTCGCGGTAGGCCAGGAACTCGAGCGGCTGATTCGCCCCGAGGCGCACCCCTTTTTCGTCTTCCACGATGTGCCGGCCAAGGGCACCCGCATCGACCACGTTGTGGTCACCCCCTGCGGCGTCTTTGTGGTGGAGACCCGTGCACGGACCCGTCCCTTCACCCCCGCAGGTAAGGAGATCAACCTGGTCACGGTAGAGCCGTTACGCCTGCGCTTCCCCGGCTGGAGCGAACGCCAACCGCTGCAGAAGACTCGCGAGCTGACGACGTGGATGAACGAATGGCTCTCCGAACTCACCGGCCGCGAGGTGCCTGTCATGGGGGTGCTGACCCTGCCCGGTTGGGAAGTTGAGGCCCGCCAGGGTCCCGAAGATCTGCTGGTGGTCAGCGGCGAAGACCTTGCCGATCGCCTCGCCGCGCTCTGCCCAGGCGAGTTCGATAGCGACACCCACGATGCCGTGATCGGCGTGCTGATGGAACGCACGACTCGCCTGGAGCAACTCCCGGCCCACGACGATTAGGGTGATACCGTCAGGTGCTACATCGTTCAGTAGCTCTTTTCAGTAGCTCTCAGTCTCCCCGCAGCCGGCCGCCCATCTCCTGGGCCAGATCCACAGCGTAGTGGTCGGTCATGCCACCGATGAAATCAAGCATGCGCCGATAGCTGTCGTAGAGCGACCAGGAGGGGCGCGGAGTGTTCTCGCCGATGAGCGCCAGCACCCGCTGGTGCTTGAAGGTTGAGCGCCCGGTGTGGTGAAGCTCGTGGGCCGCCCCGATAAAGGCCTCCAGCAGGATGCCAAGCGTGGTGTAAGCGCCGATCTCCAGCTTGGCCTTGCGCTCGTTCTGGAAGATCCGCTCCCGGGCCAGCTGCTTGGCGGCCTTGACGCCCCAATCCAGGTCCGGATGGCAAAGCTCCAGCAGATCCTGCCGCAGGCGCCCGCCTAGCAGCTCCGCCTCGTGCTCCACGAAGACCGCTCCCACATCGTTCACCGCCCGCTCCATGGCCGCCCCGCGCAGGGCGGCGATGCGCCGTCGCTGGGAGACGCCGTGGCGCTGCATTTCCGCATAGTCTGCCGGCTCGCCACCGGCGATCTGGATCAACACCTCGGCGACCTCGTCGAAGCGCAGGATACCCATCTCCAGGCCATCTTCCAGGTCGAGCAGCGCGTAGCAGATATCGTCTGCGGCCTCCACCAGCCAGGCCAGCGGGTGTCGACACCAGCGCCCCGTTCCCTGGTGCAGCAGTCCCAACCGCTCGGTCACCTCGACCAGCAGCTCCCGCTCGCTCTGATAGCAGCCGAACTTGCCGGCCGTACCACCGTGCTCCACCGTCCAGGGATACTTGAGCAGAGTCCCCAGTGTCGCCGTGGTCAGCCGCATGCCGCCGCGGAACTGGTTGTATTCGACCTGGGTGACGATGCGAAAACCCTGGGCGTTGCCCTCGTAGGTGAGCAGGTCCTGACGCTCGAGGTCCGAGAGACCCTCTAGCAGACCGCGGTTGTCGGCGCGGGTGAACCAGTCGCGGATGGCGTACTCCCCGGCATGGCCGAAGGGCGGGTTGCCGATGTCGTGCCCCAGGCACGCCGCCTGGACGATCACCCCCATATCCGCCGGGGTGATCCATCCCGGCAGACGGCCGCTGAGCCGTTCGCCGACGATCATACCCAGCGAGCGGCCCACGCAGCCCACTTCCAGGGAGTGGGTCAAGCGGGTGTGAATATGGTCGTTGTCGGTCAGCGGATGCACCTGAGTCTTGCGCCCCAAGCGCCGGAAGGAGCCGGCGAAGACGATGCGATCGTGATCCTTGTGGAACGGACTGCGGCCAATCTCGTCTCGGCCGCCGCCGGGGCGCTCGTCGCGCCGGTCGTGCAGGCGGCTCGGATCCAGCAGCCGCTCCCAGCTCATCTGCGTCATGGGCATTCTCTCCTTGAGAGGCCCATTCTGGCAGCAGCCGAGGCCGCCGCCCAGCCCCTGGCCGCAGAGCTATCGCAGATAGCAGCACCGCTCAAGGCTGTTCCGGCGGCAGGCTCTCGAGGGGGCTAGTCCCCGTCGGCCAGCGCCGGCAGCAACGTCTTCAATTTCCTCGTCAGCGTATTGCGCCCCCAGCCAAGCAACTCAGCGGCCTCGCCCTTGCGCCCGCCGGTATGGCGCAGCGCGGTCTCGATGAGTATGCGCTCGAAGTCCGGCACCGCCTCTTCCAGCAGATGGGTGTGTCCCGCCGCCAGGGCGCGATCGGCCCAGTCGCGGAACGCCGCTCTCCAGTCGCCGCTGGCCCTGCCGCCGCCGTCACTCCCTCGCAGCTCAGGCGGGAGGTCCTCCACCAGAATCTCGCGCCCGGAGGCCATCACCGTCAGCCAGCGACAAGTGTTCTCGAGCTGACGCACATTGCCCGGCCAGGGCAGGCGAGTCAGGTGGGTCTCAGCCTCGGAGGTCAGCACCTTGATGTCGGTAGTGAGTTCCTTGGCCGCCTCGGCCAGGAAATGGCGGGCCAGTTGGGGGATGTCTTCGCGCCGCTCGGCCAGTTTCGGCAGGTGCACACGAATCACGTTGAGCCGATGGAAAAGATCCTCGCGGAAACGCCCATCATCCACCAGGCTCTCCAGGTTCTGATGGGTGGCGGCGATGATGCGCACGTCCACTGTCACGGGCATATGACCGCCTACACGATAGAACTCGCCATCGGCCAGCACTCGCAGCAGGCGGGTCTGGGTCTCGGCGGGCATGTCTCCGATCTCGTCCAGGAACAGAGTGCCGCCGTCAGCCTGTTCGAAGCGCCCCTGACGCTGGGCGGCTGCACCGGTGAAGGCCCCTTTTTCGTGGCCGAACAGCTCCGACTCGATCAGGTCCCTGGGGATCGCGGCCATATTCAGCGCAATGAAGGGCTTGCCGGACCGCGGGCTGTGCTGATGCAGGGCTCGGGCGACCCGCTCCTTGCCGGTACCCGACTCACCGTTGATCAGCACCGTGATATGCGAGTGCGACAGACGGCCGATGGCGCGAAAAACTTCCTGCATGGCAGGCGCCTCGCCGATGATCTCTGCGCCCAGTCCCTCGGGCACGCTCACCGGGCGCTGACGCTCCCTGGCGTGGGCCACAGCACGACGCACCAGCGCCAGCGCCTCGTCCACATCGAAGGGCTTGGGCAGATACTCGAAGGCACCGCCCTGGTAGGAGGCCACCGCACTATCCAGGTCGGAGTGGGCGGTCATCACGATCACTGGCAGATCGGGATGGACCTCGCGCACCCGGGCCATCAGATCCAGACCATCAATGCCCGGCATGCGGATATCAGTGACCAGCACATCGGGAGGAGAGTCGAGCAAGCGCTGCAGGGCCGTATCAGCGCGCTCGATGCACTCAACGTTCAGGTCGGGTTGGGCCAGGGCACGTTCGAGCACCCAGCGAATGGCGCGGTCGTCGTCGACGACCACCACGCGTGCGGCGTCAGTCATGGCGCTTCTCCAGGGGAATCAGCAGTCGGAATTCGGTCTGGCCTGGTACGGAATCACATTCAATCAGGCCTTGGTGCTGGTGCAGGATCGCCTGGGCAATGGAGAGCCCCAGCCCACTGCCCTCGGCGCGACCGGAGACCATGGGATAGAAGAGCGTTTCGCGCAGCCCATCGGGCACCCCCGGTCCGTTGTCGATCACCCCCACCTCGCACACCAGGCGATGACGCTCCGCCCCCAAGGTGAACTGACGCCGCGCCCGGGTGCGTAGCACCAGCCTGGGCTCGGGTGTTCCTGCCTCGGTCATCGACTCCACGGCATTGCGCGCCACGTTGAGCAGCGCCTGAATCATCTGGGCCTCGTCGCCGGCCAGGTCGGGCAGGCTAGGATCATAGTCACGCTCTACTCGCACCTGGGGATGCTCGACAATCATCAGCGAACGCACTCGCTCCAGTACCTTGTGGATATTGAGAGGCTCGTGGCGAGTCATACGGTTGGGGCCGAGCATGGAGTCCACCAGGTCGCGCAGCCGGTCCACCTCCTCGACGATGATCCGAGTGAATTCCTTGAGGTTCGGATCGTCCAGGTCGCGCTCCAGCAGCTGGGCCGCGCCCCGGATCCCCCCCAGAGGATTTTTCACCTCGTGGGCCAGTCCGCGAGTCAACACCTTGATGGTCTCCTGGCGGGTCACCAGCGCCTCCTCTCGGGAGATGCGCATCAGCCGATCGCGAGGCTCGATTTCCAGCAAAAGCTCCTTCCGGGAGAGCGGCGTCACGGTGTAGTCCACGGTGAGGGTCTCACCGGCCAGCAGGACCAACCGCGCCTCGCGCTGGGTGAACGGGTGGAACTTATCCCGCGCCTTGCCCAGAACCTCACCGAGCCCATCATCGCTCTCCATCATGACGCTCAGCATCCCTCCCTTCACCCGGCTGAGGCTGACCGCCAACAATGCCTCGGCGGCAGGGTTCATCCATTGCAGCTTAAGCTCACCGTCCAGAAGAACCACGGCGGTGGAAAGGTGCTCCATCAAGCGTTGGTACATCGATTCGCCCATGTCGGATCCAGGAGTATCCTTTTCAGGACACCAAGCATTTGCAAGAAGCGCGCCAGGCTTACCAAGCCCAGCAACATGGGCCATTCAGCGCCGGCCCACACCACCAATGCACCAAAATAATGCAAAGCAGGTAGGTCTGCACGGCGCAACAGCCAATTCTGGTGCGGTCGACGCCCCACCAGGTCTCAACGGCCGGTACCCAGCTCCTCTTGGCGGCGCAGCAGGATGTCATCCGCGGGCAGGCGCCGAACCGCATCACCGCGACGCAGAGGCGACGGCGTTTCGGCAGCTGAGGGCGTTGGCGTCACATACCAGGGAGGCCGCACCCCACCATGCCAGGGCCGACAGGGCCTCGAGCTTCCGTCCGGGCACCCCGGCCAGGGCGCCCAGCGCGGGGGCAGCTAATTGGTCGGGCGGTTGACGCTGGCACGATGCACAAAGATGGTGACAGGGGAGCTGCGATGGCGAACAGCACCGCTGCCATCAATAAGCTCAGCCTGCAACACATGCTCGCCGGGATTCATGTTGGCGACCATGAAGGCTGTGGTGTGCATCGCCGTCTGACTTACCCTGCCATTCAGCAGCAGACGCACCCGGTGATCCTCGCGCAGGGCCGGCTCGATGCCCAGTTCCACCGACACGTTGCCCGCCGCCCCCACCGGAAAGGCCTGCTCATGGCTGGGCGACAGAATGCGGAAGCTGTCATAGGGCATGAAGGGCTGCCCGGGGGAACCCGTCACGGCGGCCGCTCCGCTGCCCTCGACGCGCGCTGCGGGCTGGCTGGTGCGCACCTCGCCGGTGGCGGGCACGACCGTTACCGGCGCCAGCTCCACCTGCTCGCCACCCCGCTCCGGATTATCGGTGAACACCACGTTTCCCTGGGCATCGGTGGTGCGGTAGATCGTCTGGGCCTGAGCAGCCAGGCTGAAACTCAGCGCTATCGTCAGGATCATCAAGGCCTTGTTCATGGATACCCCCTGCGTACCGCTTTCCCGGCGGTCTGTGGATGGTGTCGCACACTGCTTTATTGGATAGTGAACAAGATAAAGGGGTTCCGCCATGGCGGAACCCCTTTTTGATCAACGCCGCGCGTCGATGCCGAGCCAGTTCGTTTTGCCCCTGGCCGCTGCCGTCACCAGCAGCTCGTCATTAACTGCGAGCTGTTAACAGCTGTAGTACATATCGAATTCGATGGGGTGTGTGGTCATGCGAATGCGCTCCACCTCCTCCATCTTCAGTTCGATGTAGGCATCGATCATATCATCGGTGAACACGCCACCCTCGGTCAGGAAGGCACGGTCCTGGTCCAACGCCTCGAGTGCCTGGTCAAGGCTGTTGGCCACAGTCGGCACGGCCTTGCCCTCTTCCGGCGGCAGGTCATAGAGATTCTTGTCCATGGCATCGCCGGGGTGAATCTTGTTCTTAATGCCGTCGACACCGGCCATCAGCATCGCCGCGAAGCACAGATAGGGGTTGGCGGTCGGGTCCGGGAAGCGAAGTTCGACGCGCTTGCCCTTGGGGCTGGCGGTATAGGGGATGCGGATGGAGGCCGAGCGGTTGCGGGCCGAGTAGGCCAGCATCACCGGCGCCTCGAAGCCCGGCACCAGGCGCTTGTAGGAGTTGGTGGAGGCGTTGGTGAAGGCGTTCAGTGCCCGGGCGTGCTTGATGATGCCGCCGATGTAGTAGATCGCCATCTCGGAGAGGCCTGCGTACTCGTCGCCCGCAAACTGGTTGTTGCCGTCCTTCCAGAAGGACTGGTGCACGTGCATGCCGCTGCCGTTGTCGCCAACCAGCGGCTTAGGCATGAAGGTGGCGGTCTTGCCATAGGCGTGAGCCACATTGTGGATCACGTACTTCATCTCCTGGACCTCATCGGCCTTCTTGACCAGGGTGTTGAACTTGACCCCGATCTCGTTCTGGCCGGCGTTAGCCACTTCGTGGTGGTGCACCTCGACGGTCTGACCAATGGCCTCAAGGGTGTTACACATGGCGCCGCGGATGTCGTGGAAGCTATCTACCGGGGGCACCGGGAAATAGCCGCCCTTGACGCGCGGACGGTGGGCCAGGTTACCGCCCTCGATGGCACGGTCGGTAGACCAGGCACCTTCTTCAGAGGTGATCTTGTACATGGAGCCCTCGATATCGGACTTCCAATGCACCTCGTCGAAGATAAAGAACTCGGGCTCCGGGCCAAAGAAGGCAGTGTCGCCCAGGCCAGTGGACTGCAGGTAGGCCTCGGCACGCTTGGCGATGGAGCGTGGGTCACGCTCATAACCTTGCATGGTAGCCGGCTCGATAATGTCGCAGCGCAGCACCAAGGTGGAATCTTCGGTGAAGGGGTCGAGGAAGGCGGTGCCGTCTTCTGGCCGCAGGATCATGTCGGACTCGTTGATGCCTTTCCAGCCAGAGATGGAAGAACCATCGAACATTTGGCCGTTCTCGAAAAACTCCTCGTCCACATCACGGGCCGGAATGGTGACGTGCTGTTCCTTGCCACGGGTGTCGGTGAAGCGCAAATCGACCCACTTCACGTCGTGTTCTTCAATCAGGGCGAGAGTCTTGGCAGACATGGTGTCCTCCGGGGTTGAGCTTGGCTCGAAGCCTTAGGGTGTTGCGAAGTTGTAGCATGCCGCGGACGAACTGCCCACGACTGCCGGCATTGTTCCGGCGCTGTTTAGCTTAAAGCATACTCCATGCCAATATTGCACCTTGATGCAACATGCGCACAGCAAAACAATGATTTAACACCATAAAACAGGAATCTTTGACGCACCAGCCTGAATCAACGGGGCCTTTGTTTCAAGAGAGCCCATTGCCTAGGGTGGATTTATGCACTTTATATGTGCAAAATAATTCATCAATGCACCAATAAAGAGCAATATGAATAC
>JAIVHL010000144.1 GCA_020201075.1 Halomonas sp. | reverse complement strand
GCCTTTATCGACAAGGATGAGCGCATCGCCGCCATCTTCACCATGCTGCCCTGTGGCTCCGCCAACCCCGCTGAGTGCCCGGTCACCTACCCTGGCGTGCACTATCGGGCGGCGCTGGAGGTCAACGCCGGTCGCTTCGAGGAGCTGGGCATCGCCGAGGGAGACTGCGTCAGCTGGCCCGGTAGCGCCGGCCATTGTCTGCCGGCGTCTGGCAATGCAGAGATGCCTTCGGCACACGACGAATAGGGGAGGGCGGCCGGGCTATCATTCAGCGCCGTGCCTCGTAGAATGGCTGTTCCCATAACCATAATGCCCCGGCATCCCGCCGGTTGGCCGCAGCAAGGACACGCCATGACCACCACACGCCATCTCGCCAAGCTGGCCGCCGCCCTGGCCGGCGCCGCCGTGCTCAGCGCCTCGCTTTCTGCCCAGGCGCGCGAGCTTTCCGTCTCCACCGTGCTTTCCGATGCTTTTCCCTGGGGCCAGGCGGCCGAGAAGTGGGCCGAGCTCGTCGAGGAGCGCACCGAGGGGCGCCTCACCCTGCGCGTCTATCCCAACTCCCAGCTGGTGGCCGGCGACCAGACCCGCGAGTTCTCCGCCATGCGCTCCGGGCTGATCGATGCCGCCGTGGGCTCCACCATCAACTGGTCGCCCCAGGTGCCGGAGCTCAACCTCTTTTCGCTGCCCTTTTTCCTTCCCGATGAAGCGGCGGTGGACGTCGTGACCGGCGGTGCCGCCGGCGAGATGATCTTCGCGGCCATCGAATCTCGCGACGTGATTCCCCTGGCCTGGGGGGAGAACGGCTTCCGCCAGCTCTCCAATTCCCGGGGCCCGATCAGCGAGCCCGCGGATCTGGATGGCCTGAAGATTCGCGTGGTGGGCTCGCCGCTGTTCCAGGACACCTTCAACGCCCTGGGGGCGGATCCGACACAGATGAGTTGGACCGACGCCCAGCCGGCGCTGACCACCGGCGCGGTGGACGGACAGGAGAATCCGCTGTCGGTGTTTGACGTGGCGCGCATCGACCAGGTGGGTCAGCAGTTCCTGACTCTGTGGAACTATATGAATGACCCGCTGATCTTCGCCGTAAACCGCCAGGTGTGGGACTCCCTGGAAGAGGGTGACCGCGAGATCCTGCGCGAGGCAGCCGTGGAGGCCGGTCAGTGGGAGATTGACATGACCCGTGAAGAGGAAAGCGGGCGCTTGGCCGCCATTCAGGAGCGCGGCGTCAACGTCACCGAGCTCACCGATGAGCAGTATCAGACCTTCGTCGAGGCCACCGCCGAGGTCCACGACAAGTGGGTGCCGCGCATCGGCGAGGACCTCGTTGATGCGGCTCGCGAGTCCGTCGAGGCCCGCTGAATTACCCCCTTTGCCACGGTTGTCGTTCCCGTATGAAGCTCACCCCCGATGCCCGGCCGGAGCGCTGGCTCGCCTCTCTGGCGCTTTTGATCATCTCTCTGATCAGCCTGGGCAATGTGATCACCCGCTATGTCACCGGGGGCTCGCTTGCTTTCACCGAAGAGTTTTCGGTGTTCCTGCTGGTGGTACTGACCTTTGCCGGGGCGGCAGTGGCCCTACGCCGAAACGGCCATATCCGCGTGGGCCTGCTGGAGCGGGCGTTGCCTCAGGCGCCGCGTCAAGCGCTGATCCTTTTCCAGTGGGTCTGCGGAGTGGCGGTGCTTGGCCTGATTACCTGGTTCGGCGCCAAGCTGGCCTGGCAAGAGTACCAGTGGGAGTCGCTCTCGCCGGGGCTGGGACTGCCCCAGTGGTGGTACATCGTCTGGCTGCCGCTGCTTTCGGCGGCGATGCTGATTCGCCAGACACAGCAGACCTGGGATCGCCTATGCGGAAGGCTTGCCGATGAGCCCTGACCTGTGGATGCTGCTGGCCTTTGCGGGTCTGCTGATCAGTGGGGTGCCGGTGGCCTTTTCCCTGGGCCTGGCCGGCGCCGTGGGCATCTTGGCCGGGTTGCCGCCGGCGATGCTGGCGACGCTCGGCACCAATACCTACAACAGCATCGCCAAGTACCCGCTTATTGCTATTCCACTGTTCATTCTCACCGGGCTGATCTTCGAGCGCTCCGGGGTGGCGCTGCGCCTGGTGCGCTTCGCTCAGGCTCTGATCGGGCCGCGCCATGGCGGGCTGGCCCTGGTGGCGGTGCTGGTGTGTATGATCATGGGCGGCATGAGTGGCTCGGGCCCGGCGGATGCCGCGGCGGTGGCGATGGTGATGCTGCCGAGCATGACCAAAGCCGGCTATCCCAAGCCTTTCTCGGCCACGCTGATCGCCGCCTCTGCCTCCACGGCGATTCTGATCCCGCCCTCGGTGGCGCTGATCCTCTATTCCATCGTGGTGCCGGGGGTGGACCTGCGCGCGCTCTTCGCTGCCGGGCTCTTCCCGGGAATTCTCGCCGGCCTGGCGCTGCTGGTGCCGGCGCTGCTGGTGTCACGCCGCTACGGTTGGGAGGGCGGCACGCCGGCGGAGGGCGCGGAGCGTCTGAAAGTGGGCGACACCTTCAAGCAGGCGCTGCCTGCCCTCTTCGCGCCGGTGCTGATCCTCGGCGGGCTTCGCTCGGGGCTCTTTACCCCCACCGAGGCGGCCGTGGTGGCGGTGGCCTATGGGGTAGTGATCGGGCTCTTCGTGACGCGTGAAATCAGCCTGAAGGACCTCTGGGGCCTGTTCGGCGAGGCGTCGGTGATCTCCGGGGTAGTGATGATGATCATCGCCCTGGCCGGTATCTTCGCCTGGGCCGGCACCATGCTCGGCACCTTCCGCGACATGGCCCAGTGGATCATCGCCCTGACCGATAACGGGGTGCTGCTGCTGATCCTGATCATGCTGGCGGTGCTGGTGGCCGGCATGTTGCTCGACGCCATCTCCATCTACCTGATCCTGATGCCGATCCTCATCCCGGTGATGCAGCACTTCGGGTGGAATCCGGTGTGGTTCGGCATCCTGCTGGCGATGAATATTGCCATCGGCCAGTTCACGCCGCCGGTGGCGGTGAATCTGATGGTCACCACCGAGGTGGCCAAGATCCGCCTGGAGCAGACCGTGGGCTGGGCGCTGCTCTTCGTGGTGGCCATGGCCGGCGCACTGGCGCTGGTCGCCGTATTCCCCGAGATCGCCTTGTGGCTTCCCAGGGTGCTGGGCTACAACGTCGGCTGACTCATACCGACTGCGACGATCGGGCGCGCTATCGGCACGCGTTCGGTGTCGTACAATATTTTGTATTACGTTATTTCTTCAGACGATCAGGTGTCTTCATGCTTTTCCCGCCGCGCCTTGCTCCCATGGTTTTCTCCGTACTGATGTCGCTCTATATGGTGCTCCTGATGACCTTGGTGATCACCTGGGCCAACACCGGGCTAGGGGAGGGATTTGCGGGCCGCTGGTGGCGTGCCTTTTATATCGCCTGGCCGGTGGCCTTTGCGCTGATCCTGGTTGGGGCCCCACGTCTGCAGCGCCTCACGGCGAAGCTGATTCGCCAGTCGGCATAAGGCCATAAAGGACGAAAAACAGGCGCTGATCATGGAAGTGTCCTGACGGCCACCTGTGAGATGCCTCAAGCGAGAGGGCAGCGCTTCGTCGCGGCTCTCTCGTTATTGATAGTCTGACACTCAACGCAGGGTGAACGCTAAGGGCGGCTAGACTAGGTGCTGTGACATCCAGCCTTTCCGTTGATTAAGGTTGGTTACCTGAAAGCCGTTTTATCCGCTAAAGTGGAAATGAAGGGTAGGTTCAACCAGCCAGTGGGTTGGAGCTGCCACGTATAACGGCCTACAACATCAAGAGGTGTGTTCATGAAACGCCATGCTTTTTCGGCTGCTGCCTTCTCTGGCGCCCTGCTGGGAGCTGCGATGTTCTCGGCCCCCGCGGTGGCACAGGAACGCTTTATCACCATCGGTACCGGTGGCCAGACCGGCGTCTACTATGTGGTCGGTCAGTCAATCTGCCGCTTGGTTAATCGCCTGGAAGACGCCAACATAAAATGCAACGCGCCCTCCACCGGTGGTTCGGTAGCCAACATCAATGGCATCAAGTCCGGCCAGTTGGACATGGGGGTTGCTCAGTCCGACGTCCAGTTCCAAGCCTACAATGGTACCGGCAACTTCGAGGGAGATGCCTTCGAGGAGCTGCGTTCCGTTTTCCGCGTCCACGGTGAACCGCTGACCCTGCTGGCTCGCGCCGATTCGGGTATCGAGACCCTCGACGACCTGGAAGGCAAGCGCGTCAACATCGGCAATCCTGGCTCCGGCCAGCGCAACACCATGGAAGTGGTGATGAATGCCAAGGGCTGGACCGAAGATACTTTCGCGCTGGCCTCCCAGCTGGATGCCGCCGAACAGGCCGCAGCCCTGGCTGACAACAACGTCGACGCCATGGTCTACGTGGTCGGCCACCCTAACGGCTCTATTCAGGAAGCCACCACTACGGTCGAATCGCGCCTGATCCCGATGAATGATGAGGATATCGACGGCATCGTTGAAGAATATCCCTACTATTCCAAGTCAGTTATTGCCGGTGGCCTGTACAGGGGGAACCCAGAAGACGTTGAGACCTTCGGGGTGGCCGCGACCTTCGTGACCACCGCCGAGGCCGATGAAGAGGTCATCTATCTGACCGTCAAGGCAGTGTTCGACAACTTCGATCGCTTCAAGCGTCTGCATCCGGCCTTCGAAAACCTCAATCAGGAAGAGATGGTTACCTCTGGTCTCTCCGCTCCGCTGCACGAGGGAGCCGCCCGCTACTATCGCGAGCAGGGCTGGATCGAGTAAGGCAGTTCGTATTAGATGATTTCACTTCGGTGAAGAAAGCGCGGTCACCCGAGGGGGGCCGTGCTTTAGTTTTGGGGTGCCGTAGGGCATGACCCGGAAAGGTTTACAGGACAAACCTTACAGAGCAGGGCACTACTATGACTGAGGATAACAAGAGAACCTCGGGATCGGAGGTCGATCTGGAGGATATGGTCGCCTCGAGCGATTCGGGGGCCCGCAAACCTGCCGGCATGCCCGGTAAGCTATTGGTAAGCATCGCGGCAGCGTGGTCGCTTTTCCAGCTGTGGATCGCCTCCCCTGTGCCCTTCATCTTGGGTTTCGGAGTGTTCAGTGCCACAGAATCCCGTTCCATTCACCTGGCCTTCGCGCTCTTCCTGGCCTACATGGCCTACCCGGCGCTCAAGCGCTCGCCTCGAGACCGCATTCCCATCCAGGACTGGGTCCTGGCGGTAGCAGCGGCCTTCTGTGGCGCCTATATGTTCATGTTCTACGAGCAGTTATCCCAGCGCCCCGGTGCGCCGATCCTGCAAGACGTGATCATCGGGGTGGCGGGGGTCCTGCTGCTGCTCGAGGCCACCCGTCGAGCCCTTGGCCCGCCGCTGATGATCGTGGCGTCGGTATTTCTTCTGTACAGCCTGGCCGGCCCCTGGATGCCCGGTATTCTCTCGCATGGCGGCGTCAGCCTCTATGGGCTGATCAACCATCAGTGGCTGACGACCCAGGGGGTCTTCGGCATCGCGCTGGGGGTCTCGACCAGCTTCGTTTTCCTGTTTGTTCTGTTCGGTGCCTTGCTCGACAAGGCCGGCGCCGGCAACTACTTCATCAAGGTCGCCTTCTCGTTGCTTGGTCATTATCGTGGTGGCCCGGCCAAAGCCGCGGTGGTGGCCTCGGCCATGACCGGCCTGATCTCCGGCTCTTCCATCGCTAACGTGGTGACCACCGGCACCTTCACAGTGCCAATGATGAAGCGCGTCGGTTTCTCCGCCGAGAAGGCTGGTGCGGTAGAGGTTTCGTCCTCGGTCAACGGTCAGATCATGCCCCCGGTGATGGGCGCCGCGGCCTTCCTGATGGTCGAGTACGTCGGCATCTCCTACGTGGAGGTAATCAAGCACGCCTTCCTGCCGGCGCTGATTTCCTATATTGCGCTGGTCTACATCGTCCACCTCGAGGCCATGAAGGCCAATATGCAGGGGCTGGAAAGCAGCAATCCGCCCAAGCCCCTGGTGCGCAAGGTGATCGGTTTCCTCGGCGGTCTGTTGCTGATGATGATCACCGCCCTGGCGGTTTACTATGGCTTGGGCTGGCTCAAGCCGGTGCTGGGCGATGCAACACCTTGGGTGGTGGCCGTGGGTCTCACGGCGGTCTATGTCGCTCTGCTCAAGCTTGCAGCGGGTTACCCCGAGTTGGAACTCGACGATCCTGACACCCCCATCTACAAACTTCCCGAAACCCGGCCCACGGTGCTGGTCGGTCTGCAGTACATCCTGCCAGTGATCGTGCTGATCTGGTGCCTGATGGTGGAGCGCCTTTCACCTGGGTTGTCCGCCTTCTGGGCCACAGTGTTCATGGTCTTCATTATCCTCACCCAGCGCCCTATCACCTCGATCTTCCGCAACCGAAGCAACATGGCGGTGGACCTTCGCGAAGGCGTCATGGATCTGTGGACCGGCCTGGTCACTGGTGCCCGCAACATGATCGGCATCGGCATTGCCACGGCGACCGCCGGTATCATCGTCGGCGCCGTATCGCAGACCGGCGTGGGGCTGGTATTGGCCGAAGTGGTAGAAACCCTCGCCATGGGCAACCTGATGCTGATCCTGCTACTCACTGCAGTGCTCAGCCTGATACTCGGCATGGGGTTGCCCACCACGGCCAACTACATCGTGGTATCCGCGCTGCTGGCCCCGGTGATCGTTACCCTGGGGGCGGAGAACGGCCTGCTGGTGCCGTTGATCGCGGTGCACCTCTTCGTGTTCTACTTCGGCATCATGGCGGACGTCACCCCCCCAGTAGGGCTTGCCTCCTTCGCGGCGGCGGCGGTGTCGGGTGGTGATCCGATCCGCACCGGCTTCCAGGCCTTCTACTACAGCCTGCGCACCGCGGCGCTGCCGTTCCTGTTCATCTTCAACACCGACCTGCTGCTGATCGATGTCTCTTTTCTGCAGGGCATCGTGATCTTCGTGGTTTCGACCATCGCCATGCTGATCTTCGCCGCGGCGACTCAAGGCTTCATGCTGGCCCGCAACCGCTGGTATGAGTCTATCGTGCTGCTGCTGATCGCCTTCACGCTGTTCCGGCCAGGGTTCTGGATGGACATGATCCATGATCCCTACGAGTCCGTGCCGCCGTCGCAGTTCGTCGAGGCGCTCGGCAATGCCGATGGGGATTCGACCATGCGCTTGCAGATTGCGGGTCTCGATGCCTATGGCGATCCCATGACCACCTATATGCAGCTGCCGATCCCGGCGGGCGAGACTGGCGAGGAGCGCCTCGAGAACCTGGGGCTGGAGCTGATCTTCGAGGACGATCGGGCATTGGTCGACATGGTGGCTTACGGCAGCCAGGCCGCGAATATGGGCTTCGACTTCGAGCAGGAGATTATCCAAGTGTCGGCGCCGGTGGATCGCTGGACCAAGGAGCTGATGTGGATTCCGGCCTTCCTGGTGTTCGGCCTGATCGTGGTGTTGCAGCGCCGGCGGCGCGATCGCAGTGCCGCCCAAGCGACAGCCTGAAGGAGAGAGCGTCATGTATCAGAAGATCATGTTACCAGTGGACCTCAACGAGGAGAGTTCCTGGAAGAAGGCGCTGCCCACGGCCGTGACCCTGTGCCGGACCTTCGGGGCCTCGCTGCACGTGGTGACGGTGCTGCCCGACTATCGCATGCCGCTGGTGGGCTCCTACTTTCCGAAGGACTTCGCCAAGAAGGCCCACAGTGCAATCGCTGAGGCCCAGCACACGTTTATTCAGGAGCACGTTCCCGAGGAGATCCAGACTCAGTCGGTGATCGTCGACGGTTCGCCCTGGGAGGCGATCATCAAGGCTGCCAAGAAGCTTGAGGTCGACCTGATCGTCATGGCGTCCCACAACAAGCGCAAGTTCGCCGACTATGTTCTTGGCCCCAACGCCGAGCATGTGGTGCACCACGCCAAGATATCCGTGATGATCGTGCGCTGAATTCGTCAGGCGGCCACCCGGCTCGCCACAACGCAAGAGCCCCGGCCTTTTGGCCGGGGCTCTTGCGTTACGGAGGAGGTGGGAAGAGATCAAGCGAGGCAGACACGAGATACGCGCGACCGGCCAAGGCGTCGCGCGTCGTGAAAGCGTGGAAAGCTGCGTGGATACCAAGGCTGCATAATTGACTCGGGTCAACTACATTAAAGCTGAGTTAATAGATGAAGTCGGCATTAAGGCGTTGGCCTGTGCTGGGATTTGGTTCGCCGAGAGCGGACATTACAAGGCGTAACAGGGGTGACAGCATGAACGCGGCAACAACAAGAGCGAATGACAAGGCTGCAGCAGTGCCCAGGGTCAAGATCACCATCAACCCAGTTGGGATGGATCGGCCGAGGGCCTGGCTGGCAGCCGGCATCGAGGACTTTCGCCAGGCCACAGCGGTGAGTCTCGCTTATGGCATGTTCTGGGTGGGTCTGAGCATTGCCATCACCGCAGGCGCCGTCACCCTGGGGCTATGGCACTGGTTGTTGCCCATGGTGGCAGGCTTCATGTTCATGGGGCCGCTGGTGGCAGTGGGCTCCTACGGTGTCAGCCGTGCACTGGAGGCTAACCGGGCTCCCCATCTGGGAGATGCCTTCGGTGCCTGGCGGCCCCATGCCGGCCAACTCGCCATGATGGGGGTGATGATGATGATCTTCTTCCTCGCCTGGATCCGGTTGGCGACTCTGCTCTTCGCGCTATTTTTCGGTTTCGAGGTGCCCAGCCCGACGACGTTGTATGCGTCTCTTCTGACCACGCCCCAAGGGTTGGGCATGATCGCGGTCGGGACGGTAATGGGCGGTATCCTGGCCTTTGGTGCCTTTGCCATCAGCGCAGTGGCCATTCCCACCCTGATGCATCACGACCTCACCTTCATGGAGGGGATCGAGGCAAGCGTGCGCTCCGTGGCCCGCAACTTCCGTCCGATGCTGCTTTGGGCGGTCATCCTGACTGGCTGCGTGCTGGTGGGGGTGATGACCTTCTACATCGGTCTTGCGCTTGTCCTGCCGGTATTGGGCCATGCCAGCTGGCATGCCTACGAGGATCTGGTCCGAGTAGATGTCATCGATGAGGGTGAGCCACTGCGCGGTTGACCTGACGTGTCTCGCCCTGCCGGGGCCAGGCCACTATGCTGGGGGACGTTGACGTCCCCCTTTTCATTGCTGGCTTCCCGGACCAGTTCCCTCGAGGTCATGTCATGCCGACACTGCGCGCGTTTGCCTGCCTGTTGCCTATCTTGCTTCCTCTGATGCCCCTCCACGCCCAGCCGCTAACGCTATGGCTTAACGAGGGTGGCCATGATATCGCCCATGAGCTCGATGCCTGCCTGGTGGATGCCCAGTGGCAGCCCGCTCCTGCCCTGGACTGCGCGAAGAATGCCGAGACGCGTTGGGAGGCGGAAGTTGAGCGTCTCGGCGCACGGCTCGACAAGGTGCTCGGGCGAGAGGCGCGCCTGGCACTGGAGATTTCAATGGCGGCATGGGAGCAGGGGCGAGAGGCCGACCTGGCTCTGGTTGAGTCTTACCATGCCCAGTTAGTTGAGGTACAACTGGGTGATCCCGATCTGCTGCCGTTGTCGCGCCAGCTTCACCGTAACGCCGTATGGGAGCAGCGCGCTCGCTACCTGCGACGTCTGCTGGATGGCCTGTCTGAACCTGCACGGGAGGTACCTTGAGGACCACTGATGCGGGCTATGTCAGATTCCCTGACTGACCCTTGTCACAGGATCGGGTAGGCTGGTGTTTCCCTGAGTTGCGCCACAGGATGGCCTCCATGCGTCAACGCGTCCTGCTTCTTTTGTTCTCTCTTGTCTTTCTGCTGTGGCTGCCGATGCTGGCAGTCGCCGAGGGGATGCTGCCGGCGCCAAGCGGAAAAGTGCTGTTGACGATCAGCGGGGACATCGATTTCCCCAATGTGGATGACCAGGCCAGGTTCGATCGCGAGATGTTGATGGCCATCGCCCCTACCGAAATTCATACGCGTACCCCCTGGCATCAAGACTGTGGCCGCTATGAGGGTCCGCTGTTGCGGGAAGTGCTCGCGGCGGCCGGCGTTCGCAGCGATCGCGTTCGGGCGACCATCCGGAACTGCTCAACGAGTCCGTGCGCTTCCGCTCGGTGTGGCACGTCGTGCACATTCACGCCCCCTGAGGGCCGGCTATCGGGAGCGTCACATGTTGCGCCTGCCCCTGCGAGTCAAGCTTGGCGCCATCAGCGCGCTGCTGCTGCTGGCAGCGGCGCTGGTGGTGGTAGGGCTGGTCGCATGGCGCCAGGACAGTCTGGCCCAGAGCGTGGGCGGGGATACCTCCTGGCACGCCTACAAGCTCGACCGCGACGTGGTCCAACTGCGCAACTACCTGGCGCAGCAGGAAGCTGACCGTCCTGGATTGGCGCTGCGGTTTGAGCTTTTCTACAGCCGACTTAACCTGATGCGCGGCGGCGGTGATATCAGCGAGCTGCTGGCCTCTATTCCCTCGGCCACCGCCTTGTTGGACGATATCGAGCAGCGTATCGAGGTGCTTGACCGCATGATCCAGGCGCTCGAGGTGCTGCAGGAGAGCGATCGTCGTAACCTGGCACAGCACCTCGATGTCCTGGGGAATCGCACCGAGCGGGTGGTCATCGCCATCAATGGCCACCTGGCCGAGACGGCTACTCGCGAGCGTGGCCAGCTGCAGCGACTGTACGCTCTACTGTTGGTGCTGATCCTGGCGATGAGCCTGTCGGCCATGCTGGTGGCGCTCATCCTGTTTCGCGAGGCTCGGGATAACGCGGCGGCGCGTCGTGACCTTGAGGCGCTGAGTCGAGAGCTGGAGGCGACCGCTCGGCAAGCGGAGTCGGCTAGCCAGGCCAAGTCGGAATTCCTGGCCACCGTCAGCCACGAGATCCGCACCCCCCTCAACGGCGTCATTGGCATGAGTGAGGTGCTGATTGAGCATCGGCTAGACAAATCGGCACGTCATTGCGCGGCCACCATTCATGACAGCGCCGGGCTGCTGCTGGAACTGATTAACGACCTGTTGGATTTTTCCAAGATCGAGGCCGGGCGTCTCGAGCTGGAGCAACGTGCTCTGGCGCTGGATGAGCTAGTCGATGGCGTGGTGGTTCTGCTGGTCCCGCGCGCCGAGGCTCGCGGCGTAGCGCTGCTGACGTGTCTGGATCCGCAACTCCCGGAGCGGGTGCTGGCCGACCCGGGGCGTCTGCGTCAGGTGCTGATCAACCTGGTCTCCAACGCGGTGAAGTTCACCGAGCAGGGTGAAATCCGCCTGGAGGTGAGACCCGAAGGGAACGGACGGCTGCGCTTTGAGGTGGTGGATACCGGCTGTGGCATCGCCCCCGAGCAGCTCTCCAGGATCTTTGAGCCGTTCCGTCAGGGCGATGCCTCTACCGCGCGACGCTTTGGTGGTACCGGGTTGGGCCTGGCGATCTGCCGCCGGCTGGTGGAAGCCATGGGCGGGCGCATCGAGGTGGCCAGCGAGCCCGGGGTGGGCAGCCGCTTCTGGTTCGTGCTGCCCCTGATGACCGCCGAGGGCCCCGACCCGGTTGCGCTAGCGGCGGCAAGGGGCTCGCGGCGTGTGGATCTGCAATGCACCGATCTGCTGGTGGTGGAGGACAACCCGATCAATCAGCAGGTCGCCAGGGCCATGCTGGAGCGCCTCGGCTGCCGAGTTACCATCGCCGGCTCCGGCGCGGCCGCACTGCAGCTGGCGGCAGCGGGCTGGTTCGACCTGATCTTCATGGACATTCAGATGCCTGACATGGACGGCCTGGAGGTGACCCGCCGCCTGCGCGCCCTCGACGGCTGGGCGGCAGATGTGCCGATCGTGGCGATGACCGCCGGCGGTCCCGGAGGCGAGCAGGCTCGTTGCCTGGCCGCTGGCATGAACGGCTACCTGATCAAGCCGCTGCGCCAGGAGCTGCTGCTCGAGACGCTGTTTCGCTATCTGAGCGACGAGTCAACGGCGTCGTGCACTAACGGCGTTATCGCGACCGGCCGCGACAGCCTGGTCGACCCGCTGACGCTGCTGGCGCTGCGCGACTCTCTGGGCGGTGAGGGGCTCGCCTCGCTGATGGATCTCTTCAGTGGCCAGGCCGAGTCTCGGTTGGCCAGCTTGGAGCGCGCCCTGGGCGAGGGTGACCTCAAGGAGGCTCGCCATGCGGCGCATCAGCTCAAGGGGGAGTCGTCGAGTCTGGGTGCCGTCAAGGTGGCTGGCCTCGCTACTCGGCTCGAGCGCCTGGCCAACGAAGGGGACGGGATGGCGGCCAGGATTTTGCTGAATGAGCTTTCTTCCTGCCTGGCGGCCACCCTGGCCGCCCTGAACGCCTGGCGGTCCCAGTCTGCCGTCTGAGCTGATCGTTTGTGGCGTATCCTCCCGGCGGCCTACACTGGACGAGCGTTGCAGTCGGAGTCCGCCATGCAAGATGCCACAAGTCTCTTCCCCGTTCCGGCCCCTGCCGCGGCTTCCCCGCTGTGCACTTCCGTGAGCCATCGATCCGACCCGGCCGAGGCCGTGGCGGAGCTCGCCTCCGGTCTGTGTCATGCAACGCTGGGCTTCGTGCTCTTTTTCTGCAGCGTCGAGTATCCTCTGGAAGCATTGTCTCGCGCCCTCAACGAGGCCTTCGCCGACATCCCGGTGGCGGGTTGCACCTCGGCCGGGGAGATCACCCCGGCGGGCTATGCTCGGGGCAGCATCGTGGCGATCGGCTTCGACCGCTGCCACTTCGAACTGGCCCCGGCGCTGGTGGAGTCGCTCGACGCCTTCGACCTGCCATGTGCCCAGCGCCTGGTGGATGATCTGCTCGGCCGCTGTCGCGAGCGTGCCTTGGCGCCCCTGGCGGACAACAGCTTCGTGGTGACCCTGCTCGATGGCCTCTCGAGCAGCGAGGAGAGCGTGATTGCGACTCTCGACGCCGCACTCGGCAGCATTCCCAGCTTCGGTGGCTCGGCCGGGGACGACAACCGGCTCGCCCATACCCACGTCTTCTGCCACGGCCGCTTCCACAACGAGGCGGCGGTGGTGCTGATGGTCAACACGCCGCTGCCCTTCGAGGTCTTCACCACCCACCACCTGCGTCCCCGACATGAAAAACTGGTGGTTACCGCGGTCGACCGGGAGTCGCGACGGGTATTGGAGCTCAACGCAATGCCTGCCGTGGAGGCCTATGCGGCGCTGGTGGAGCAGCCGGTGGCGGGGCTGGGCCCCGAGCTGTTTGCCCGCCATCCGCTGGCGGTGCGCATCGGCGATCACTATTACGTGCGCTCTATCCAGCGGGCTAACGCGGATGGCAGCCTGAGTTTTTATTGCGCCGTGGAGAGCGGCATCGTGCTCACGGCCATGACGTCCGCTCCGATCCATGAGGAGCTGGTGCAAACGTTACAGGGCCTCGAACAACGGCTGGGGCCCCACGAACTGGTCATCGGCTGCGACTGCTTCCTGAGACGCCTGGAGCTGGAAGTGCTGGGCGAAGACGCGGCGGTCTCGGACCTGCTTAGCCTGAGCCGGGTGATTGGCTTCAATACCTACGGGGAGCAGTACCATGGCATGCACATCAACCAGACCTTCACCGGGGTGGCCATTGGCACCGCTCGGCCCGGCGGCGCTGCCTGAGACGCCCGAAGCCAGGGCGGCGTTGCTGGCCGAGGAGAATGCCCGGCTGAGGCGCATCTGCGGTGCGCTGATCGAACGGGTGGAGTCAAGCGGCGTACCGGGCGGAGCGCCCTATGCGGCCTTCGAGCACTCTGTGTTGCTGGCCGAGCAAGTCCGCGAACGTACCGAGACCCTGCAGCGCACCCTGGGTGAACTGCACAGGGCCAAGGCGGAAGCCGAGGCGGCTAACCTCTCCAAGACCCGGTTTCTCGCTGCGGTGAGTCATGACCTGCTCCAGCCGCTCAACGCGGCGCGGCTGTTCGCGAGCGCCCTTGAGGAGCAGTCGCTGCCGGATGGCTCCAGGCGCCTGGTCGCCAACATCGGGCGCTCACTCAAGGACGTCGAGGCGCTGATCGGCAGCCTGGTGGATATCTCGCGGCTCGATGCCGGGTTGCTCAGACCCGATACTGCGCCCTTTCCCGCCGAGGAGCTGCTCGACGTGCTGGCGGAGGAATATCGCCAGATGGCGGCGGCCAGGGGGCTCGCCTTCCACTATGTGACCACTCGAGCGGTGATCGAGACCGACCTGGCACTACTGGCACGGGTAGTGCGGAATTTCCTCGGCAACGCGATTCGCTATACCACGCGCGGCCGCATCCTGCTGGGCTGTCGGCGTCGCCGCGACGGGCTGGAGATCCTGGTGGGCGATACCGGCCCCGGTATCGCGCCCGGGCAGCAACGCGAGATCTTCGAGGAGTTCCGGCGCCTCGAAGCGAGTCGTGGGGAAGAAGATCGCGGGTTGGGGCTGGGTCTGGCCATCGTCGACCGCATTAGCGGGATGCTTGGCCATCCGCTTAAACTTTCCTCGGTGCCCGGACAGGGTTCGCTGTTCTCGGTGACGGTGCCTTTTGCCGAAGCGCCCCAGCCATCCCCTGGACGCCCTGACCCTGCGCCAAATGGGACGCTACTGGTTGACCAGGTTGTCTGGGTCCTGGACAACGATGCGGCGATCCGCGAGGGCATGAAGGCCCTGCTGGGGGGCTGGGGATGTCGGGTGGTGGCCGTGGGCTCGTCGTCCGAGCTCGAGCAGCGTATCGCCCAACCCGGTACCGTGCTGCTGGTGGACTATCATCTGGGCGATGGGCAGCCCGACGGGCTCGAGGTCGCCGCTCGGCTGCGCGAGGCCTTTCCCTGGCTGCCGGTCGTGGTGATCACCGCCAACCACGATGCGGCATTGAAGTCGCGGATACGCCAGGCCGGCTATCACTGCCTGCTCAAGCCCATCAAGCCGCTGCGCCTGCGACTGGTGCTGACCTCGCTGCTGGGGCCTCAGCCGGAGCGGCGACCGGCCCGATAGCGCATCAGGTCCAACTCGCCGGCCAGCAGTATCGCCTGGATCCGGCTCGCTACGCCCAGCTTTCTCAGGATCGCCGAGACGTGTGTTTTCACCGTTGTCTCCGCGACCTTAAGCTCCCGGGCGATCGCCTTGTTGGAGGCGCCGCGGCTGAGCAGCTCGAGTACCTCAAGCTGCTTGTCGGTGAGGCACGCCAGGCGCGAGTCAGGCGCAGCGGCGCTGATGGCTGGCGCCGGATGCGCGGGGGGAGGGCGGCGCATGACCTGGGGCGGCAGGTAGAGCTGTCCTTCGAGGAGCTGGCGCAGGGCGGCCAGCAGGTCGTCGCGGGGCGTTGATTTGGGGATATAGCCCACCGCGCCCATCTCGATGGCTGCCAACACCGTGCGCCGATCCTGTTCCGCCGAGAGGATGGCCACCGGCAGCTCGGGATAGGCCTCCCTGAGGCGGCTTAGCCCATCGAGACCCTCGGCGTCGGGCAGATTCAGATCCAGAAGCAGCAGGTCGAGGGCTTCCTCGTGGCGCTCGGCCTCCTGCATGGCACGTGCCAGGCTGTCGGCCTCCAGCAACCGGGTGCCTGGCAGGCCCGCCGCGATCACCGCGCCGATGGCGTCTCGGAACAGCGGATGGTCGTCGGCGACCATCAGGGTTGTCATTGCTCTCTCCCGTCAAGGCCCTCCTCCCAAGGGATGAGGGCGTCTCATGCCACCGGAGTATGTCGTAGAAGCTCAGCCTGACCAACACTGAGGTGTGCACAACGATAACGATAAGCCAGTCAGGAGCCATGCCATGATCTATGCCAACCCCGGCCAGTCCCATGCCGTCATCACCTTCGATAAGCGCTACGGCAACTATATTGGCGGCGAATTCGTGCCGCCGGTGAAGGGTCAGTACTTCGACAACGTCACGCCGGTCAACGGCGAAGTGTTCTGCCAGATCCCACGCTCCAGCGCCGAGGATATCGACAAGGCGTTGGACGCCGCCCACCAGGCTGCACCGGCCTGGGGCAAAACCTCGACCACCGAGCGCTCCAACATCCTGCTGAAGATCGCCGACCGCATCGAGCAGAATATCGAGATGCTCGCCGTGGCCGAGACCTGGGACAACGGCAAGGCGGTGCGCGAGACCCTCAACGCCGACTTGCCGCTTGCCGTCGATCATTTCCGTTATTTCGCCGGCTGCATACGCGCCCAGGAAGACACCTCCAGTGCCATCGACAACAACACCGTGGCCTACCACTTCCACGAGCCGCTGGGCGTCGTGGGACAGATCATTCCCTGGAACTTCCCGATCTTGATGGCGGTGTGGAAGCTGGCCCCGGCGCTGGCCGCCGGCAACTGTGTAGTGCTCAAGCCCGCCGAGCAGACGCCAGCCTCGATTCTTGAGCTGATGAAGCTGGTCGGCGACCTGCTGCCCCCGGGCGTGGTCAATATCGTCAACGGCTATGGGGCCGAGGCGGGTCAGGCGCTGGCGACCAGCAAGCGCATCGCCAAGATCGCCTTCACCGGCTCCACCCCGGTGGGTTCGCACATCCTCCAGTGCGCCGCCGAGAACATTATTCCCTCCACGGTGGAACTGGGCGGCAAGTCGCCGAACATCTACTTCGCCGATGTCATGCAGGCCGAACCTGAGTTCGTCGACAAGGCCGTTGAAGGCCTGGTGCTGGCCTTCTTCAACCAGGGTGAGGTGTGCACCTGTCCGTCGCGGGCGCTGATCCAGGAGAGCATGTATGACGCCTTCATGGCCAAGGTCATGGAGCGCACCCTGGCGATCACCCGTGGCAACCCGCTGGATACCGATGTCCAGGTGGGTGCCCAGGCCTCCCAGGAACAGTTCGACAAGATCATGTCTTACATGGAGATTGCCCGGGAGGAGGGCGCCGAGTTCCTGACCGGTGGCAACAAGGAAGACATGGACGCTGCGTTCGACAGTGGCTTCTACATCCAGCCGACCCTGCTCAAGGGTAACAACAGCATGCGCGTCTTCCAGGAGGAGATCTTCGGCCCGGTGGTGGCGGTGACGACCTTCAAGGATCAGGAAGAGGCCCTGGCCATCGCCAACGACACCGAGTTTGGCCTGGGTGCCGGTCTCTGGACCCGCGACATGAACGTGGCCTTCCACATGGGCCGCGGCATCCAGGCGGGTCGGGTGTGGACCAACTGCTACCACCAGTACCCGGCCCACGCCGCCTTCGGTGGCTACAAGAAGTCTGGCATCGGTCGCGAGAACCACAAGATGGCTCTGGAGCACTACCAGCAGACCAAGAATCTGCTGGTGAGCTATGACATCAATCCGCTGGGCTTTTTCTGATCGGTGGCGTCTGACGACGCATCGGTAACAGTAAGCCGGAGACCGGGCGCGACGCGAGTCGCGCCTTTTTACGCTCTTTGCTACACGTCTCGGTTGCTTTGCGTCATCATCATTTCCTCGATCCCTTCGGAGACCGCATGGCGATGACCGACCTCGAAGCCCCCGACCTGCACCAGGAGCGACTGCAGCGCGTGGTGTCGCTTTTCAAAGAAAGCGGTGCGCGCCGTGTGCTTGACCTGGGGTGCGGCTCCGGGGGGCTGCTGCAGTACCTGCTGCGCGACTCCCAGTTCGACCGGGTGGTTGGCCTGGAGCTCTCCGGTGAACTGTTGGCCCAGGCCAAGATGCGTTTGGAGGATTTGCCTTCCGTCCGTGCGGGGCGCCTTGAACTGGTGTGCGGTTCCTACACCGACAAACATCCCGCGCTAATCGGCTTCGAGGCTGCGGCCATGGTGGAGACCATCGAGCATGTTCCCCCCGAGTCGCTCTCTCGGGTCGAGCGCGCGGTCTTCGCCGGACTGCGGCCCCACCTGCTGGTGATGACCACTCCGAACCACGAGTACAACCCGCTTTATGACATGGCGCCGGGCGAGTTCCGCGACCCCGACCACAAGTTCGAGTGGGACCGGGCGCGCTTTCGAGAGTGGGCGCAGGGGGTGGCTCGTCGCAACGGCTATCGGGTGAGCTTTTCGGGGGTCGGCGAGATGGACACCCACCTCGGCCAGCCTTCCCAGGTGGCTCGTTTCACTCTTTCGAAAGCCATCGACTGAAAGCACTCGACTGAAAACGCCCGCTGTCCGAGCTGCAGCGCAGACTTCGCATATCTCCAACTGCTCGACTCGCTCTCAATCCTGGGCCAGCCAGCGCTCGGCCAGGCGGCTGGCATGGGCCTGACTGTTAACCATGGCCAGCCGCCCCGCCTCGCGGCGTAGCCCGGCGCGCCTGAGCTTGATGACCATCCGCGCGGGCAGCCCGAAGAAGATCAGTCCGACCCGCTGAGCATGTAGTTCACCCACCAGCGACTGCAGGGCGACGATGGCCGTGGCATCCAGGCTCGGCACGTCATGCATGTCCAGCATCATCACCTTTACCTCCGGGTCTACCACTCGCAGCGATGCGACGGCTTTCTCGGCGGCCCCGAAGAATAGCGGGCCGTTGATGTCGTAGAAGGCCACCTCGCGGGGCAGCGTCGGCGGCGCCTCGCGTTCACCGGCGCGCAGTTGGCGCGCCTCGGTGAGGCTGGCCATGCGGCGAATGAATAGCGCCGCGGCCAGGCCCATGCCCACGGCCACCGCCAGCACCATGTCGAAGATCACCGTGAGGGCGAAGCAGATCACCAGCACCGCCACGTCGCTGCCCGGGGCGCTCCTCAGGGTGTGGGCAAAGTGTCGCGCTTCGCTCATGTTCCAAGCGATGATGAACAGCAGGGCGGCCAGAGCCGCCATGGGCACATAGCCCAGCACCCCGGCCAGCAGCACCACCGCCAGCAGCACCACCAGGGAGTGGACCACGCCGGCCACCGGCGAGACCGCGCCGCTGCGGATATTGGTAGCAGTGCGCGCCAGGGCTGCGGTGGCGGTGATACCGCCGAAGAAGGGCACCACCACGTTGCCGAGCCCCTGGCCGATCAGCTCGGCGTTGGGGTCGTGTCGGGTGCGGGTCAGGCCGTCGGCCACCACCGCGCAGAGCAGCGACTCGATGGCTGCCAGCATGGCGATGGCCAGCGCCGGGCCGAGCAGTTCGCGAATCAGCGCGAAGTCCACTGCCAGCGGCGTGCCATCGGGTCCCGGAAGTCGCCAGGGCACCACCATGCTGGGAGCAAAGGGTGGTATTCCGCTGCCGCTTTGCCCCTGGAACTCCCAGCTGAAGCGCGAGGCGATGGTGGCGACCTCGACGCCGGTGGCACTCAAGGCCAGGGCCGCCAGAGTACCGACGACCAGCCCCACCAGAGGGGCGGGGACCGGTACCTTGAGGCGCGGCCAGAGGATCAGGGTGGCCAGAGTCACCAGGCCGATGCCCAGCTCCGCCGGGGCCAGGGTTGGTAGGGCGCGAATGACGGCGGCAAGATTATGCGGTGTGCTGTCGCCCAGCTCGACACCCGCCAGGCCCAGGAAGTCGGGCAGCTGCAGCAGGGCGATTACCACCGCGATGCCGGCAGTGAAGCCGAGCACCACCGGATAGGGCACAAACTGGATCAAGCTGCCCAGCCGTGCGAGTCCCAGCGCCACCAGGATCAGTCCCGCCATCAGGGTGGCGATCAGTAGGCCACCGACGCCATGGCTTGCGACGATGGGAAAGAGGATCACCACGAAGGCCGCGGTGGGTCCTGAGATATTGAAGCGGGAACCGCCGGTCAGAGCGATGATGGCGCCGGCCACGATGGCGGTGTAAAGCCCGTGCTGGGGCGGCACCCCGGTGGCGATGGCCAGGGCCATGGAGAGAGGCACGGCGACGATGCCGATGGTCAGGCCGGCCATCAGGTCGCGGCGCAGTTCGGCCAGGCCGTAGCCCGCGCGCCAGGCGGCGATCAAGGCGCTGCCGGGAACGGGGAGACGATAGCCGCTCCGTGGGGAAGACCGGGACATGGCGATTCCTTTGCACGCTAAAGAGCAGGAGCCAATACGCTACGCCTGTCCGCTGCGCTGCCGCAAGCGGTTCTGATGCTAAAAGGGGGAGCAAGCAACGCAAAAGGGGCGCCGCTTGGCGCCCCTTCGCTCATCGGGCCGGGGAATCAATCCTGGCTAGCACCGTTCGGCAGTTCGCCCACTGCGCCGGGCATTGCCTGCACCTGGCCGCCTTCCCCTGCCAGCGCCAGGAAGTGCAGGTGGCGTTCATACTCGGAGAGCACATCGCCCACTACCTGGCCACGCGTATAGCCGTTGAGGTCCTGGCCGGTACCGCCTTCGGCGAGGAAGACGTCAAGGCGCACATAATAGTCGTCATCGGCCGGCAGGAAGCTCGGTGTCCGCATGCGGTGCGGGCATACCTGGTAGACAAAGCTGGACGCCTCCTCGAGATCCACCTGCAGGGTCAGGCGGGGCAACAGCTCGCCTTCGATCACCTCCTCGGTCACCGTGGCGTCCTGGCCGCGGCTCTCCAGCTCTTGAGCAAACTGGGTCAGTGCCGGCCGAATGGCGTGTTCGATGGTGGCCTCGGCCCCTGCGCGGTTGGAGGTATCCAGTGCCCGGTCGAGCCGTTCGCGCCAGTCGCCGCCCGGCGCGGTGCCGGAGACCTGGCGGCGTGCCTCGGCCTTGCTGCCCTCTAGTTTCAGCGCCTTGACCAAGCCGACCATGATGGCAAAGATCACCAGCGAGAAGGGCAGAGCGGTGATCACCACGGCACTCTGCAATGCCGCCAGGCCCCCGGCCATCAGGAGTGCCACGGTGACCAGGCCAATCATCGCCGACCAGAAGATACGCAGCTTCACCGGGGCGTCGTGGTTAACGTCGCTAAGGATTGAGGTGAAGTTGGCCAGCACCAGGGCACCGGAGTCCGCCGAGGTGATGAAGAAGACGATGCCGAGCACGGTGACAACGGCGGCGGTGAGGCCGATATAGGGGTAGTACTCGAGCAGGGTGTAGAGGGTGGTCTGGGGGGTGCTCAGTGCCTGTTCGCCCAGTTCGGTGACTCCCTGGTTGGCGACCAGTTCGATGCCGCTGTTACCCAGTACCGACATCCACACCATCATGAAGGCCAGAGGAATGAACAGGGCGCCGGCGACAAACTCGCGAATAGTGCGCCCGCGGGAGATGCGTGCGAGGAACAGCCCCACGAAGGGAGTCCAGGCGATCCACCAGCCCCAGAAGAAGACGGTCCACCACATTTTCCACTCCTGGGCTTCCTCGCCGGCGAAGGCGTAGGTGTCAAAGCTCATCGCCACGAAGCCAGACAGGTAGTCGCCGGCGTTGTTGACCAGTTTGTCGAGCAGCACCAGGGTCTGGCCCTGAAATAGGATGAACAGCATCAGAGCCAGTGCCAGCAGCATGTTGAACTCTGACAGGCGGCGGATACCTTTTTCCACACCGCTGACCACCGAGACGGTGGCCAGCACCACCACCAGGGCGATCAGGATGATCTGTATCGAGAGGCTCTCGGGCACGTCGAACATGTAGGCCAGCCCGTAGTTGAGCTGCATCACGCCGATGCCGAGGCTGGTGGCGATGCCAAACACCGTGGAGATCACCGCGGTGATGTCCACGGCGTGCCCGATAGGGCCGTAGATACGCTTGCCAAGCAGCGGGTAGAGGGCGCTACGGATCGCTAGCGGCAAGCGGTGGCGGTAGCTGAAGTAGGCCAGTGCCATGCCCATCAGTACATAAAGCCCCCAGCCGGAGAGCCCCCAGTGCAGGTAGGTCTGCACCACGGCATGGCGCATGGCTGCCTGGCTCTCGGGCGTCAGGTTGGGCGGTGCCAGGTAGTGAGCCACCGGCTCGGCCACGCTGAAGAACAGCAGGTCGATGCCGATACCGGCGGCGAACAGCATCGCCGACCAGGAAAGCAACGAGAATTCAGGCCGGGAATGATCGGGGCCGAGGCGAATGCTGCCAAAGCGCGAACAACCGATCAACACGACGAAGACCAGATAGGCCACCACGGCGAGCATGTAGTACCAGCCGAAGGTCTTGCTCACCCAGGCCAGTCCGGCGTCGAAGAAGGCGCCGGCCTGCTCGGTGAACAGCAGAGTAAGGACGAGGAAGGTGACGATGCCTGCCACGCTCCCGTGGAAGACCACGGGGTTGAGTCGATCCCTCGAGGGGTCGGAGGGGGCGTTGTGCGCCATCGGTATGAATGCTCCTGTGGGGTGGATGGAGGCGACACTCCCGGGACGCGCTGTTGATTGTTACGCACAATCGAGAGCACGCCTGGTGCGTAGGACGGGAGGCGGTTCATTCGACGGGCCCGACCTGATGGTCGGGCCCGTCGCTTCAGGGGCCGGGTAAAAGGAGACTCAGCCGCCGCGCTTGTCGCCATGGCCGTGGTAGGGCTTGTCGTGTCCCATGCCGTTGCCGCGTTTTCCGCGAGCCATCATCTCGGCGCGGCGCTCCTCTTGCATCTTGCCGCGGGCCTCTTTCATGGCGGCGCGCTGGTCGTCGTCGAGGAGCTCGTCGAGGCGCTCGCGGTGCTGCTCATGGAGTTGGCGCATCGCCGCGTGGTGCTCGCCTCTTGCCTTTTCCAGCGCCTCGCGGGTTGGCTTATCAATGCCGGCGCGTTCGAGGAACGCCTGGCGCTGTTCGGTACGGTGTTCTGCGCGGGTTTCCTGCCTCTGCTCGCGCTGTTCCTGGCGCTGTTCCTGGCGCTGTTCCTTGTGGAGTTCTGCACCCTGGCCGTGGCCAGCGGCCGCGGCTGACAGCGCCAGGGGCGCAGTGGCAATGGCGAGCAGGGCGGGAGCCAGCAGCTTTCGAGAAACGATCATCTTCATGGGGACACTCCTTGGAACCTCGGGTTGACGGTTCCAGTCTCGCTTGGCTCAGTGCAAGAGACGTGCAGCCAGCGTGCAAAGGTCGTGCATGCGGAATCGAGATCACTCCTCAGGCTGATACTTGTAGCCGACCCCGTAAACCGAGCGGATCACTTCGCGTTCTGGCCACACCTCACTGATCTTGCGGCGCAGCTTCTTGACGTGGCTGTCCACGGTGCGTTCGGAGACGATGCGATGGTCGCGGTACATGTGATCCATCAATTGGTCCCGAGAGAAGATTCGTCCCGGGGCGTGCATCATTACCTTGAGCAGCTGGAACTCCACGGCAGTAAGGCCCAGGTCCTGGCTGTCGGCCAGCGCCCGCCAGCCCTCCTCGTCCAGCACC
>JAIVHL010000016.1 GCA_020201075.1 Halomonas sp. | reverse complement strand
CCCGTGCGGCCTGCACCACCTTGACGGAACAGCTCAGGCCACGGGCACTGAGCTGTTCCGTCAAGGTGGTGCAGGCCGCACGGGTACGCACGAAGACGATGGCGCCATCGACGGGCTCGACCTCGAGAATACGGGCCAGTGCTTCCAGCTTGGCGCCACCGTCGACGCGAACCAGGAACTGCTCGATGCTCGCCGCAGTGCCCTTGGCCGAGGCAATGGCCACCTTGACCGGATCGACCAGATAGCGGTTGACGATGCGCTCGATCTCGGTCGGCAGGGTCGCAGAGAAGAACACCCGCTGGGCATTCTTGGGGGTATCCGCTACCACACGCTTGACGTCGTCGATGAAGCCCATGCGCAGCATCTCATCGGCTTCGTCGAGCACCAGCGAGGTGAGACCGTCGAGCTTGAGGCTGCCGCGGTCCAGGTGATCGATGACTCGACCCGGGGTGCCTACCACCACCTGGGCGCCGCGCTTCAGCGCACCCAGCTGCTCGCGATACTCCTGACCGCCGCACAGGGTAGCGACTTCCAGGCCCTGGAGATTCTGACCGTACTTGCTGAAGGAGACGGCCACCTGCTGGGCCAGCTCGCGGGTCGGCGCCAGCACCAGTACCTGGGGCTCGCGGCGAGTCAGCTCGATACGCGACAGGATAGGCAGGGCGAAGGCAGCGGTCTTGCCGGTGCCGGTCTGGGCCTGGCCCAGCATGTCACGCCCTTCCAGAAGTGCCGGAATGGTCTGAATCTGGATCGGAGTAGGAGTCTCGTAGCCCTGAGCCTTGACGGCAGACAGAACAGCAGGCAACAGAGCGAGGTCGCCGAAGCTCGGCGAAGCGACAGGAGTCGAAGTCATCAATCACACCTTGGTAGGCCGGGATCTCCGGCATAAATTCATTGGCGTCCCTGACGCGAACAATAACGGTCAGGCGCACTGTCCCTGATAGGGTTGCAGTACGGGACATCGGAGTCGGGGACGCCGGTCGCACCTAGCATCGGGCCCGTGCCATCCGGGATGGCAATAAGGAACCCTGTGGCGACCATTTGCACCGGTCTCGCCAGAGTGGCGGGATGGCGCTCCATCTACACAATTCGAACGCTGGTGGCAAACAGCAGTGACGCTGGGCCTGGCGTTGCGGCGCCCATCCTGTGATCGGTCAATGACCGGCAGCGATGGCGTCGTACATGATGGTGGGGTCAGCACATGCGAGGAGTGCGCATGCTACCATTGTCTCCTTGCCCTTGCCATCATTTTCGCCAGGCCATTCCTTTATCGTGCCAGGGAGACGCTTCATGCCAACACTGTGGGTCGACGCCGACGCCTGCCCCAAGGTAGCGCGCGACATCATCATACGCGCCGCCGAACGCACCTCGACCGACGCCTGGTTCGTGGCCAACCATACAGTACCGCTGCCACGCTCGGCTTGGGTAAAGGCGCTGGCGGTAAGCCAGGGCTTCGACGCCGCCGATGACGAGATCGTCGAGCGTATCCAGGCGAACGACCTGCTGATCACCTCCGATCTGCCGCTGGCCATGTCGGCCATCGAGCGCGGGGCCAAGGTGATGACCACCCGCGGAGAGGCGCTCAACGCGAACAACATCCGCGCTCGGGTCCAGATGAGAGACTTTATGGAGACCATGCGTGCCAGTGGCGAACACACCGGCGGCCCCAAGGGCTACACCGACGCCGACCGCCGGGAGTTCGCCAACGCGCTGGATAGATGGCTGGCGAAGAACGGGTGATTTAAGCTGAGACGCTTGGCAGCACCGCCGGGCGCCTGCGGCGCCATTCGCCGGGCAGAGCCCAGCTCCCACCAGTGACTTAAGGCCTTGGTGACACAACCCCAACCCTGCAGCTCGGGACTTAATGGCCCGTCAACTACCACTGAGGCCTGTTATTTCTGGCGGGAGCCACGCTCCGCGGGGCGAAAGGCCGTGGCCACGGCATTGCCCGCCTGAACGCTCAACCCTTCTCGCGAATGCCCTTGCCCGGCAGCCGCTCACGGTCGTGGGGGCGTTCGAGGTCCAGCACCGGGCCGTAGGGCACGATGCCGGTCGGATTGATGGTGTCGTGGCTGCAGTAGTAGTGGCGCTTGATATGGTCGAAGTCCACCGTCTCCTTGATGCCCGGCCACTGGTAGAGCTCACGCACGTAGTTCGATAGGTTCGGGTAGTCCTCGATGCGCCTGAGGTTGCACTTGAAGTGGCCGTGGTAGACCGCGTCGAAGCGAATCAGGGTGCTGAAAAGGCGGATGTCCGCCTCGGTAAACCACTCGCCGGCAAGATAACGATGTTCGGCGAGGCGCGCCTCCATGCGGTCCAGCGAATCGAACAACGCCACTACGTGTTTCTCGTAGACCTCTTGATCGGTGGCGAAGCCGGACTTGTAGACGCCGTTGTTGATGTGGTCGTAGACGTCTTCATTGACCGCGTCGATGGTCCCGCGCAAGTCCTCGGGATAGAAGTCCAGCCGGTTACCTGTCAGCTCATCGAAGGCATCGTTGCACATGCGCAGCAGCTCGGCCGACTCGTTATTGACGATGCGTTTTTGCGACATGTCCCATAGAGCCGGCACCGTCACGCGCCCGGTGTAGCGCGAGTCGGTGAGGGTATAGAGCTGATGGTGATAGTCGACGCCGTTGATCGGGTCGCCGCTCGACCCCTCATTCATGTCATAGGTCCAACCCTGGTCGAGCATCAGCGGACTGACATGGGACAGGCCGATGAGGTCCTCCAACCCCTTGAGCTTGCGCATGATCATGACGCGGTGTGCCCAGGGACAAGCCAAAGAGACATAAAGGTGGTAGCGCCCCGCCTCGGCGGGCAAGCCTGGTTGGCCATCAGGCCCTTTGCCTCCATCGCGCGTGACCCAGTCGCGCAGCTGGGCAGATTCACGCACGAACTCGCCACCATGCTTGTCGGTGTCGTACCACTGGTCGTGCCACTTGCCATCGATCAACAGGCCCATGAAGTGTCTCCTCTTGCCGGCAGTGGGAAACTGCCAATTGAACATGGCTTCATCTTAGTGCGAAATCATCGATGCTTCAGCGCATATTATGGGCTTATTCTTTCGATAAAATTAAACCATTGTGGTGCGAGCCCGCGCCCGCCTTCCTGAGCAGCGCCGCGGCCATGGCCCGGGTAGCAGGGCCTGCACGATCACGGTCGCGGTGGATCAGTTGCACCGGGATCTCGCGCACCCCACCGGCGGACAGCGCCAGCGGCTTAAGCCGATCGGCCGCCAGCGCGTCCTGGATGCGCGTTTCGGGTAGCCAGGCAAAACCCAGGCCGCGCTCCACCATGTCGATGGAGGTCTCCAGGTGGCTCACGGTCCAGCGCTGCTCGGCCTTGAGCCAGCCGGCATCCATGGATTGCCGTAGCGCCGAATCACGCACCACCAGTTGGCGGTGTTGCACGAGGTCGCGCAGGTCGAGATTCCGCTCGAGCCGGTGCAGGGCGTGTGCGGGGTGGGCCACCGCCACGAAACGCACCGTAACGAGGGGCTCGCCGAGAAAGCCCTGGGGCGAGAGACCAGAGATCACCAGATCGGCACTGCCGTCATACAGCATCTCGATGCCGCCGTTGAGTACCGTCTCGTGAAGCTGCACCCGCACATAGGGGAAGGCGTTGGAGAACTCGTCCAGGGCGCGGGCCAGGGCGTCGGAGGGAAAGACCTGATCTACGGCCATCACCACTTCCGCCTCCAGGCCTTCGGAGAGCCGGCCGGCCACATCCTCCAGGGCGGCGGCGCTCTCGATCAGCTGTCGCGCACGGCGCAACAGAAGCTCGCCGGCCTCGGTCAGGCGAACCTGGCGGCCAACGGGCTCCAGCATCTGGACGCCGAGCAACTCCTCGAGCTTATGCACCGCATGATTGAGCGTGGAGGGGCTCTTGTGAATCGCCTCGGCGGCACGGGCAAAGCCGCCGTGGTCGACCACCGCCGCTAGCATCTGCCATTGGGCCAGAGTGACACGCGACATTTCGATGTCCTCAAATTAAATAAGCAAAATATTGCGCATAATTTTCGAAAAATTCGGCATTATCCACTCCGAAATGCCACTCACCGACAGCCAAGGTCTGCATGCCTTTCTGCTGTGGCAGAGTCTAGCCGCCAGCGAGTCGGTCCCTTGGTGATGAACAGCCATTCAGAACTCGAGCAAGCGACTATCGGCAAGGGACCCTTACGGGTTGACGCCATCTAGCTTGCTAGCTTGACAGTGGAGGCGTATGAGAGGTTGATTTTCCTATCTGTCCTGCAATTGAATAACATTCAGTAACAAATATCAGTTATTAGCGCCTCCCGTTCGTACACATTTCATCGCGAGCGTTTTTACTGTGCAAATGTACAGGCTAGGCATGCCATACATCATGGGTTAGAGTTCAAAGGCTTTTTTTTCCTTTTTCATTATTCACTGGCCCTTACCCATGTTGCGAATCCTCCATTCGCTGCCCCGCACGCATAAGTTGTTATTGTTGCCGGTTGCCACCATGGTCACCGTGCTGGGCGCACAGAAAATTGTTACTACCTACCAGGATGTTCAGCGTGAACACCGCACGCTCGACACCGTGATCGTACCCCTCGAGGTTGATGCCAGTCCGGGGCTTCCCTCGTTCAGCTTCCAGCGCAGTCCCCTTGGGGATGCCATCGATATTGCCAGCCAGGCGCTGGACGCTACTCGCCAGCACATGCCGCTGGCAAATCTGGTGGATGAAGAAGCCTTCGAGATTGAACTGATCGACAGTGCCAGCGCCTCAGCGGATGGCGATCTGCCACTGGCGCTTACCCGACCGGCTACCGGCCAATCTGAAGCCGAGCTTGCCGAAGCGTCACCGATCGATACTTACCTTGATCAAGGCGCCGTGCACATGGCGGTGGTGGTTGGCACCATCGGCAGCGGCATGCTGGACCTTGACGGCACTTTAATGGCCGACAACGCCACCTCCTACGAGCCGGTGCCAGATGAAGAGCTGGGGCTGTTTGAAGGTGGGCCTGTGATTCTCGAGCAGGAGATCGCCGCCAACAAATCGTACGTGCCAGAGTGGCAGACCTACGAGGTTAAGCAGGGTGATACCTTCGCTGTCATGGCCCAGAATCGTCTTGGCATGGGCTACAGCGAGATAATGCGTCTTCTCGATCAGTTACCCGACAAGGCTGTTCTGGCTCGCTGGCGGGCCGGCGACAGTTTCGACTATCAGCTTGACGAAGATGGCAACCTGCTGGCCATGCGCATGATGCGCAACGCCCGAGACGGCTTCCTGGTGGAGCGCGCTGACAGCGGCTTCGAGGTTGCCACCATCGAGCGAACCGGCGAGGCCTCCCAGCGCCTGTTTGCCGGCACGGTCAGCGGCAGCTTCACCCGCTCCGCCCAGGCTACCGGTCTCTCCAGCGCTGAGATCAGCGAGCTATCCCGCGTACTCGGCAAGAAACTCGACTTTCGCCGCGACACTCGTCGCGGCGATCGTTTTCAGGTGCTGGTGGAGTCCGATATTATCGACGGCTCCAGCTTCGATCCGCGAGTGATTGCCGTGAACTACGCGGGGGAGCGACTCGATCTGACCCTGGTTCGTAACGATGCCGACAACAACTTCTACACTCCCGACGGTGAAAGCCTCGACCCGGCCTTCAACCGTTACCCCTTCGAGGGCAGCTACCGGCTGAGTTCAAACTTCAATCCTCGCCGCAAGCACCCGGTCACCGGCCGCGTGAGCCCACATCGCGGCACCGATTTTGCCATGCCTATCGGCACGCCGATCGTTGCCCCGGCAGATGGCCGCGTTGAAAAAGTGGCCAATCACCCGACGGCGGGGCGCTACATACTGGTACGCCACGATAACGGCTACCAGACCCGCTACCTACACCTCTCTCGCCCGCTGGTCAGCCGCGGTGATCGAGTGACCATGGGCGAGCGCATCGCGCTATCCGGCAACACCGGCCGCAGCACGGGCCCGCACTTGCACTATGAAGTGCTGGTTAACAGCAGCCAGGTCAATGCGATGACCGTCTCCCTTCCGGAGAACAAGAGCCTCTCCGGCGACAAGCTGGTAGCCTTCCGGCGCCAGGCAGAGCCGCTGCTGGCGACCCTGCAAAGCGGCAACACCGGCACAGTGGTGGCAAGCCGTCGAAGTGACGACGAAGGCTGAGCCTTCGCTCGACACCACATAGCGCCCCGCTTTTCAGCGGGGCGCTGCAGTTAAGGCCCCTTGTCATTCGTTGCTGACCCTCTCTCCCGCCACGGAGATATTGCTTGTCCTCGCCCCATATGCATCGCACCCACGCCAGCCCCCCTCCCGCGAACCGCCTGGCGGCTTTCTTCGGTGTCTTTCGGTACAGCCGCCGGGCGTTGACCCTTGTCTGGCAGACCTCGCGGCCGCTCACCGTGGGGCTAGCACTGTGCACCCTGGTAGCCGGTGTGCTGCCGGCTGTGGCGGCCTGGATCGGTCAGCTGATTGTCGACGCTGTGGTCGCGGCCATGACCTACCATCGCGAGACCGGCGCCGCACTCACCGTCGAGAGCACCTGGCCGGTACTGCGCTACGTGCTGGCCGAGGCCGGGGTGATCGCCGCCATCGCCATGGCCCAGCGCGGCCTCTCGGCCCAGCAGTCACTGCTGCGCGCCCTCCTCGGCCAGAAAGTCAACGTGATGATCCTGGAGAAGGCCGGCACGCTCAGCTTGGCTCAGTTCGAGGACTCCGAATTCTACGACAAGCTGACCCGGGCTCGGCGCGAGGCATCGGTCCGCCCGCTGGGGCTGGTCAACAAGACCTTCGGGCTGGCCCAAAACGGTATTTCGTTGATCAGCTTCGGCTTCCTGCTGGTGCAGTTCTCGCCCTGGGCCCTGTTGATCCTGATGGTGGGGGCGCTGCCGGTGTTCCTCTCCGAGGCCAAGTTCTCCGGCGACGCTTTCCGGCTGTTCCGCTGGCGCTCCCCGCAGACCCGTATGCAGATGTACTTGGAGACGGTGCTGGCCCGGGAAGATAGCATCAAGGAGGTCAAGCTGTTTGGCCTGGAACCCCTGCTGCTGGAGCGCTACCGGAAGATTTTCGACACCCTCTACGGGGAGGATCGCCGCCTTACCCTGCGCCGCGAGGGCTGGGGCTTCGGTCTCGGGCTGATCGGCACCCTGGCCTTCTACGGCGCCTATGCCTGGGTGGTGGTGGAAACCGTCTCCGGTGGTTTGACCCTGGGCGAGATGACCATGTACCTGATGGTCTTCAAACAGGGCCAGGCGGCACTCTCGGCAAGCCTGACCTCGGTGAGCGGGATGTACGAGGACAACCTCTACCTTTCCAATCTCTACGAGTATCTTGAGCAGCCGGTGGCGGCACAGACCGGCACCCTGACCGAGGGGGCCCATCCCGGCGACGGCATTCGCTTCGAGAACGTCGGCTTCACCTACCCCGGCGCGGAGAAGCCGGCGCTTTCAGGTATCTCGCTGCATCTGCCGCCGGGAGAGAGCCTGGCGCTGGTAGGCGCCAACGGCTCCGGCAAGACCACGCTGATCAAGCTGCTTACCCGACTCTACGAGCCCGGCGAGGGACGGATCCTGCTGGACGGCAGCGACCTGCGCGAGTGGGATGTTCGGGCCCTGCGGCGGCGCGTCGGGGTGATCTTCCAGGACTTCGTACGCTACCAGCTCAAGGTGGGCGAGAACCTCGGCGCCGGCGACGTCGCCGCCTTCGACGACGAGGCGCGCTGGCAGGAGGCGGCGCGGCGCGGCCTGGCCGACGACTTCATCGCCTCGATGCCCGGCGGCTACCACACCCAGCTGGGGCGCTGGTTCAAGGGGGGCCAGGAGCTCTCGGGCGGCCAGTGGCAGAAGGTCGCCCTGTCGCGGGCCTATATGCGCGAAAGCGCCGACATCCTGGTGCTCGATGAACCCACCGCTGCCATGGACGCCGCCGCCGAGGCGGCGGTGTTCGCCGACTTCCGCAAGCACAGCCACAACAAGATGACCATGCTGATCTCCCACCGCTTCTCCACCGTGCGTGCCGCCCATCAGATACTGGTCATCGACGGCGGTGAGATCCTCGAGCAGGGCGACCACGAGAGCCTGATGGCCGCCAATGGCCGCTACGCGCGGCTATTCCGTCTGCAGGCGAAGGGCTATGAATAGGTCCCATCGCGCAATAAATGGTCCGCATACTCGCGTAAATCTCAGTTGCGACTGAGCACTTCTTAGTGGGAGCTGGGCTCTGCCCGGCGAATGGAGACCGAAGGGCTCCTGGGTGGTATGCGGAAACGCCAGCAACGCTGCCGGGGCGCCTACGACGCCATTCGTCGAGGCGTCGAACCGTCGGCAGAGCCGATCTCCCACCAGTCGTCTGAAGTCTCGCAAAGTGAAGAGACCGCACCGAGCCTGTCAAGCCAGTCTGCGAAAAACCGAATGCGTAGCGCCAAGTAAATTACCGAGGAGCCGGACCGGCTCCTACAACACCGGCGGGCGATTGAGTGCCCGTAGCAGGTCACCGTCGCGGTCATAGATGTCCGGTCGGAACACCAGCTGGCCATCCTCGCCCGGATGCACGGTCCAGTAGTGCAGGATCACCGGCATGCGGCTGGCCAACGGCACATTGCGCGTCTGGCCGCTGGCGGTCAACGCCTGCACGTTCTGGTCAGATCCGGAGTCGTCCAACAGCAGCTGGGCGAACTCCAGCACTCCCTGGACGCGGATGCAGCCCGAGCTGAAGGCCCGCTGCTCTCGGGCGAAGAGTCCCTGGGCCGGGGTGTCGTGCAGGTACACCAGATGATCATTAGGGAAGCGGATCACCACCTGGCCCAGGGCGTTATGGGGCCCCGGATCCTGGCGGATCATCACGTTGCCCGGGCTCCACCAGTTGATCTGTCGCGGATCAAGGCGCTGCCCCGAGGGGCTAAGCACCCGCATGTTCTGCCGCTGCAGATAGCCCAGGTCGCGACGGATCGCCGGCAGGACATCCTCGCGCATGATGGTAGGAGGCACTGTCCAGGTAGGGTTGACGGTCATGTGGGTGATCTCGGAGCGCAGCGACGGGGTGCGCCGATAGGGCTGACCCACCACGATACGCGAACGCCATATTTCGCCGTTTGGGCGGAAATAGCTAAGCCGGTAGCCGGCGATATCCACCAGCACGAAGGACTCCGGCAGGCCATTCAGCAGCCAGCGAGCACGCTCCAGGTTGAGTCGAATCTGATCGATACGTGCCGCTACCGGCACGTTCAAGGCGTCTCGTGTCTGGGGCCCGACGATACCATCCGCCTCCAGCAGGTGGCGGCGCTGGAAGCGCTTCACCGCCTCTTCCAGAAGAGCATCGAATCGCCGCGGGTCCGGGGTCTCGAGCTCGGCGCGCGGAAATGCGGAGGGATCGGCGGCCATCACCTCGAGTTCCCCCTCCATGGCCAACCGCTCCCGGAGCAGGCTGACCACGTCATCCACATCTTCCGAGCGCAGCACGCGAGGCTGCTCGGGAAGCGGCGGCCAACCGCCCACCCGCTCGATGTTGCGGTAGCGTGCCAGGCCGCTGCGCAGCCGCTCGTAGGGCGCATAGGGGGGGCGCGCCTCGCTGAAGGCCTGCTCGAAGCGCTGGCCATCCACGGCCCGGGAAATGGTTTCGAGATCGAGTCGCGCCGGCTCCACCGGAATCTCCCACTGAGGGTCGACTTGGCGCGGGTCCAGGCGCCCGCGCTGCAGGTGGCTCAACGCCGTCAGCAGTAGCGCGGAGGTCTCCAGGTCAAATTGCGCCAGCTCTACCAGCGCGGCATCTGACTCGTGGAGTCGGCGACGTTCGGCTACCAGCCGGTTTGCCCGGTAATCACTCGGGTCCAGGCCATCGCTTTCGAGGGTCTGAAGGGCTTCGGCAAAGGCCGCCACCCGCTGGCGCTCCGCCCAGGCCGGGCGGTAGTCACGGACTTCATAGAAGTCTTGCAGTTCGGCGTCTTGCTCGGCCACCAGGAGGGCGATTTCCACTTCCAGGCTGCCAGTCTGGACCTCACGCGGCTCCTCAGCGCTAACAGAGACGGATACCAACAGCACCACTGTGGCGAGGATGGGAACAAATAACCGCATGTTCGGTTCCTTTTATCGTTTAAGGCTAAATTGGCTTTCCTTGGCTCTCTCTCCATAATAGCCACAGGTTCGGGGCCACAGGGAAGCAGACTCCGCATCACCTTGCTTGGCTTCCCGCCAATCACCGACTCAAGGTACCGTCTTCATGATCCGATCACTGTTTCCCTTGCCCCTGCTCGCCGGCTGCGTGTTGCTCGCTTCCGGCCAGGCTCATGCCGACACCTTCCTCGCCCAGACCCTGCACCCCGAGGTGCTCAAGGGCCAGACCCTGGATGAGCAGCTCAATCGCCTGGCTCCGGGAGCCGACCCTCAAGTGCTATCGCTTGCCGCCAGCGCCCTGGCCTGCGCCGACCCTGACGCCGAGCGCCTGGCGGTGATCGATTACTCGCTACCCTCCAGCGAGCCGCGCCTGTGGGTCTTCGACCTGAACCGCGACAAGCTGATGTTCGAGGAGTTGGTCTCCCACGGCCGCGGTTCCGGCGACGCCATGGCCACCACCTTCTCGAATGTCCCGGAGAGCTATCAGTCGAGCCTGGGACTGTTTCGCACCATGAACACCTACTATGGGCGCAACGGTTATTCGCTGCGACTGGAGGGACTCGAGAACGGCATCAACGATCTGGCCTACCAGCGCGCCATCGTCATCCATGGCGCCGACTACGTGAGCGAATCCTTCATCCAGCAGACCGGCCGGCTGGGCCGCAGCCACGGCTGTCCGGCCGTCAGCCAGGATGTCACCTACCCGCTGATCGACAGCATCAAGGATGAGCAGTACCTGTTCGTCTACTATCCGGATCAGGAGTGGCTGGAGAGCTCCGCCTACCTGGCCTGCGACCGCAACGAGGGGCAGCTCGCCATGCGCTGAGACGAGCGATTTTCGTTTTCGTTTGCGTCTCGCTGGCCGAGCGTTATGCTGATGCTTTGATGCACTGCACAAAGCAAGGCAGGGACACTTATGACCGAGACCAAACGTATCGACCTGGCGTTACAAGGCGGCGGTTCCCACGGCGCCTTCACCTGGGGCGTGATGGATCGCCTGCTTGAGGATCCCCGCATCGAGATCGAGGGGATCAGCGGCACCAGCGCCGGCGCCATGAACGGTGTGGTGATGGCCGATGCCCTGACCCGCGGCGACCGCGACACCGCCCGGCAGGCACTGCATGATTTCTGGCAGGCGGTGAGCCGGGCCGGCATGGCCAGCCCTGTTCGGCGCAGTCCAATGGACATGCTGACCGGCAACTGGAGCCTGGACAACTCACCGGGCTACGTTGCCATGGACCTGATGAGCCGGCTGGTCTCCCCGTATCAGTTCAACCCCTTTAACCTCAATCCGCTACGCGACATTGTCAGCGAGCGGGTCGACTTCGAGCGGGTTCGCCGCTGCGAGGACCTCAAGCTATTTGTCACCGCCACCAACGTGCGCAGCGGCAAGCAGCGCATTTTTACCCGCGAGGAGATGAGCCTCGATGCAGTGATGGCGTCGGCCTGCCTGCCCGCGGTATTCAAGGCGGTGGAAATCGACGGCGAGGCCTACTGGGACGGCGGCTACATGGGCAATCCCTCGCTGATGCCGCTGATGGAGAATTGCGGATCCCGGGACATCATGATCGTGCAAATCAATCCCATCTATCGCGAGGAACTGCCCACCAGCGCCGCGGCGATCATGAACCGTCTCAATGAGATCACCTTCAACGCCGCCCTCATCAAAGAGGTGCGCATGATTGCCATGGTCCAACGCCTGCTTGGCGACCACGGCGTGGACATCGGCTGCTTCGGGGGCACCCTCTTTCATCGCATCGCCGGAGACGACACCCTGGGCAAGCTCTCGGTCTCCAGCAAGCTCAACGCCGAATGGCCCTTCCTCTGCCACCTGCGCGACGAGGGTCGGCGCACCGCCGAAGAATGGCTGGCCGCGAATTTCGAAGACCTTGGCAGCCGCTCTACCCTGGACGTCGAGAGCGTCTATCAGGATACGGAAACGCCACACTGAGAAAGCGTTGAATGCACCCTCGGTTTTTGGAGAGCAGCACGGCATCGGCGGTACCATTATCAGCATGAAGCGGAGTGCACCCTGAGCCCCGCCTGGTGTCGAACGTTACAGGGATGAGCTAACACCATAAGCCACAGGAGGGAGAAAGAGCGCTGCACGGCACCGTCAGCGGCTGTCACCTTCCTGACATGGCGCGCTGACAGTGTCGACATCGGGACGTCACAAATGACGTCCGCTCGCGACCCCCCCGCCTCTACGTACTGGACACCAACGTCCTGCTGCACGACCCCGCCTCCCTCTACCAGTTCGACGAGCACGAAGTGGTCATTCCCATGACCGTGCTCGAGGAGTTGGACAAGCACAAGAACGGCGTCCGCGAGATCGCCCGCACCGCCCGCCAGGTCAGCCGCACCCTGTCCGATCTCACTGCCAACGTCGGCCTCGAGCAGATCCGCGATGGCATCCCCATCCCGCGCCTGGCCGGCCCCGAAGGTCGCCTGCGCCTGCTCTGCTACACCGATCTGAAGCCGCTGGAGCCCCTCGAGGAGAGCCCCGACAACCGCATCCTGGCCGAGACCTGTCGGCTGCGTGAGGAGCGCTCGGACGCCTCGGTGATCCTGATCACCAAGGACATCAACCTCAGGGTCAAGGCCGCTGCCCTGGGCGTGCCGGTCGAGGACTATCTCAACGACCGCGCCTTCGACGACAGCGATGCCATGCTGGAAGGGGTGCGGGTCTACCCGGATGCCGGCAGTGAGCTGTGGAACGGCCTGGCGCTGGACGTGAGCGTAGAGCGCGAGGCCCAGCGGGTGATCTACCAGCTCGCCGGCAAGATCCCTGCCGGGTGGCACCCCGGCATGCTGGTGGCGGACGGCGATGTGGATGCCCGCTTCGAGGCCATCGTGCGCGAAGTGGACGCGCAGCGTGCCCGCCTGGAACTCCTCGCCAACTACCGTCACGGCGCCAGCGTATGGGGCGTACACGCCAGCGACTGCCGGCAGAACTTCGCGCTCAACCTGCTGATGGACGATGACATCGATCTGGTGACCATCGCCGGCAGCGCCGGCACCGGCAAGACCTTCATGACCCTGGCCGCCGCCTTCCAGCAGACCCTGGACACCAAGCGCTTCGAGCGCATCGTCTTCACACGGGCCCCGATCTCCATGAGCGAAGATATCGGCTTTCTCCCCGGCACCGAGGAGGAGAAGATGTCGCCCTGGATGGGCGCCTTCCATGACAACATGGACAACCTGCTGCGCAACGAGGATGGGGAATCCAGCTGGAACAGCGGCGCTACCCGCCAGCTGCTTGGCGCCCGGGTGCAGATCCGCGCCCCCGGCTTCATGCGGGGTCGAACGCTCAACGACACCTTCCTGATCATCGACGAGGCGCAGAACTTCACGCCCAAGCAGCTCAAGTCGCTGGTCACCCGAGCCGGGCGCAACACCAAGATCGTCTGCCTGGGCAACGTCGGCCAGATCGACACCCCCTATCTGACCGCCAACACCTGCGGCATGGCGGCACTGGTCCAGCGCTTCCGCGACTGGCCCCACGCCGGACATGTCACCCTGAAGAGCGTCGAGCGCTCGCGCCTGGCCCTGGCCGGCGAGGAACTGCTGTAGGCTTTCCCTACTGGTCGACGCCCACTCGCGCAACGACAACTCTCCGCCTGCCGCCCTCTAGGGGCGTCAGGCGGTGCTGAACAGCAGTGCCAGGGCAAGCCCCATGGCGACCACCATCATCAGCACCGCGGCGTGGCGACGCAGCCACGTCTCGCTCTCACCCAGCGCGTCCAGCATCGAGATTCCTGCCTCTTCCAGGGCAACCCACCAGGCCACCCAGGCCGTCTTCACCGCGGCAAGTCGCACAAGCCAGGGCGCAGTCGCCATCCACAGTCGGCTGAATCCCCGCGCCAGCGGCCACCACAGATCCCCCGCCGGCGGACGCTTTCCCGCCAACCGCAGCGGCCAGCGATGTATCCGCCAGCCGGCCAGCAGGGCCAGGGCCACCCCGAGAAGGGCCGGCCACCAAAAGCCGAACAGCTCATCTGGCGGCGGCCACGCGGGCGCCACGCCCAACGTCGGCAGCCACAGCGGCAGCGCCAGGGCACTTACCACCAGCAGCAGCCAAGCCAATGGCATGGGAGCGGAAAGCGGCGTCAGGCCGTCTAGTCGGGCCTGTCCTTCGCCCTGCCACTGACACCAGAGGGTGCGCGCCATCAGCAGGGTGGTGCCCACCGCCGCCACGGAGAGCCAGGTCGCCAACGCCGATTGTCCGCCCTCGTACAGCGCCGCTTTGAAGGCCCACTTGGTCGCCAGCCCCGAGCCCAGCACCCCGGCCAGCGACAGCGCCGGCAGCGTCAGCAGCAGTGCCAGCATCCAGGTTGGCATCCGCGGCGGATGTTCGCCGATGCCCACGCCGAGAAACAGCGCACCCTTGGTCAGGCCATGGTGGGCGGCGAAAAGCACCACCGCCGGCGCCAGGGACGGCCACAGGGAAGGCATCACGAGCCCGGTTCCCACCAGCGCAGCGAGCATACCCAGCTGACTGACGCTGGAATAAGCCAATACGGCCTTGGGGTGGCGTTGGCAGACGCCCAGCAACGCCGCACCAATGGCGCCCACCAGGCCAACGATCAGCATGGCGCGCCCCAGCCCGACGAAGGCAGTCGCCGCGGCAGATTCCCCCAGCGGCAGGGTCGCCATCCAGCCCACCACACCGGCCTTGACCATGGCACCACTGAGCACGGCGCTGGCCGGCGTGGGTGCCACCGGATGCGCCAGGGGCAACCACAGGTGCAAACCCAGCACACCGGCCTTGACCCCGAAGCCGAGCCAAAGCAACAGCCCGATCCAGACGCCGTGGGGTGCGGTGGCCAGCCCCTGACGCAGCTCGCTCAGGGTCAGCGCATCAAGACTGCCGGCGCCCCACAGCAGACCGCCAAGAATCAATCCCTCGCCTAGCACCGCCATGATCAGGTAGGCGCGACCACCGGTCAGGGCATCTCGAGTACCGGCGTGGATCACCAGGCCGTAGGCGGCGAAGGTCATCACCGCGAAGCCCAGGTAGAAGCTGGCGATATCCTCGGCCACCAGCAGCAGCAAGTTGCCGGAAAGGGTCAGCGGCCAGAGCACGGCGAAGCGCGCCAGCCGAGCCGCCGACGCTTCGTTGCCGGCATTGGCTCGATCACGCTCTCCCACCAGATAGCCCCGGGCATACCAGCCGGAGAGCCCCCACAGCAGCGCGCTGAAGGCCAGCAACACCCGGCGCGGCTCGTCCAGCACCCAGACGCCGCCCAGCAACCAGGCCGACAGCGACAGGCTGCCGTCTGTCCCCAGCAGCGCCAACGCCAGGGCCGGCAGCGGCGCCGTGGACCACAGCGAATCGAGAGGAAAACGCACCTCGCCACGCGAGGTCAGTGCCGCCATCAACGGTTCGCGCAGTATCAGCGCCAGCGGCCATAGCAGCGCAGCGATCATCAGCACCGCAAGGATCGCCTGGCTCATGGCAGATACTCCAGGCTGACCACCCGAGTCGCCCACTCCAGTGGGCTGAAGGGTAAACCGGCCAGCAGCCCCGCCATCACGCTGAACAGCGCCGTCGCCAGCGCCGGCAGCAGCAGCCAACTGCTGGTCTCGAAGCGGCCGAGATGACGCTCCTGCGGCCAGGCCCCCACGCCTTGGTCAGGACCGGGGCAGAACCACAGCCGGTAGAGGACCGGCAGAAAATAAGCGGCGTTGAGCAGGCTGCTGGCGACCAGTACGGCGATCACCCAGGGCATGCCCGCCTGCACTGCCCCGATGCCCAGGTACCACTTGCTGAGGAAGCCCACCAGCGGCGGCAAACCGATCATGCCGAGCGCGCCCACGCTGAAGGCCAGGCTGGTAAGCGGCATGCGCCGTCCTGCCCCATCGAGCTCGTCGATGCGATGAATGCCGAGTTCCTCGGCGTAGTTGCCGGCACAGAAGAACAGCGTGATCTTCATCAGCCCCTGGTGCAGCAGATGGGACAGCGCGGCGATGGTGCCCAGGGGCCCGAACAGCCCGATGCCCAGCACGACATAGCTCACCTGGCTGACCGTGGAAAAGGCCAGCCGCCGCTTGAGCTCCACCTCGGCCAGGGCCCGCAGCGAGGAATAGAGGATGGTCACGCTGGCGATGACGGCAAGACCGGTGAGCAGCCCCAGCGCCTGGCTGAGCTCGGCGCCGTAAACGTCATAGACCAGCCGCACGATGCCGAAGGCTCCGGCCTTGACCACCGCCACCGCATGCAGCAGAGCGCTGACCGGCGCCGGCGCCACCATGGCCCGGGGCAGCCAGCCGTGCAGCGGTACCAGCCCCGCCTTGACCCCGAAGCCGGCAATCAGCACCCAGAAAATGGCGATCAGCGTCCCGCGCTGCTCCGCACCGAACTCGGCGAGGATCTCCCGCTGGCCGAAGCGGATATCGCCGGCCAACGTGTGGAGTGCCACCATGCCGATCATCAGCACCAGCCCCGCGGCGAGGGTGAAGCGCAGGTAGAGGGTGGCCGCGGCCAGCGCCTTGGGTGTGCCGCGGTGGGCCACCAGCGGATAGGTGGAGAGCGTCAGCAGTTCATAGAAGATCAGGAAGGTAAAGAGATTGCCGGCCAGGCTGATGCCCAGGGTGCTGGCCACGCAGAGGCTGAAGAAACCGAAGAAACGGCGCCGATTGGGCGAGTCCTCCAGATAGCCGATAGCGTAGATGGTCGTGAACAGCCATAGCAGCGAGGAGAGCCCGGCAAACATGATGCCCAGCGGATCGGCGCGCAGCACGAAGGCCAGACCCTCCAGCACCGGAAACTCTACGGCGTAGGTCTGACCCTGGCTGAGCCCGCGCACCATCCAGGCCACCAGGCCAATCTTGAGCACCGCGGCAGCCAGGTTGAGCCCGCTTCGGGCCCGGAAGGCGCCCTCCGGCAACAAGAAGATAATCGCTGCCGCCACGAGCGAAGTCGACAGGGTGGCGATCGGGAAGAAGGCACCGCTCATGGCCCTCCTCCCTGGCGCAGCATCGCCAGCGGCCACTCCGCCACCAGGCCCAGGCCAACGGCGGCTAGTGCCAGCAGCAGCGGCACCAGGTCCATGCCCCGCGGCAGGGGGTGGAAGTCACGGCGTGGCGCCTCTTCCACGAAGGAGCAGCGCAGCACCCGGAACACATAGGCGGCGGTGAGCAGGGTGCCGAGCACCAGCACCGCGACCCAGGGCCACTGGCCCGACTCCAGGGCGGCCTGCAGCAGCAGCCACTTGGCGGTGAAGCCGGCGCTGGGCGGAAGCCCCATCAGGGTCACCGCGGCGATACCGAAAGTCATCAGCGACAGCGGCAGCCGGCGGCTGGTGCCGGCCAAGTCGACCAGGCGGCTGGCGCCGGTGGAAAGCATCAGGTTGCCGGCGGCCATGAACATCGCCGCCTTGGCCAGGGCATGGCCGGCCAGCTGCAGCCAGGTGGCCTGCCAGGCCATGGCGGCCACCGACGCCGCGGTGCCGGCCAGTAACGGAAACAGCAGCATCAGGTAGCCGAGCTGACCCACCGTGGACCAGGCCACCACCTGCTTGAGCGAATCGGCCCGCCACGCCTTGAGTCCACCCCACAGCACCGCCGACGCCCCCAGCATCCCCAGCGCCCAGGCAGCCGTTACGGCATCAGGCATCAGCAATCGCCACAGGGTAATCAGAATGAAAAAGGAGGCCTTGACCACCAGGGCGCCGTGCACGGCGCTGACTGGGGTCCAGGCGCTGGCGTGAACCGGCACCAGCCAGCCGTGCAGAGGGAAGATCGCCGCCTTGAGCAGCAGCCCCCCGGTCAGCAGCGCCATGCCGATGCGAGTCGAAACATCCGGCTCAGCCACGGCCTCCAACCCAGCCAGCTCCAGGGTGCCCCAAGCGCCCAGCAGAAGCGCTACGCCCAGCAGCCAGGCCAGCGATCCCACTAGCGCATAGAGCAGATAGCGCAGGCCGGCACGGATCGCCTCGACCTTGCCGGGCAACAGCATCATGCCCACCGCGCACAGGCCCATCAGTTCCAGCCCCACGTAGAGCAGCAGCAGGTCGGCGGCCACCCAGATAAGCCCCAAGGCGAACGCCAGACCCCCCAGCAGCGGCCAAAAGCGGGCGTGGGAGGCGTCGTCTAACGCCGCCATGCGGCGGTGCCCGACGGCGTAGGCGGCGCTGGCCAGCAGCACCAGCTGGGTCAACAGCAGTAGCAGCGCCGTCAGGGCGTCAAGCCGCCAGTGAAGCGAGAGCCCACCCAACGCTAGGCGGCCATTCAGCGCCCCTTCCAGCGCTTGCGGTAGCAGCCACCACGTCGCCAGGGGCAACGCCCCTGCGGCCAGGGCCACGGTGCGCATGTGGCGCGGCGGTTTTAACCAGGCCAGCAAACCCAGCGGCAGCGGAGCCACCAGCGCCAGCCACAGCATGGGGTTCGCGGCTGTATTCACGGGCCGGCCTCGTTCTCGAGCGTGACGCTGTCTTCCAGGACATGCAGGCGACGCAACAGCAGCACGCCCAGCACCGAGCCGATCAGCGCCACGGCAAGCCCCACCAGAATCAACCCTTGCACCTCAGGGCCGTGGCCGGCGAGTGCGGCCAGCAGCAGGAAGACGCCGGAGCCGAGCACGTTGAAGGCCAGCAGCCGACGCAGCAGGTGGCGATGATGGGCGAAGGCCCAGAGGCCCAGCGCCATCACCAGCAAAGCGAAGGGCACCAGAGAAAGCTCAACATCCCCATCAAGCGGCAGCCGCTCGGTGACAAACAGATCCGCCATTGCCAGGCCAGTAAGGATCAGCCAGCCAAGGGCGGAAACCAGCGCACCGGCGCCTCCGCCACGGTGCACCGTGGTGTCACGCTGCCCCAACCGCGGCACGTCTCCCGCTCGACCCAGCCCATGCAGCAGAGCGACACCGGTGAGCACCGCCCCCAGCAGCGCCTCACCGGCGGCCAGCCAGGGGACACCCAGCTGCCACCAGGCGAACGACATCACCAGGGCGAAGACGATGAACGCCAGGCAGGCGCGGCGCAGATGACGATCTAGCAG